>CAMJUL010000003.1 GCA_946408995.1 uncultured Clostridia bacterium | reverse complement strand
TACGTACGGTGCAATGGGAGGGGCGAGGGCTAACGCCCTCCCTCTACCCTATTATAAGCGGAGGTTGGTCCATTCGCGGAAATCGATTCGCCACGGGTTGACGGAAGAAAACGCTTTCCGTATAATATTCCCCAGAGCCGAAGAAACATGCGTCCGAAGAAAGGAGAATCCCCATGAAATCCCAGACTTCCGTCTGCTGTCCTGAAAAAGGCCCTATCACGGATGAATTGCTGCAGCGTATGGATCAATGGTTCCGCGCGGCCAATTATCTTTCCGCGGGACAATTGTACCTGCTTGAGAATCCGCTGCTGAGGAAACCTCTGACCCTGTCCATGATCAAGAAAAAAATCGTTGGCCATTGGGGAACGGTGCCTGGGCAGAATTTTGTTTTTGTTCATTTGAACCGGGCCATCAAACGGTATGACCTGGATCTGATCCTTCTCTCCGGTCCCGGACACGGAGGCAATTTCTTTATCGCCAACGATTACCTGGATGGAACCTATTCCGAGGTTTATCCAAATATCTCCCAGGACGAGGCGGGCATGGCCAAACTGTTTAAACAGTTTTCCTTCCCGGGCGGAGTCCCCTCCCATTGCGCGCCGGAAACCCCCGGCTCCATCAATGAGGGCGGCGAACTGGGGTACGGCGTCGCTCACGCCTTTGGCGCTGTGTTTGACAACCCCGGACTGATTGCCGCAGTGACCGTTGGGGACGGCGAGGCGGAGACGGGTCCTCTTGCCACCTCCTGGCAGAGCAATAAATTCCTGAACCCGATCACGGATGGCGCAGTCCTGCCTATCCTGCACCTGAACGGCTACAAGATCGCCAACCCCACGGTATTCGCCAGAATGAGCAAAACAGAAGTGGTGGATTTTTTCCATGGCTGCGGATGGGAGCCCTTCTTTGTCGAAGGGGATGATCCGATGACCATGCACCGGAAAATGGCGGAGACGATGGATACGGTCGTTGAGCGGATCCTGGCCATCCAGAAGAACGCGCGGGAGACCGGGAACCCCACACGCCCGGTGTGGCCGATGATCGTTTTGCGCACCCCCAAGGGATGGACGGGCCCCAAGGAGGTAGACGGGCAGAAAATCGAGGGAAATTTCCTGGCTCATCAGGTTCCCATTTCCATGTCAAAGCCACAGGAGCATCTGAAGATTCTGGAGGACTGGCTTCGTTCCTATCGGCCGGAGGAACTGTTTGATGAAAACGGAAAGGTGCTTCCCCAGATCAGTGCGCTGGCTCCGGAGGGGAACGCGCGGATCGGCGCCAATCCACATGCAAACGGGGGACTTTTACTGCGGGATCTGCGTTTGCCGGATTTCAGGGCGTATGCCTTTGACACCCAGGGACACGGCGAACGGGATGGGCAGGACATGATTGAGCTGGGCAAGTTCGTCCGGGACATCTTTGTTTTGAACAAAGATGCCAGGAATTTCCGTATTTTCGGTCCGGACGAAACGAATTCCAACCGGCTCAACGCGGTCTTTGAAGTTGAAAACCGGGATTGGAACGCCAAACGCCTGGAAACGGACGATCATTTGGCCGCGGACGGCCGGGTGATGGATTCCATGCTGTCGGAGCATATGTGCGAAGGCTGGCTGGAAGGATACCTGCTGACGGGACGGCACGGCTTTTTCGCGACCTACGAGGCTTTTGCCCGCATCATCGATTCCATGGCGGCTCAGCACGCCAAATGGCTGAAGGTGTGCAATCAGCTTCCCTGGCGGGAAGAACTGGCCTCCCTGAACCTCATCATGGCCTCTACCGTGTGGCAGCAGGATCATAACGGGTTTACCCACCAGGATCCGGGATTCATGGATCATATCGCGAACAAAAAGGCTGACGTGGTCCGGCTCTATCTTCCGCCGGACGCCAACTGTCTGCTTTCCACCTTTGACCACTGTATCCGTTCCAGGAATTACGTGAACGTCATCGTGGCTTCCAAACATCCCCGGCCTCAGTGGCTTTCCATGCCGGAAGCGGTGCGGCACTGCACCCAGGGGATCGGCATCTGGTCCTGGGCCAGCAATGATCAGGGATTGGAGCCGGATATCGTTTTCGCATGCGCCGGAGAGACTCCGACCCTGGAAGCACTGGCGGCTGTCTCTATCCTCAATAGCGAGCTGCCCGATGTCCGCATCCGTTTTATCAATGTTGTGGACCTGTTCAAGCTTCAGCCTGCCACGGAGCATCCCCATGGCTTGACCGATGCGGAATACGATATCCTGTTTACGCAGGACAAGCCGGTGATCTTCGCGTTTCACGGCTATGCCAGTTTGGTTCACGAACTGACCTACCGCAGGCATAACAACCGGCTGATGCATGTGCGCGGCTACAAGGAGGAAGGCACCATCACCACGCCTTTTGATGTGCGGGTGCAGAACAACGTGGACCGCTTCCATTTGGTGCAGGAGGCCATCAAGTACCTGCCGAAGCTTGGCAACCGCGGTGCTTATCTGTACCAGCGGATGAGCGACAAACTGGTGGAGCACAAGCAATACATCCATGAGTACGGGGAGGACCTGCCAGAGGTGGCGGGCTGGAAATGGAACCGATAACCCCGTATTTCGGGATCCGGAAAAAGGAGGATCTGCCTTTTATGGTGGCAGTCATTACGGATACAAACAGCGGCATGAGCGTGCAGGAGGGCAGGGAAAAGGGGGTGTATGTGCTGCCCATGCCGGTCATTGTCAATGGCCAGGGACTGACAGAAGGGGTGGATATCACCCATGAGGAACTGTACCGCGCCATGGCGGAGGGTGTTCCCGTACACACCTCCCAGCCCTCGCCGACAGACGTAACGGAGCTTTGGGAACAGGCCTTTAAGGATGGGGCGGACCAGATCGTCTACATTCCCATGAGCAGCAGCCTGAGCAGTTCCTGCTCCGCTGCGCAGAACCTGGCGGAAAAGTACGACGGACGGGTGTTCGTTGTGGACAACAAGCGGATCTCCGTAACGCAGCGCAGCAGCGTATTGGACGCGCTTTATCTTTCCAAGCTGGGAAAAGACGCGGAGGAAATCCGGCAGCGCCTGGAAAAGAGCGCTTTTGACGCCAGCATCTATATCTGCGTCAGCACCCTCAAGTACCTCAAGAGCAGCAATCGCGTTACGGCTGCAGGGGCCTCTCTGGCTACGGCCATGGGGCTGCATCCGGTGCTCAACATTCGCGGCGGGAAACTGGATGCCCAGTGTGTGACCCGGGGAGACAAGCATAGTCAGAAAACCCTGATCCACCTGATGGAGGCGGACCTGGAAAAACGGTTCCGTTTCATACCGCCGGAGGCCATTGATCTGTGTACAGCCGGTACCTTCGCGGACCCCAAGAACGCTGAGGAATGGAACGAGCGGGTCCAGAAGGCCTTTCCAAAGTATCGGGTGACTTATCATCCGCTGTCCTGCTCGATTGCCTGCCATGTGGGGAACGATTCCCTGGCTGTGGCGATGGCCATCCGGGAAAGCTGATGAAAACGGTTTGATGGGGGGCGGCCTGATCCGCTCCCCTTTTTTGTGTGCGGGTGAAAACGGGAACCATGAACTGATTCAGTATTTACTTAATTGGATTAGTGGATTATAATATCCCCTGGGAGGATGAAGGGATGAAAGACAAAGTATGGAAAGCCTTGGGGGATCCGCGTCGGATTCAGCTGCTTCAGCTGATGTCGGAGAGGAGCTGCTGCGTGCGGGCGCTGGCAAGGATGAGCCGTTTGACGGAATCCGCGGTTTCCCAGCATCTGAAGGTACTGCGGGAGGCGGGACTCGTGTGCGGGGTCAAGATCGGGTATCACACCCATTACAGGGTTGAACCGGACGCCATCGGAGAGGTCATCGACGCGCTGGAGGCCCTTCGGAGTGTGAGAGGAACCACCTGTGACGGCCCTTTCTATGGCTGTCCGGAATCCGAATATGTCCGCTGCGAAAGCTATGTGCCGCCCGAAATGAGGAACAAGGAGAATCAATAACAATGCTGAAGAGATTTATCGCCTATTATCGGCCCCACAGGAAAATGCTTGCGCTGGACATGCTGGCTTCCCTGCTGATTTCTGTCATCGGCATGGTTTATCCCATCGTCACCAACCGCATGCTGAACGAGTTTATCCCAAATAAAATGTACCGTTCCATTGTGATCGCGGGGATCATCGTGCTTGTGCTTTACGCGATTCGCATGCTGATGCGGTATTTTGTGCAATACTACGGGCATATGATTGGTGTCCGGATCCAGAGCAGAATGCGTCAGGACCTGTTCGCGCACCTGGAAAAGCTGCCTTTCAGTTTTTATGACAATCATGAAACCGGACGGATCATGACCCGTATTACCAGTGACCTGTTCGAAGTCTGTGAACTGGCCCACCATGGTCCGGAAAACCTTTTGATCAGTTCGGTCATGATCCTGCTGTCTTTTTCGTATCTGTTTATGATCGACCCGATCCTGACGATGATCGTGTTCTCCTGCGTACCGATCCTGGTCATTGTGACACTGTATTTCCGAAAGGAAATGCGACGGGCTTTTGATGCCCGGCGGAAAAGCAACGCTACCATCAATGCTGCGGTGGAAAGCAGCGTGACGGGGATCCGTGTGACAAAGGCGTACACCAATACCCAACGGGAAGTGGAAAAATTTGAAGAAGGGGACCGGGCATTTGTCAGTGCCTCCCGGGATGCCTATCACGCGATGGCCAGGTTCTTTTCGTCCACTTCTTTCGTGACGGATGTGTTCAATGTGATCATCCTCATCGCCGGGGGACTTTTCCTGTATGCCGACCGGATTTCCTTCGGGGATTATTCCACCTTTATCGTATCGGTGAATCTGTTTATCAATCCGGTCAATACGTTGATCAACTTCATGGAGCAGTACCAGAACGGGGTCAGCGGATTCAAGCGTTTTTTGGAGATCATGGATGAAAAACCGGAAACGGATACGCCGGACGCGGAGGAACTCAAGGATGTCCAGGGACGCATCGAATTCCGTCATGTCAGCTATGCCTATGGGGATTCCCAGCCGGTGCTGAAAGATGTCAGCCTGACGGTTGAAAAAGGTCAGACACTTGCGCTGGTGGGGCCGTCTGGCGGGGGAAAGACGACCCTCTGTCACCTGCTTCCCCATTTTTACAGACTCAATGAGGGGGACGGCGCGATCCTGATCGACGGAAAGGATATCCGGAACCTGACATTGGATTCGGTTCGAAGGAACATCGGGATCGTTCAGCAGGACGTATTTCTGTTTGTCGGCACCATCAGGGACAATATCCTTTACGGGCGCCCGGATGCCACCTTTGAAGAGGTGCAGGAAGCGGCCAAAAGGGCCAATATTCACGATTACATCCTGTCCTTGGAGCATGGGTACGACACCGAGATCGGGGAGCGCGGGGTCAAACTGTCCGGCGGACAGAAGCAGCGGCTGAGCATTGCGCGGGTTTTCCTGAAGGACCCGGCCATTCTGATCCTGGACGAAGCGACAAGCGCCCTGGACAATACCACGGAAGTGCTGATCCAGCAATCCCTGGATGAACTGTGCAAGGGACGCACGACCCTGGTGGTAGCCCACAGGTTGTCTACCATCCGTAACGCAGACGAGATCGCCGTGGTCATCGACGGACAGGTCCGCGAACTGGGGACCCATGAGCAGCTTCTTGAAGCAAACGGCACCTATAAGAAGCTGTATTCCCTGCAGTTCAGGGAAACCGATCTGGTGGCCTGACGATCGGAGCAAAAGCGAAAGAAGACGTTGAGCGCATGAAGGAAAACGAGACCAGGGACAGCGTGCTTGCGGTGCTGGAATCGCGGCGGGGCGGGTATGTGTCCGGAGAAGCATTGGCGCAGGAGTTGAAACTGTCCAGAACGGCGGTCTGGAAAGCGATCGAAGCCCTTCGGGGGAAGGGGTATCGGATCCGTGCCTCCTCCCGAAGGGGGTATTGCCTGGATGGGGACAATGATCTGCTTTCTCCCCAGGGGATAAGGCCTTTCCTGGCTGCTTCCGCACAGCAGTACGCAGAGCGGATCCACTGCTTCCCGGTCCTTGCCTCGACCAATCGGGCCGCCAAGGAGATGGCCTTGTCCGGGGCTGGACATGGGACTGTCCTTCTTGCAGATTCTCAGACAGAAGGCCGCGGCAGGTATGCCAGAGCTTTCTTTTCCCCGCCCGGGGGCTTGTATATGAGCCTGATCCTCAAAAGCGGGGAACTGCCCTTTGAGGAGAAGACGCTCGTGACTGCCCTGGCGGCGTATGGGGTATGCGGAGCCGTTGAGGCGGTCTGCGGATTGCAGCCGGGGATCAAGTGGGTCAATGACATTTTACTGGACGGGAAAAAAATATGCGGCATTCTGACGGAAGCGGTCACGGACTTTGAAAGCGGCTGTGTGGACTGGATCGTCGTGGGGATCGGCATGAACATTCATGCCCGGGAAGCGGATTTTCCTTCCGACTTGAGGGGAAAGGCGGCCTCCATCGACCCAGGATTTGTGCACTCGGGTATCCGGAACCATCTTGCGGGTGAAATCATCAACCGGATCCTGGGGGAGGGAGCATGCCAGCGCAAAGAAACGATCCTGGAGGAATACCGGAAGCGTCTGATCATGCTTGGCCGTCGGGGAACGGTGTCCCTGGCAGCGGAATCCTTTGAGGCAACGGCCGTTGACGTGGACGGTGAAGGCCGCCTGCTCGTTCGCAAAGAGAATGGAGAGATCCGAGCCCTCTCATATGGGGAATTCCGGATGGGACAGCCGAAAGGATGACCGGAATATTGTCATCTATAAATGATATTTTGGTTGACAATATATCAGTCAGCTGCTACAATCGTCCGTGAAGGCGCCAGTTCGCATCCAGAGCCGGCGCCTAAGATGAACCGGCAAACCGGAGGTCCCCAATGAACAAACCCCAAGGACACGCATCTGCGTTTCGGGCGGCTGAATTGGCATATATGGCCATCGCCGCCTCTTTGATCGCCCTTTGTTCCTGGATCAGCATTCCGTCGGTGGTTCCCTTTACCCTTCAGACCTTTGGGATCTTCATCACGGTCCTTCTTCTTGGGGGACGGAACGGGACCCTGGCCGTTTTAACGTATCTCCTGCTCGGAGCGATCGGCGTGCCGGTATTTGCGGGTTTTTCTTCCGGGTTCGGGGCGCTTTTGGGAAATACGGGCGGATATCTTCTTGGATTTCTGATTATCGGTCCAGCCTATTGTCTGACGACAAAGTCCATTGGGAAGGGCGTCCTGGGGGAAACGCTTGGTCTGCTGTTTGGATTGGTGCTTTGTTATGCCCTTGGAACGGCATGGTTTATGATCGTGTATACCCGGTCGACAGGTCCGGTGGGCCTGTCGACGGTTCTCTCCTGGTGTGTGCTGCCCTTCATTCTTCCCGACCTTTGCAAGATGGCCTTGGCGGTCGTGCTGGCCGGGCGGGTTCGTCCGTCCCTTGCGCGGTTCCCGCAAAGAGGATAAGGATCCAGGCTTTAAAGGACCGCGTATCGGACAAATACAGGAGAGTCAGACCGGCAGGGAGAGAAAAAAAGGCAACCGTAAAAAGAAAGACCGGCCCATGGGCGGGCCGGCAAAGGGGGAGCGGCGCTTATACCGGCTCCTCCATTTTTTCGATGGACAGTTTCAGGCCTGTGCAGTGTTCCGTTTCGGTGACGGTTCCGTCCCATGCCTCGTTTTCCCCCTCAAAGCGAACGGAGCTGTCGGACACGGACAGGCCGTGTACGTGTCTTGCGTACAGGGCGGGAATGCGATGGGGATAGATATGGCGCCCCGAGGGCTGCTCGTCAAAAAGCCCCCCCGGCTGAGTCCCCTGATGCCTGAAACACAGATGAATATCCTTCAAGCGAACTTGGCGGATGGGACTCTGCTCCTCGCCCCCAAGGAAAACACAGCTCTCGCAATCCAAAGCCACATCAGAGATATGGATATCACGAATCGATCCCGGGAAGGCATCTTCCTGTCCGCGCCGCGGGGTGGCGCTGAGAAAGACGGGTTCGCCTTTTCCCCACCATCCCGGTGCTCCGGGGAGGCTGTAGGCGTCCGCATATCGCCGTACGGCACCGGTCAGATGATGAATATGGATGTGCTCTACGGTGCCTCCATCGCGCACCCAAATCCCTACGCCCCTGGAACAGTCCCGGACAACGCAGTCTGACAAAATCACGTTGCGGATGACCCCATGGGTTTCCGTGCCGATCTTCAGCGCCGAATCCCTGGAATGCAGGACGCAGCCGCTGATCGTAACATTTTCACAGGGACCATAGCGTTTGGACATGGGAGCAGTCGATTTGAGGACGATGGCATCGTCGCCTGTATGGACAATGCAGTTGGAGATCACCACATCCTGGCAGCAATCTGGATCGATGCCGTCATTGTTTGCTCCGCGATCGTCGTTGAGAATGCACAGATCATGGATGCGGACATGCCTGCAGCCGGCCATATGCAAGGTCCAGAAGGCGGCATCCTGGAGGGTCAGGTCTTTGACCGTCAGGTTCCTGATGTTTTCAAACAGGATCATCCGGGGCCTGAACGCGGCCACCCGCAGCGGGCATTCGTGGAAGCCAAGATCCACATCTGCGTCCGTAAAAACCTTTCCACCCTGGCCGTCGATGACGCCCTGGCCGGAAAGCGTCACGTTTTCGGCATCCCGGGCGCCAAGGAAAAAGCCTCCGTTCCAGCCATCTACGCTCTGAGCATCGGGAGAAGCGGGAAAGGAGCGTATTTCAGCCTCGTCCAGGCTTGAAATGAGCCGGGCGCCCGCTTCAAGCCGTAATTCCACATTGCTCTTAAGCAGTACGGATCCGCTTCTGTATTGTCCGGCAGGCAAAAGGACAATCCCTCCCCCTGCCTGGGAGGCCGCATCCACCGCGGCCTGTATGGCAGGGGCACAGTTGGCCTTGCCGTCCGGAACGGCACCAAAGGAACGTACGTCGTAAATCATGGCCGTGTCTCCTTGTCATGAAATAGGTCAAAAATGCATCACAGGGGGGTGCCTTCCGGGACTTCAGACAGGCCTCGGGGAGGCTTCTTTTTTGCTGCTTTGGAGAGGGGACTCCATTTCCCGGGAGATGCTGGCCTTTTTTTGCCAGTTTCCGCGGGCATACCGGAGGATGCTTGCCGCCGCGACCAGCACCCAGGTCAGCGTGGTTCCGAGCCAAATCCCCCACATGCCGATCTGGGGGATCATCGTCAGAGGCTTGGGAAAGGCGACCCTTCCGATCATTTCGCAGCTGCCGCTGATGATGGAGTAGGTTCCGTCCCCGGATCCGTTCAGCACACCTCTGCAGACGGCGATCATCCCCAGCGGGACAAAGAACAGGCTGGTGATCCGAAGACCTTTGGCGCCATATGCGATGACATCTGCGGCGGTGCCGGCATCGACGAACCAGCCGATGATGTCCCCGCCGAACACCTGGATGAGGGGCACCATCACGGCGGTAAAAATCAACATAATGGCAGTAGCCTGGCGGAAGCCAAGCCGCACGCGGTCGGCGCGGTTTGCGCCGATGTTCTGTCCTGTGAAGGTGGAGAGCGCAGCAAAAAGGGAATTGTAGGGCTGCTGGACCAGGATCTCGATCCGGCTGGTGGCGGTGAAAGCCGCGCCTACGACAGATCCGAACCCGTTGACCACAGATTGAAGAAGCACCAGAGAAAGGGCGATCATGGAGGACTGCGCCGCGAGCGGGAACCCGATCCTGCAGCAGCTGCGGATCAGATCCCGGTCTGGCTTCCACATGGAGGCATCCAGACAGAACATGGGGTTGTGCCGGAGGGCATACAGAAGGCTTCCGGCGGCGGAGATCAATTGGGACAGGATGGTGGCGATGGCGGCGCCCGCCACGCCCCAGCCGAGGTTTTTAATGAAAAACAGGTCCAGAAAAACATTCAGGATACTTGCGATGACCAGGAAAAACAGCGGCGTCCGGGAATCGCCGATGCCCCGAAGAATGGCGGCGATGCAGTTGTACATGGAAACGGCGATGATCCCAAGGCAGCTTACCTGCATGTAGATGACCGCATTCTCAAGGATGTTTTGAGGCGTGCCAAGCAGCGAGAGGACAGGTCTGGATAGAAAATAACCAAGCAGTCCCATGCACAGCGCGGCGGTGACCATGATATAAACCGCGTTTGTGATCAGTTTTTTGACCGTGGCTGGGCGAGAGGCGCCAAATGCCTGGGAAACCAGGATCCCGACGCCGTTCGACAGACCGTTGCAAAGGGAAAAAAACAGGAAGTTCAGGGAACCGGTGGCCCCGACCGCAGCAAGAGCGTCTGCGCCGAGGGTCTGGCCGACGATCATGGTGTCGACCATGCTGTATACTTGCTGAAAAATATTTCCGATCAGGAGCGGGACCATAAAGCGCAGCAGCAGTCCCGCGGGCTTTCCCTGCGTCATGTCCATGCTCCAGACACGTTTCCTCATCATCTCAGGCAATCTCCGTTCAGACAGAATGTGCTTTGCAAAAGCACCCATATCTTAAGCGTTTTGCGGTTGGGATGCTATCTGTTTTTTGTTGACTTTTGCCTGATTTTTGCTATGATTGGCACGGGAGGTGAGGCCGTATGACGCAAAAGGAAACCATCCGGTATTCAGCGGTCCAGGATATCGTGATCGCGCCGAACGGAAGTCCGGAGCGTTTTCCGCCCCATTGGCATAACGCTGCGGAATTCATTCTTGCGCGGAAGGAGGGCTGCAGCTATCGGGTCCAGGATACGGTTTATACGTTGTCCAGGGGGGACCTTTTGCTGATTTGGCCCAAGGAATTGCATGAAACTCTGTATGCGCCGGAAAAAGGCTGCTTTTTTGTTCAGTTTTCAAGCCGGCTTTTGAACAGCCATCAGGATCTGTCATCGTCCATCGGGCTGATGAGCGGGGTCAGGATGCTGTCCCTTCGGAAGGATCCGGAAGATGCGGCCCAGATCTCCGCGCTGATGTCGGAACTTGAGCATCAATACCAGACAGAGGATCTGTTCAGGGAGACCCGATGCAAAATCCTCCTGTACCGCATCCTGTTGCGAATCGCGGAATACGCTTTCAGGGAAAAAATCGGGCAATTTGGACAGGACCGTTTTTCGGCCGGGGCCTGGGAAAGAATTCAGGCTGCCTGTGCCTATATTGATTCCCATTATCATGAAAAAATCAGCCAGAAGGAAGTGGCCGGAAAAGTGAATCTGAGCTCCTGCTATTTTTCGAGGCTTTTTGGCCGGTACATGCAGGTCTCTTTTCCAAAGTATCTGGTACAGGTCCGGGTGAGGGCAGCGGCGGAGCTTCTTGGAAAAACGGCACTGTCAGTGACGGAATGCGCATATCGCGCCGGATTCCAATCCTCCTCCGCTTTCAACAATCGTTTTATGGAAACCATGGGGATCTCGCCGCGGGACTACCGGAAGCTGTACCGGAACATCCATTCCGAGGCAGAGAGCGAACAGGAGCTTTTTTGACGTAAAACCGTTTGCGTGAGTCAGGTGCGGAGCGGGGTTTTCCCGGGGCCGTCTTTCGGCTGGACGCACAGGGAGGAACGCCTGTATACAAGATAGTGCAGAAAGGTGCTCATGATCCACCCCACAGGATAGGCCAGGGAGATGGCGGTCAGGTCGTTTCCAAGCTGTTTTGCGGTAAAAAGATAGATTTGCCGGAAAAGGACGTACGAGAAAAGCATGATATACATGGGCGCCTTGGCATTCCCGATCCCGCGAAGCGCCCCCGAATAGGTCTGCGTAAAACAGGTAAACAGATAAAAGGGGGAGATCAGCTGAACGAAGAAGACCCCGAACCGGATGACGCTCTCCTCCGGAGAAAACAGGGAGATGGCCTGGCGGGCAAAAAGAACAGCCAGGAGTGCCAGGACCGCGGAAATGGAGACGCTCATGATCAGGCTGGTGCGGACGCCTTTTTTGGCCCTGGGAAGCTGTCCTGCTCCGGCATTCTGCGCTACAAAGGTGGACGCGCCCATGGAAATCGCCTGGGCGGGAACGTTGATATAAGCGTCCAGTTTGTTGTAGCTGGCCCAGCCTGCCATGGCGGCGGAGCCGAAATAATTGGTATAGGATTGAACGAATACATTGCTGAAGGAAGTAATGGCCTGCTGGATCCCGCTTGGAAGACCGACGGCGAATATTTTCTTCAGGATGTCCATGCGAATGCTCAGATGGCGCCAGCGGATGCCATAGGAGGATTTTTCGCGTGTCAGGAGGTAAAGAACCAGAATGCCGGAGACAAATTGGCTGAAGATCGTTGCCCAGGCGGCCCCGGCCACACCCATGCCAAAGACGACGACAAAAAGCAGATCGGATGCGATGTTGGCTACAGAGGCGGCGATCAGGATAAAAAGCGGACGGGTGGAGTCTCCTACCGCCCTAAGGATGGCACTGCCGATGTTATAAAGCAGAAGGCCGCTGAGCCCTGCAAAATAAATGGTCAGATAGGTTTGTGCCTCCGGGAAAACGTCTTCCGGCGTGTTCATGAACCGAAGCATCGGATCGACGATCACCAACCCAAGAGCGGTCATCAGCACACTCAGGATCAGGGTCACTGCAATGGAAGTCTGAACCGCGTCATGAAGCTTTTGATGGTCGTGGGCCCCGTAGGCCTGGCTGATGATGACGCCGGAACCGATGGAAAGGCCGGCGGAGAACCCCACCAGCATGTTGCAGATGCTGCCGGTGGTTCCGACCGCGGCCAGGGCCTGCTGGGATACGAACTGCCCCACAACGATGGTATCCACGGTATTATACAATTGCTGAAGCAGAAGCCCGATGGCCATGGGAAGGGCGAAACGCAGCAAAAGCCCGGGAATGCTTCCCCGGGTCATATCGGCGTCTCTTCCAGAAAGAATAGCGCGCATACTCAGTCCTTTCCATGGTCACTGGTTATTGCTTGCCAAAACAGATCATGCTGGTGACACTTCTGAGGTTCTTGGTGATTTTGTTCAGCATTTTGCCGTTGAAAACGAGGCTGACCGTTCCTCCGCCATCCAGATTCAGGGCTTCCGTGCAGCCAAGGTACAGCATTCTTTCCGCCAGCCAGTTCAGGTAGGTGCCGCGGCTGTCCTCCGCGCGTCCCTTCACGGTCAAGATCACATAATGCCAGGGCTCGATCATCCCAATGGCACAGCGGGGCTCCCGGTAATGATAATAGCTGGTGGAGGTCATATGCGGGCCGAGCTTGCCGTCCGTGACCAGAATGGGTCCGAAGGCAAAAGTCTGTACGGCGCCGGCCTGCAGGTAGTCCTGCGCGCTCATGGCATCGCTAAGATAGCATTTCATGCGGCCGTCGCCGTATACGGCCAGCACCTCCAGGTTTGGAAAGGCGGAGCGGTCGGCGGCATAGGTTTTATCCCCAAGGATCTGCCCATTGCGGATGACGATGCCGGTACGGTAATTGTAATTCCAGCGGAAACCGAAAAAATCGTCCGTAACCGCGAGAACGGCGCCGCTTTCCTGGGCGAGGGTCAGGGGAGAAGAATAACGCTTGCCTGGAAGGCTTCCCTGGCTGAGGTAGGTGGTCAGGGGATTGGTGGGGGAGCACCAGATCTCTGTTTCAAACCACACCAGGCGGCTGGCTTTCTCTTCGTACCGGGCAACGGTGATGGAGAGGTCCCGGGTTTTATACAGCCAGATGCCATCCTCGGCGTTTTCATACAGATAGGTATCCTTGTCCAGAAGGAAGCCTTTTTCATTGACAGAAGGAAGGTCCTTGGGCAGGTTTCCGGGATGAAGCGGCTCAGGGCTCGGGGTGGGTGCCGCTGTCGGGGCCGGGGCACCCTCGGTGGGTCTGCAAAGCCCGCTGAAAACGAGGGCCTGCAATTCCGGGGTGGCGACACCGTCCGGTGTGAGGCGGTTGGTTTTCTGCAGGTTTTCGATCCGCTCGGACATGACCCTGTTATAGGAATCTGAAAGATTGTCCAGACTTTTGAAATAACCCAGATAGTACATGGCCTGTTTCAGCCGCAGCACGTCCGCGCCGGAATCCCCGACAGAAAGCGTGCGGTAGGGACTGGGCGTGGAGGCTGAAGGCTGGGAAGCGGGCGCGGAGGGCAGAGGGGGGGTTGATCCGTCTGCAGGGTCGGTGGGGGATACCGTGGGGGTGGGGGCAGGCGCTCCTTCCGCCGGCAAACAGCCGCCGCCGAAGATGAACGCCTGAAGCTCCGGCGTGGCAATGCCGTCACCGGGAAGACCGTTGGCCACCTGCAGCTGTGCAATCCGCTTGGCCATCAGGTCATTATACTCCCCGGTGACCTCCAGGCTCTTGTAATACCCAAGGTAGTACATGGCGGTTTTCAGGGCTTTGACATCTTCTCCCCTGTCTCCGGTCCGCAGGGTCCGGTAAGGAAGGGCATCCTGCGCGGAAGCACAGCTGATAAGCAGGACCAGCACCAGCAGCACAAGCGGGAAAAGGAAGAAGATGCGGCGGCCCATGCCGTTAACGGGGGGCACAAAAGAGGAAAGGCGCTTGTTCGTCATACGATTAAACCCTCAAAGCAAATGATAGAACATAAAGCATTATATCATTAATCGAGGGGGGATGAAAGCAATTTTTCGTTGATTTGGCAGAACCGGAAGCGGAGCGGAAATGGTTTCGGCGTGAGCCCTTGATTTATTGGGTGGTTTGCGCTATATTTTATGTAGGTATCGTTGACTATGAAGGAAAGGCGCGTTACGCGTATGTTGATCAATCATCCGGCAGGAGAATATCAGGGAATCCCGGCAGAAAATGTTTTTTTTGTTTCCAGCGACAAAGGAATCCAGCTTGGATACGGCTGCCTGATCCAGTTTACCCAGGCGGAGCTTTATCCCAATCAGCCGCTGCATATCTACCTTCAGATGGATGCCCAGCCTTCGGCGCGTTCAATGCTCTTTGGGGCCCTGCTTGCCAGGGCCGGCCAGATCCGTTCCGAGACAGGCATGCCCGGCCGGTTCTATACGCAGGTCGATCCGAGGGACAAGGAGCTATTGAAATTCTATGAACAGATGGGGATGAAGAACGACGACAGCGAGGACTTGTATTCCTTTTACCTGCCTTTTGGAAGGGCACAGGCCCCCATGGGTTTTGAGTACTGGCAGTCTCCCCTTGCCACGGAGGCGGATGAGGCGGCGCTGCTGGACAGGATGAACCGCTACCGCATCCAGCCGGTGAACCATGACTATCTGATGCTGTGGCGTCAGCAGGAGCATTTTTTGCCGCTCGCTTTTTACCGTCAGGGGGAGCCGGTGTGTGAGGCCATGTTTACCGGCGCCGGTGAAACTGCGACCTTGCTGTCCATCTATACGGTGCCGCAGTTCCGGAATCAGCGTCTGGCGTCCCAGCTGATCGAGGCGGCCTGCGTACACCTGAGGGAACAGGGCGTTTCCGTTATTTACACCCATATTTTTAAGCGCAACGTTCCGCAGACCGGTTTGATCCGGCACCTGAAGGGGCAGTTTGTGCGCAGCGTCAATTATCTGCCCGGCATCAACATGCTCAAATAAGGGCGGCAACCTTTTGCGGCTGTAAGAAAAGCCAAGCGGAAAGGGGACGGCAATGTTCAGGGAACTGCGCAGGAAGAACCGGCAGCTTTCACAGGAAGCGTGTATCGAGGTTCTTGTCCGGGAAAAGCGGGGCGTATTGAGCGTTCAGGGGGACGACGGCTATCCTTATGGGTTTCCCATGAACCACTGGTACAACCCGGCGGACGGGCATTTGTATTTTCATGGAGGCAAGACGGGACACCGTGTGGACGCGGCGGACCGGTGCGATAAGGTCAGCTACTGCGTCTTTGAGAACGGGACCGCTCCGGAAGGGGAATGGGCGCTGCACGTACGCTGCGTGATCCTCTTTGGAAGGCTCCGCCGGGTGGAGGACAGGGCCAGAATCATTGAGATCAGCAGGCAAATCAGCTATCGGTTTACCCGGGATGAAAGCTACATTGAAAAGGAGATCCACCAAAGCGGGCCGGCGACCCTTTGCTGGGAACTGGTGCCGGAGCAAATGACCGGAAAGCTGGTCATCGAATCATAAAGAAAAAGCAAAGCGCCTGAGAGCGGTCTGGATTTCCGCTTTCAGGCGCTTTTTCAGTGTGCTTTATTTATCGCTGACATACCCAAGGTCTTTAAGGTCCTGGGCGTTGTTCCGCCAGTCGGGCCGGACTTTGACCCAAAGCTGCAGGTTGATACGGATCCCGAGGATGTCCTCGATCTCCTTCCGGGCTTCGCTTCCGATCTCCTTGATCATACTTCCGCCCTTGCCGATGATGATCCATTTATGAGAGTCCTTTTCGCAGAACAGGTTGGCGTAAATGGTAATGAGCGTGTCGGTTTCCTTGAAGCTTGCGATCTCCACGCCGATGCCGTGGGGGACCTCGTCCCGGAGATTGCGAAGGGCTTTTTCCCGGATGATCTCCGCGCAGATCTGACGTTCGGTCTGGCTGGTGACCATATCATCCGGATAATACTTGGGTCCCACCGGGAGGTGGGAGAGCAGATCCTGCCGGACCGCGTCGACCCCATCCCCGTCTTTGGCGGAGATGGGATAGATCTCGTCATAGCCCAGATCCTTGAAACTGTCGATGATCCCAAGAAGCTTCCGGGGCTCGACCAGGTCGATCTTGTTCAGCAGAAGCAGCTTCCTGCATTTTTTTTCGGAGAGGCTTTGGACCAGCTCCCGGTCCTTGGGACCGATGGCGGTTACATCGACCAGCGCAAGGAGAAGGTCAATGCCTTCCAAAGCGTCCTGGACGCTTTGGATCATGTAATTCCCAAGCTTTGTCCTTGGGGTGTGGACGCCGGGCGTGTCGACAAAAACCAGCTGGCGGTCTTCCTGGTTCAGGATGCCGACGATCTGGTTCCGGGTGGTTTGAGGGCGATTGGACACGATGGCGATTTTTTCACCGATCAGGGTGTTGAGCAGGGTGGACTTGCCCGTGTTCGGGCGGCCGACAAGGACGGCGAATCCTGAGTGAAAGGGTTTCTGCTGCATAAAATACCTGCGCTTTCTTTTTGAAGATTGTATTTGAAAAAGGATTTGCCTGCCAGGGGAAAAGGGGAGGGGTCAACCGTCTTTTGTAAGGTCCGCCGGGCCGAATCCATGGGGCAGAAGGGCGGATAATGGGGCTGCGTCGACCCCTCCGTCCCAGGTGACAAGCACCCGCATTTTGGGCGAGAATTCATTCATGACCTGCCGGCAGATCCCGCAGGGCCAGGGGGCCGAAGTGTGGGAAGCGATCGCAATGGCTTCAAAAGAACGTTTCCCCTCGCTGACTGCCTTGAAAATGGCAGTGCGTTCCGCGCAGATTACGGCCCCGAAGGAAGCGTTTTCAATATTGCAGCCGGTATAGAAGGTGCCGTCACTGCATTTGACACACGCGCCGACCGGATATCCGGAGTAGGGGGAGTAGGAAAACGTCATTGCTTCGCGGGCCATCTCCAGCATTTTTTCTTCTTCAGGGGTCGGCAAAAACCGGGCAATGGCCTCTTCTTCCATTTTGCGCATTTGTTGGCGGTCCTCCTCTTTGATATGATCGTACCCCATCAGGTGGAACATGGCATGGGTCATAAGGTACGCGGTCTCCCTTGCTTCGCTGTGCCCGTATTCTTTGGCCTGCGCGAGGACATGCGGCATGGAGATGATGATATCCCCCAGGAAACAGGCGCCTGCCTCAATGTCGTATTCCTCGTCCAGCCATTCCGGATGGGCGGAGCAGAGGACGCCGGGGTTATAGGGAACGGAGGGGAAGGAGAGTACGTCCGTGGCACGGTCCAGCCCGCGGTATTCCCTGTTGTAGGCTCGAATCCCGTCATCATCGGTCAGCAGGAGGTGAACATAGACCTCTTTTTGCACTCCTTCCGTCAGGAGGGCGGCCTCTGCCGCTTTTTTAAGCAGCGACAGCGCGCCTTGGCCTGCCGAACAAAGGTTTTCAATATCCAGCCGCACGCTCAAGGATTCCGCCCTCCCTCTTCGGCCCCCGTCTCATTGCCCCGTACATCTGTCTGTTCCGGAACGGAGTCCTCAGGCATGATGTTGGATGAGCCGGAGGAAGCCAGGTAGGGGGAAACCATCTCTTCGGGCGCGACGACAGGGACCGGCGTTCCGGCGGAGGGCTTGACCACCGGAATGGGCTCGGGAGCGGGCTCCGGGATCACCATGCTGGGATGAATGTCTTCACTGCTCTGGGAAGGGGCCTCCCAGTCCGCTTCTTCAGCGGCTTTTTCCGTGTGGGAAGCGTTTCGATCCAGAGGTGTACGGATGGGCTGGGAGGGCATATGAGGGTATTCGATCCGTTCGTGGAAGACCCCTACAAGGACATTGGTGCAGGCAGAACAGATCAGGTCGATGTCCTTCAAGGTCAGGTCACTGCCGGACAGCTGCCCATCCTCCAGCTTTCCGCGGACGAGCTTGACGATATAGTTTTCAATGTTTTCCGGCGTTGGATTTTTTAAAGTCCTTACGGCGGCCTCGATGGTATCGCAGAGCATGACGATGGCGCTTTCACGGGTCGTGGGGGGATGCCCTCCATAACGGAAGGCGTTGATATCCACCGGTACGCCGTTGGCCTGCTGAAGGGCTTTGTGATAGAAGTACATCACGGGCGTGTCACCGTGATGCTCGGAAATGATGCGGACGATTTCCCCGGGCAGGCGGGCTTCCTTGGCCATGACGACCCCGTCGCTGACATGGGCGGTGACAATGGCCGCGGATACGGAGGGATCCGCCTGGTCATGGGGATTGATGCCGCTCAGCTGGTTTTCTTTGAAATAGTGGGGGCGCTTCAGCTTGCCGATATCATGATAATAACCGCCGACACGGGCCAAAAGCGGGTTGGCCCCAATGGCTTCGGCGGATGCCTCCGCGAGATTTGCGACGATGATGGAATGATGATAGGTGCCGGGGGCCTCCAGCAGAAGCCGGCGCAGCAAAGGACGGTTTGGGTTGGACAGCTCCAGCAGCTTGTAATTGGTGGGAAGGTTGAAAATCATTTCCAAAAGCGGCTGTATGCCCATAAACAGGAAAGTGGAGATCAGGGTGCCGGCGGCGCGCCACAGCGCGTTGGTCAGCGTTCCGGAAAGATCGCTTGACGTCATCAGCCCGAAGGCGGTGAAAACGGCGATGTCGGATACGGCTGCAATCAGTCCGCCGAGGATCGCGAGCAGCCTGGATGACTTGTTCTTTCCAAGGAACAGGATTACCAGGGATCCGGAAACGAGGGACGAGATCAGGATCAGGGCTGCCTGCTCGGTATAAGCTTCACTGGAACCGGCCGTCAGAGAGGCCGCAAGGATCGCGATAAATACATTGCTGGCCAAGGCGGAGCGTACCGAGATCAGGGAGGTGACCAGCATGCAGCAGATCAGCAGGGGCATCAGATAGGTGTTGATAAGCTTCGTTACGATGCAGATCACACAGGAAACGACCAGGATAATGGACAAAAGCAGCAGCCTTTGCGTGATCTTCAGGGTCTGGGGATCCAGACGGTTGACGGCAAGGAAGAAGATGACGAGGGAAAGAATGGAGATAAGGATGCCGCCAAGATAAGGATTGAAATCGGCGCGCTGAGTGGTCAGAAGCCCAAGCGAAGCCAGCATGGCGTACTGACTCTGGGTGATGCGCCCTTCCCCCTTGACGACGATATTCTGTCCCTGCTTGTAAATCACCGGCTCGACCGCGTCCCTTGCGGCTTGACGGGCCTCTTGGGTCAACTCCTCGTCTTCCAGAAGATTGGGTTCGATGATGGCGTCGAGGATGGGCGCAGCCACATTCTGCAGCACAGTCGGATCTATGCTGAACCCGAGCAGCTGCAGGATGCTGCTGATCTTGCTGTCCACTTCCGCCTTGGAAAACTGGGAACTCATCACATTCTGGACGGAGGCGTACATATAGTTGTACAGGTTTTCAATATCTACAGTAGGCGTCCTGATCAGCGTGGTCAATTGATAATCCTTCAGACTGATTTGGGTCAGCAGTTCGCGGGCCTCGTTCAGCTCGGCGGAAGTAAAGATCCGGAAGGAGGAAATGTTCCGGTACTGATCTGTATGCTCTTTTAACGTCCAGATCTGCATGAAAACAGAATCCAGGTTTTCCAGGACCTGCTCCGAGACACCGTCCTGGTAAACCTCGATGGGATCAACCGCGGCGGCGGCTTCCTCCCGGCGGCGTTCGGTGGTGACCTCATCCACAATGTCTTTGGTCGCCTGAATGGTCACCGTAGGCACCATCCCGATGGAAAGATCGTACCGCGTGGGAGTGATGGAAGCCAGCACAAGGAGGGTGATCAGGACACAGGTGCCAAGAATGATCAGCCATTGGACCCTGGAAAGCTTCTGCCTGTTCCCGGAGGTGCGATTTCCGGGCGTCGGATTCTTTTTCCCTTTGGGATGCTTCATGCGTTATCGCCTCCTGCGCGGGTCTGCGCGTATTGCTCGTATGCGTCTACGATCCTGCGCACCAGTTCGTGCCGAACCACATCGGTGGAGTTCAATTGAATAATGCCAACGCCGCTGATCCCCTCAAGAACCTCGACCGCCTCCTTGAGCCCGGAAACGCGTCCCTTTGGAAGGTCGATCTGGGTCGGGTCGCCGGTCACGATGCAGCGGGAGTTTTCACCGAGCCGGGTCAGGAACATTTTCATCTGCTCGGAAGTGGTGTTCTGCGCCTCGTCAAGGATGATAAAGGCATTGCTCAGGGTACGGCCACGCATGAAAGCAAGCGGGGCGATCTCCAGCACGCCGCGCTCGGTCAGACGCGCGGAAGCGTCCGGCCCCATGATGTCAAACAGGGCGTCATAGAGAGGTCGAAGGTAGGGGTCTACCTTCTGCACCAGGTCGCCCGGAAGATACCCCAGCTTTTCGCCGGCCTCTACAGCCGGACGCGTTAAGATGATCCTTTCCACCTCGCGGTTTTTCAGCTTGGCGGCGGCCATGGCCATGGCAAGGTAGGTTTTTCCGGTTCCCGCTGGCCCGATGGCGAGGGTCAGTTCGTTCCGACGCATGGAGCGGACATAGGCCATCTGGCCAAGTGTCCGGCATCGGATCGGCTTGGAACGGTAATTGAGCGCCACCACATCGTCGAGCATCTCGAACAGCGCTTCTTCCCTTCCCTCCCGGCAAAGGGCGGTCAGGTAGCGGAGTTTGGCGGGATCAGGGACTTCTCCGCGGCGCAGGAGTTCCTGGAGGCAGCGGATGCATTTTTCCGCGAGATGCACCTGCTTTTCCTCCCCTTGTATGACCACCTCGCCGCCGTGCAGCAGGATCTCTACGTCGAGCTCCTGCTCAAGCAGGGCGATATTGCGGTCATTCAGGCCGGAAAGGCCGGCATATCCCTCGTTGGTTTCAAATGAGATGTGCAAAGAAGAGGTCATCTCCTGTTCTTGGGTTGCGTGTTTGTGCCGGAGCGTGTTTTCTCCGGAAGGACCTTATGATTTTACCATGAAAAAAGGGCAAATACAATATTGCGGCGGACGAACGGGGGAATGATCCGAAGACGAGCGTGGAAGACAAGCGAAATGTTAAGCCAAAGAGGAAAATGTGAAGAGAGGATTTCAAAAAGTTCCGGAAACTGAGAACAGAATGTGCGCAAAGGTTCATTTTCACTTCTCTTTTGAATGCTATAATCAAGACGGGAAAGCAGCATCCGGTTTTCCGCCGAACAGAACGAACGGTGGACCCCCGCTCCATCTCGGCATGCGCCGCGCGGAGCGCTTTACAAGGGTGTCTCCGGGAAAGAGAGAAACATGTATCGTTATACATCCAATATGGGCCTGGGCAACTCCAGGGAAAAACAAATACGGAAGGTTTTGCTTGGCACCATCGCGGTTCTGCTGGTGGTGATCTTGGTGCTGGTGATCGTGCTGATCCGGACCGGCCATACGGGCAACAGCATCCGGTCAGAGGTCATGGCGAGGATCACCTCTGACTTATCCAGCGCCATCACCATGGTTAACAGGATGGACAGGACAGCGACCTCCAAAACCCTCGGGGACGTGGGGCGGATCCGGCAATATATCTACAGCATGGAACAAATGAACAAGCTTTGCATCACCGTGGAGAACGAGCGCCTGATCAGCGACAACGTCTTTACAGCGCTGTACAGCGATCTGGACAATTTCGAGTCCCTGACCCAGGGGGCCAAATCCTCTACCATGGATGCCCAGGCCCTGCTTCTGACGCACCTGACCAACCTGCAGACGCTGCTTAGCCAGTAGTCCGTCAGAGAAGGAAGGCCCGGAGCAAGCTCCGGGCCAACGAAAAAAAGAGGCGCGGGCCTCTTTTTTATTTGGACTGATAGGAAACCGAATAGGAAATCTGCGTCCGCAGGGCATCTTCCGCCTCCGCAGAAACGACCACAGAATAAACCCCCGGCTCGGGCAGAGTGACTTTGACGGAAAAATCACCGGAGGAATTGGCCGTCGCGGTAAATACATTGCTGGATGCGGAAGTCAGGGACAGCACATTGACGGTGACGGCGGCTTTGCGGGCAGAGGCTCCCTTGATGGTAAAGGTGTCCTTGGCCGTGGTGGCAGGAGGCTCGGAGGTGAAGGAGAGCCTGACGGGAAGCTTGGGCATGGAAAGGACCTGGGTAAACTGGAATCCGCTCATCAGGGACTCCAGCGCCTTCTCATCCGAGTTCTTTAGCGTCCGGTTCCTGACCTGCATATCCAATGTGATGGTATACCCGTTGCGGATGGTTCTGCGCTGGAAGCCGTAGTGTTCGACCTGTCCGTTTTCCCGGAAAGTGTATTCCGTGCACAGGAACCTTAACAGGGATCCGCCGTAATTCTGCCAGGAGGCATGGGAATAGGAGTATCCAAGGAGACTGTAGGCAGTGCCGTTGGTATGGGAGGTGCGGAACTCCTTGCGCATGTCATTGTCCTGCAGGTTCACGTCAAAATACATTTCACTATCCACGGTCACCTGCGCGCTCAGAACCAGGGTGCGGTCGCTGGCGCTGTCCACAGCCTCCAGCAGGATGCCGTTGGCGTCATAGATCGATGCCATTCCGTCTACGGTATAGCCGTTGGCCAGCAGCCAATCCTCGTTGGCTGCCAGATTGTCCCTGGTGAGGATGACCGTGTAATCGGTGTCGATCAGGTTCAAAGAGATCTGAGGCCCGTTGAAGGTATAGGTCTGGGCCAGGGCGGATGAAGCGGACAGGGTCATCAGAACTGCCGACAGAAGCAGTATCAGCGTCCATTTTTTGTTCTTCATAGAAAACATCCTTCCCATTCCGAAAAGATTAGACCCTTTGATTTTATCACCGACCCCGTCAGAATGCAACAAAAAATGACGAAAATGTTACAAAAGAGTGAAGAAGATTCCGCACTTTCAAACCGTGGGGTTTTATGGTATACTTTGTCCGGTCATTTTTGAAAGGGAGACCTGCTATGACGGACATCATTGTGATTGGCGGAGGGCATGCCGGCTGTGAAGCGGCGCTGGCCTGCGCGAGAATGGGAATGGAAACGGTTTTGCTGACGCTCAACATCGAATCCATTGCCCTGATGCCCTGCAATCCTTCCATCGGTGGGACCGGCAAAGGACATCTTGTGCGGGAGGTGGACGCGCTTGGGGGTGAAATGGGCCTTGCGGCCGATGACGTTACCCTTCAGAGCCGGATGCTGAACACTTCCAAAGGCCCGGCGGTACATTCCCTGCGGTGCCAGGCGGATAAGCGCGCCTATCAGAGCCGGATGCTTTCCGCCCTGTTTTCCCAGGAGCATCTGACGATCCGTCAGGGAGAATGCGCGGAGATCCTTGTGCATGCGGGCAAGGTGACGGGCGTGAGAAACGTGGATGGGGAGATCCTTCCCTGCAGGGCCGCCGTGCTGTGTACCGGCGTATACCTGAAAAGCAGGATCATTATCGGGGAAACCTCCTGGGAGGGGGGCCCCCAGGGGCTGCTTGGAGCCAACCGCCTGTCGGAAAATCTTCGGGACCTGGGCTTTGAGGTCCGGAGATTTAAAACCGGTACCCCCGCGCGGATCGATGGCAGAAGCATCGATTTTTCCAGGATGGATGAACAGGTCGGCGATGAGCCCATTACGCCTTTCTCCTTTCTGACAGACCGAAAACTGAAAAACACCAAAAAATGCTATCTGACCTGGACCAATTCGGAAACGCACCGGATCATTCAGGAAAACCTGCATCGCGCGCCGATGTTCACCGGCGCGATTACGGGCGTCGGCGCGAGATACTGCCCATCCATTGAAACCAAGATCGTCCGGTTCGCGGATAAAGACAGGCATCAGATCTTTATCGAGCCGGAGGGACAGGATCATCCGGAATGGTATGCGCAGGGGCTTTCCACGTCCATGCCGCAGGACGTTCAATGGAAGATGTACAGAAGCATCAAGGGCCTTGAAAACTGCGTCCTGACCCGTCTGGCCTATGCCATCGAATATGACTGCATCAATCCGACGGCCCTCAGCGCCTCTTTGGGGGCGCTGGAAGTGGAAGGGCTGTTTTTTGCTGGCCAGATCAACGGGACGTCCGGATATGAAGAGGCGGCTGCGCAGGGCATCCTCGCCGGGATCAACGCAAGCCAGTATGTCCGGGAACGGGAAATGGTCGTTCTCTCCCGGGATGAGGCCTATATCGGGGTCCTTTGCGACGACCTGACGACCAAGGGTACGGACGAACCGTACCGGATGATGACCTCAAGGGCGGAATTCCGTCTGCTTCTTAGGCAGGATAACGCCGACCTGCGGCTGACCGCCCTTTCCCACAGCCTGGGACTCGCGGGGGACGAGAGGATGTTCAGGGCGGAAAGAAAAGCGCGGGAGGCGGCGGAGATCATCCACATCCTTGAAAGCGAGGGCCGTATCCGGGAACTGAAAAAACCGGAGGCCCGCCTTGATATGGAAGGATTTTCGCCGGATTCCGTCCGGGAAGCGGAGATCACCATCAAATATGAGGGCTATCTGGACAAGGAAAAGGCGCAGGTAGCCAAGATGAGGGCCATGGAAAACCGGCTGCTGAGGCGGGACACGCCTTATCTGGAAATGAGTGCGCTGCGCCTGGAGGCGCGGCAGAAGCTGGCCGCGCAAAAGCCCCGGTCGTTGGGACAGGCGTCCCGGATCCCGGGCGTTTCACCCGCAGACATTTCGGTGCTGATGGTCTGGCTGATGCGCAATGAGCATGCTGAAACAATGGAGGGAAAACGATGAGGGAACTGGAAGACGCAATTCTGAAATGGGGCAAAGGGATCGGAAGCGACATCGTCAAGGTGGACATGTTCCTGAACCACCGGATCGACACGGCGTTGATGTTTAAAATGGGGGAGGAGCTTGCAGGGCATTTCCGGGAAGCGCATCCGACGGTGATCCTGACGGTGGAAGCCAGCGGCATCGCCCTTGCAGTCGCGTGTGCCCACGCCCTTATGGACATTCCGGTGGTTTTCGCCAAAAAAGGGACGACGGTGGTACAGGACGGGGGCATGGTCCAGTCCAGGGTGTTTTCTTTTACCCACAAGCAGGAAAACATCATCCGGGTGGATGCGCGGTACCTGCCTGTCAAGTCACGGGTCCTGATCGTGGATGATTTTCTTGCGGACGGACAGGCGGTCAAAGGCATGATGGAGATCTGCTCCAAGCTGGATTGCGTGGTCTGCGGTGTCGGGATCGGAATTGAAAAGGGATTTCAGCCGGGAGGAAAGCAGCTCCGCCAAATGGGGGTTGACCTGTGCTCCCTGGCCATAGTGGACGGTGTCGAGAACGGCACGATCACCCTCCGGGAACAATCCTGAAAAGAAAAGCCGAACGTTTTTTGATTACGGTCAAAAAAGTTCGGTTTTTTGCTTTTTTTGCCTTTACTTTTGGGCCCTGTTCATGTATGATGGTCATGTTTTCCAATTCGCGGGGGAATTAAAGGAGGAAATCGAAATGAGAAAGCTGATCGCCGTCCTGTGTGTTCTTGCAATGTGTCTTGGGCTGTGCTCTTTTGCGGCAGCGGCCGACCTGAAGGTGGGGGTCATTCTTGTCGGAGACCAGACCGAGGGATATACCCTGGCGCACATCGAGGGCATCCAGCAGGCGCAGGCGGCTCTTGGACTGAGTGACAGCCAGCTGATCTGGAAATATTCCATTCCCGAGGATCAGGTTTGCTATGACAGCGCCGTGGACCTTGTTGGCCAGGGCTGCAATCTGATCATTTCCAACTCCTATGGTCATCAGACTTATATGGCCCTGGCTGCGGAAGAGTATCCGGATGTGACCTTTGTGTCCATGACGGGTGATTTTGCCGCCGTTTCCGGCCTTGACAATTTCAAAAATGCGTTTACCCGCATCTATGAGGCCAGATATGTATCCGGCGTTGTGGCAGGCATGAAAGTCGCGGAACTGATTGAAAGCGGAGAGCTTTCCCCCGAAAAGCAGCCCAATTCCTTTGACGGGAACGGGAATGTGAAAATCGGTTACGTCGGTGCGTTCCCCTACGCGGAAGTGGTTTCCGGCTATACCGCGTTCTTCCTGGGCATCCGCAGCGTGTATGAAAACGCGGTGATGGAAGTCATGTACACCAATTCCTGGTTTGATATCGACAAGGAAGCCGCGGCTGCTGAGGCGCTGGTCGCCAATGGCTGTGTGATCATCGGTCAGCATGCGGATTCCACCGGCGCGCCCGCTGCCGTGCAGAAGCTCCTTGACGCCGGAACCGTCTGCTACAGTGTAGGATACAACATCGACATGCTGCCCACGGCGCCCACGGCCGCGCTGACCTCCCCGACCAATACCTGGGGCGTGTATTATACCGAGCTGTTTACCGCCATGGTGAACGGCACTGAGATCCCCACCGACTGGGCAAAGGGCTTCGAGGACGATGCGGTGAGCGTGACCGCCTTTGGGCCCTCCTGCGCGGCCGGCACCAGCGAGAAGGTCTCCGAAGTCATCGAAGGCATCATCAACGGCAGTGTGAAAGTGTTTGACGTGTCTGCGTTTACTGTGAACGGCGAAGAGCTTTCCACCCGGGTGTTTAATTCTACGATCATTGATTTTGCCACAGGAAACGTTCTTTATGAAGGAACCGAGTACGAAGCGATCAATGACGGCGCATTCGTCGAATCCGTTTTCCGCAGCGCTCCTTATTTCGACCTGCGCATCGACGGGATCGTGGAAGACGCTCAGTAAGGCTCGGTCAGTTTTAATGAAAAGGGAAGCCTTTGTGCTTCCCTTTTCACGTTCCGGGGTGGGGAGGCCGTAATTCGTTTATGAACAACGCGGTAGAGTTTCGAAACATTACCAAAATCTTTTACAAAGTGGTCGCGAACAAGGACATTTCCATGCAGGTCCACGCCGGGGAGATTCTTTCCCTGCTGGGGGAAAACGGAAGTGGAAAAACGACCCTGATGAACATGCTCTCGGGCATTTATTATCCGGACGGCGGCGAAATTTACGTGAATGGGAAAAAGGCCGACATCCGCAGCCCGGGAGACGCGTATGCCCTTGGCATCGGGATGGTTCACCAGCATTTTAAGCTGATCGATGTTTTTACCGCCGTTGAAAACATCGCCCTTGTGATGGACCGCTCATCCAGGTTCAATCTGAAGCAGGTTTATGAAAAGGCGCGGGAAATCTGCAGCCGATATGACTTTCAGATCGACCTGAACCAGAAAGTCTACAGGATGAGCGTCAGCCAGAAACAGACCCTTGAAATCATCAAGGTGCTGTTTCAGGGGGCAAGTATCCTGATCCTGGACGAACCGACGGCCGTACTGACGCCTCAGGAAACCGAGAAACTGTTCAAGGTCCTCCGGATCATGCGGGATGAGGGAAAAACGGTCATCATCATCACCCATAAGCTTCACGAAGTGATGGAGATCTCGGACCGTGTCGCGATTCTCCGCAAGGGGATATATGTCGGCAGTGTCCGCACGGCGGAAACCAACGAGAGTATGCTGACGGAAATGATGGTGGGCGAGAAGGTCAGTTTGAATATCGATCGTCCCCTGACAGACGAAAAGCATCTGAGGCTGAGTGTCCGTGACCTGAATGTGGTGAATCCGGAAGGAATTCCGGTCCTTCAGGATCTGTGTTTTGACGTTTTCAGCGGGGAAATCCTGGGGGTAGCGGGGATTTCCGGGAACGGTCAGAAGGAGCTGCTTGAGACCATCGCCGGTCTCGTCAAGCCCCGGACTGGCAGCAGCATCATCTATTATCCGGACGATGACAGGGATTCCACTGCACAGGAGCTTATCGGGAAGGACCCGAAAACCATCCGTGACATGGGAATTCATCTTTCCTTTGTACCTGAGGACCGGCTTGGAATGGGCCTTGTTGGCAATATGGGAATGATCGACAACATGATGCTCAAAAGCTATACCCGCGGGACTGGGCCCATCGCGGACCGGAAAGCGCCCAAAAGGCTTGCGGTCCAGATCCGGGATCGCCTTCACGTGGTTACGCCTTCCGTTACGGCTCCGGTACGTACCCTGTCCGGCGGCAATGTGCAAAAGGTGCTTGTTGGCCGCGAGATCGCGGCCGCCCCGTCGGTGCTGATGACGGCATACGCTGTTCGCGGCCTGGATATCAATACCAGCTATACCATTTATCATCTTCTGAACGAGCAGAAGCAGCGCGGCGTCGCCATCATTTACGTTGGGGAGGATTTGGATGTCCTTCTTGAATTGTGCGATCGGATCCTGGTCCTTTGCGGAGGCAAATTCAACGGGGTTGTGCGTGCGGAACGCACGACAAAAGAGGAATTGGGTCTGTTGATGACCAAGATGGCGGACGACTCAAAGGAAGGAGGGAAGAAAGCGTGAAAAACAGCCATTCCGGACGGGAGCCGATTGCGAGAATCGTAAAACGCGGGGAACCATCCTTCCGTCTGAAGGTCGTGGTCCGGGCATGCGCGGTCCTGCTGGCGCTGCTGCTTGACGCCGGATTCATTTACTTTGTAACCGGGCTGAATCCTGTGGATGTTTACGTAACGATGTTCAATGGAACATTTGGAACGCTCATGCGTTTCCAATGGGCCCTGCGGGACTTCGCGTCCCTGCTGCTGATCGGGGTCGCGCTGGCGCCGGCCTTTAAAATGCGTTTTTGGAACACAGGCGCCGAGGGACAGGTGCTCATGGGCGGACTGGCTTCCGCTTTTGTGATGATCCGTTTCGGCGGGATCGTCCCGTCCGGTCTGCTCTTTACCATGATGCTTTTGATGAGCGTCGCGGCCGGCGCGCTCTGGGGCGTGATCCCGGCCTTCTTCAAGGCGCATTTTTCCACCAATGAGACGCTGTTTACCCTGATGATGAACTATGTCGCCATCCAGATCGTGGCAAGCTGTGTTACGGTCTGGCGCGGACAGGCAAGTGGACTTGGCAAACTGAATACCAAGACCAAGGCCGGATGGTTTCCTCAGATCTGGGGGCAGCGTTCCACCATTAACGTGATACTGGTCGTGGTTTTTGTTTTCGCGATGTTCCTGTATCTTCGTTATTCCAAACATGGATATGAAATCAGCGTGGTCGGGGAAAGCCAAAACACGGCCAGGTATGCCGGGATCCATGTGGGGAAGGTGATTATCCGCACCATGATCCTTTCCGGCGCTCTGTGCGGCCTGACGGGTTTCCTGATCGTGGCGGGAAGGGACCAGACCATTTCCGTCAATACCGCCGGGGGAGACGGCTTTACAGCAATCATCGTCGCCTGGCTTGCAAAGTTCAATACTTTTTATATGGCGCTAATCTCATTCCTGCTGATTTTTCTCAACAAGGGCGCCGGTGAGATCGCCTCCGCCTACAACCTCAACAGCTATGCCGCGGATATCATCGAAGGGATCATTTTGTTCTGTATTCTGGGGAGCGAGTTCTTTATCCGGTACAGACTCGTTTTCGGCGGAACAAAGGGAAAGGAGGCGCTGAGATAATGGAAACATTGTTTGCGTGGATCCTCAGGGCGGTCCCCTTCGGCACCATTATTCTCTATGGCGCGGCGGGAGAGATCTGTACGGAAAAAGCGGGCAATCTGAACCTTGGAATTCCGGGCATTATGTATCTTGGCGGCTTTGCGGGATTCGCCAGCGCTTATCTGTATGAAAAGGGCGCGGAAAACCCGAACATGGCCCTCTGCGTACTCCTCGCGCTGCTTTGCGCCTTTGCGGCCGGGGCGGTTGGCGGACTGATCTACAGCTTTTTGACCGTTACGCTGCGGGCCAATCAAAATGTGACCGGCCTTGCGCTGACAACCTTTGGAAAGGGCGTTTCCAATTTCTTCGGGGTCTATGTGCTCAATGGACAGACTGCCACGCAAAGCATGGTTTACAAGACCTTTCAGACGCGGATGCCGTTTCTGTCCGGCCTTGGGACGGTGGGACAGCTTCTCTTTGGATATGGCTTCATGGTTTATGCGGCGGTCCTTTTGGCGGTAGGCATGCATCTGTTTTTCACGCGGACCCGCACAGGGCTGAACCTCCGCGCAGTCGGGGAAAATCCGGCAACCGCGGATGCGTCAGGGATCAACGTGACCCGTTACAAATATCTTGCCACCTGTATAGGCGCCGGAATCTCGGGCTTTGGCGGACTGTATTACGTATTGGACTACAATCAGGGGATCTGGGCGACCACCGGACAGATCGAGGCCCTTGGCTGGCTTGCTTTGGCGCTGGTCATATTTACCACATGGAAGCCGCTGAACCTCCTTTGGGGATCCTTCCTTTTTGGCTTTTTGTACTGGCTCTACCAGTTCCTGCCGAATGTGCTTGGGATCACGGTCGCAAGTTATGTCACGGATCTGGTTCAGATGGTCCCGTATGTTGTGACGATCGTGGTGCTTGTGCTGACTTCCCTGCGTAAAAAAAGAGAGGATCAGCCCCCGGCGAGTCTGGGCCTGTCTTATTTCAGGGAAGACCGTTAATCCTGCATGGCAATCTATAGAAAAGAATGCCTGACAGCGGACCCGTTCCTGTGGGGGCGGGTCCGCTGTTTCCTCTTGTGTGGAACAATTTGGCAAAATAATGCCAAATCAGCGAAAACCCCTTGACACTCAGGGAAAAAAGGGCTATTCTAACAGTGGTTTATTAGAATTCAACAAAGGGGATCTTTTGGGTACGGATCACACGGAAACCGGCTTCTTTTGACGTATGGATCCATACCCAATGCTTCCCCGAAGGTGAAATGAAAAGCTCCGGCCTGTCTTCAGGCGGATCCGCCGCATGGTTTCAACCAGATTGTTCGATGGAGGATTGATCTATGGAAGCAAAGGCGCTTGCGGAGAAAATCGCTCAGATCCTATACAAGAAGAAGGCACAGAACATCGTTGTCCTGGACGTGGCGCATCTGACGGTGATTACCGAATTCATGGTGATTGCTTCAGGCAGAAACATTCTGCAGACCAAGGCGTTGGCGGATGACGTGGATGACGCTCTTGCGGAGGCGGGGATCGCCCTGCGGGCGCGTGAGGGGAAAGACGAAGGGAAATGGATCGTGCTGGATTATGGAAGTGTGCTTGTGCATGTTTTCCATCCGGAGGATCGGGAGTTTTATCACCTGGAGAAGCTATGGGATGACGGTCAGAACCGGATCGATATGCAGTTTGAAGAGGAGTCCGAGGACTGACGAAGGCCATGAACATCCAGATCTATATGCTTAAGCGTACGTTTGATGTCCAGAAGGCAGAACGTTTTTTTAAGGAGCGGAGAGTTCCCTATCATTTGGTGGACCTTTCCAGGCATCGTCTCGGGGCGAGGGAGCTGGAGCTGTTTTCATCCCGGGACGGGATGGATTCATTGCTTGACCGAAGCAGCCCGAAAGTCAAAGAGCATCCGGCCGCATACTGCGGGGATGAAAAGCTGCTGAAAGACTATTTCATGCAGGATCCTTCCCTGATGCGTTTGCCTATCATCCGGAATGACAGGCAGTTTACCATCGGCGCGGATGAAAAAACCTGGGCTGCCTGGATCAAACAGAGCCTCTGACCGATCCACGAAAAAAAGACCGCTGTTACGGTCTTTTTTTCGTACAGTCCCTTATTCTGCGTTCAGGGCCTCTTTCAAAATAGCCAGATTTTTCAGCATGGATTTTTCGTAGGAGTCGGGGTCAAAGTCCCCGGTGACGACCGGATCCAGCTCATAGATGCGGGATCCGGTTTCTGCGGCAAGAGCAGCGGCTGCGTCTGAGGGATACTGCGGCTCTGTAAACAGGGGAGGACAGCCAGCTTCACGGACTTTTACGACCAGTTCCGAAAGCATTCTGGGAGAGATCCCCTCGTCGGGCTCAAGGCTGATCACGGCCACGACATTCAGTCCATAGGCCTTTGCGAAGTAGGGAAACGCTTCGTGGAAAGTGACGATGTCCCTGTGGACGAAGGAAGCGCTTTCTTCCTTCAGAAGGGTATCCAGCTTCATGAGCCGATGAATGTATTCGGAAGCGTTGCGCTCAAAGGTTTCGGCGTACTCGGGAAACCTTCCTGACAGGGCGTCACGGATATGTGCGACCATGACGGCCGCATTGGAAGGGTCCAGCCAGACATGGGCGTTGTACTCGGTTTCGGAGCCCACCGGGTTTTGGATCAGCTCGATCCCTTCAGAGCAGGTTACGATGGGCAGATCCGGAAAAGACTGGCTCAGGGTCTCCAAAAAGCTTTCCATGCCGGCTCCGTTGATCAGAAACAGATCCGCCTTTGAGAGGGAGATCATGTCCCCCGCGACCAGCTGGTAATCATGAAGACAGCCGGTTTGATTGGAGGCCAGGCAGGACAGGCGGATCTCCGGGACGTCCCCGATGACGTTTTGGGCAAAAATGCAGATCGGATAGAAAGAGGCGACCACCTGCCCGCCTTCCGCGGAAACACAAGTCCCAAGGCAGAAGCAAAGGATAAAGCAAAGAACCAGCGCAAGATAACCCTTTTTTTTCAAAACGAATCCTCCGAGGCCGGAAGGTCTGAAATCAGACCTTCCAGATTTCCCTGGCGTATTCCCTAATGGTCCGGTCCGAGGAGAATTTGCCGGCGCTCGCGGTATTGTAGAGGCATTTTTTCGCGAAGGCATGCTTGTCTCCGGTGGCACGAAGGGCGGCCAGCTTGGTATCAAGGTAGGAGCGGAAGTCTTTCATGATGAAGTAATGATCCGGCTTGTGCCAGGAAGCGCCTTCCAGCAGCGAATCTCTCAAATCCTTGAAAATCTCATATTCCTCCGGGAAGGTGCCGTTGGTCAGGGTATCGACCGCGCGCCGCAGTTCCTCATCCTCATGGTAATACTGCTGCGGATCGTACTGGGCTTTGATCCGGTTGATTTCTTCCAGATCCGCCCCGAAAATGAAATTGTTTTCTACGCCGGCCTGCTCGACGATTTCGATATTTGCCCCGTCGTAGGTGCCAAGGGTGACCGCCCCGTTGAGCATCAATTTCATATTGCCGGTACCGGAGGCTTCGGTCCCCGCGGGAGAGATCTGCTCGGAGATATCCGCGGCGGGGATGATCTTCTCCGCGTAGGAACAGTTATAATTCTGGACAAACACCACGCGCATCTGGTTGGCCATTTCCGGGTCCTGGTTGATCATCCTGCAGATGTGATTGATGAAACGGATGATGGCCTTGGCACGGACATATCCGGGAGCGGCCTTCGCGCCAAAGATAAACGCCGTGGGCGGGACATCCTTGTAGCGCCCCTCCTTGATCCCGTAATAGATCGCCAGGATGGCCAGCGCATTGAGCAGCTGACGCTTGTATTCGTGCATGCGTTTGACTTGTACATCAAACACAAAGGACTCCGGAATGTGGACGCCCTCCATTTTCTGGATGTACCGGCTGAGCTGCTTTTTCTTCTCTGCCTTGACATGGATGAAATCATCCAGAAGGCTTTCGTCTTGTTCGATCATCGGCTTGAGCTTCTCCAGCTCGTCGAGGTTTGTCAAAAAGCCGTCGCCGATCCGTTTGGCCAGAACAGAGGTCAATTCCGGATTGCAAAGGCCCAGCCACCTGCGCTGGGTGATGCCGTTGGTCTTGTTCTGGAACATTTCCGGGCGGAGGTTGTACCAATCCCTCAAAACGTCATTTTTCAGGATTTCGGTATGGATGCGGGCAACGCCATTGACCGTATGGCAGCCGTACATGGCCAGATAGGCCATGTGAACGCGGTTGTCCTGAATGATGGAAAGGCCCCTGCGGTCCTGGACATTCATATGATCCAGGGCCTTCTCCCAGAGCCAGGCCAGATGCCGGATGATATCCTCGATCTCCGGGACCAGGATGTGCATAAGATCCATATCCCATTTTTCCAGGGCTTCCTGCATGACCGTGTGGTTGGTATAAGAGAAGGTGTCCTTGGCGATGGTAAAGGCGTCTTCAAACTGAACCCCTTCATTGACAAGGAGGCGGATCAGCTCAGGAATGGCCATGGTAGGATGGGTATCGTTCAGCTGAATGGCGTGATAGGACGCAAAGGCGCTGAAATCATTGCCATGGTTCTTCTTGTAATTGCGCACCAGGTCCTGCAGGGAAGCAGAGCAAATGACGTACTGCTGCTTGAGGCGAAGAAGCTTGCCTTCCCGAAGGGTGTCATTGGGATAGAGAAGCTTGGTGATGTCTTCCGCCTCGTTTTTGCCCTTGGCAGCTGTGGCATAGTGCTGCTCGTTGAATTCCTCAAAATCGATTTCATTCAGGCTTTCGCTTTTCCAAAGGCGAAGGGTCCCGATGGTTTTGGCTTCCCATCCGATAATCGGGACGTCATAGGGGACGGCTTTTACAACCAGTCCGTTCATCCTGACAGTCACGATCAGGTCGTCTCTGCGGATGCCCCAAGGATCCCCGAACTGGGTCCAGTTGTCCGGGTATTCCACCTGCCTGAAATTTTCAAAACGCTGCTTGAAAAGACCAAACTGATAATAGAGCCCGTAACCCATCAGCGGGATGCCGAGGGTGGCCGCGCTGTCAAGGAAGCAGGCCGCAAGGCGTCCAAGACCGCCGTTCCCAAGGGCGGCGTCTTCGACGTCTTCCAGGGTCTCGAGGGAAACTCCCTCATCAGCAAGCTCCTTCTTGATGTCCTGAAGAATGCCCAGGGAATAGAGATTGTTATAAATGGCCCGGCCCATAAGGAATTCTGCGGAAAGGTAGCAGGCGATCCTGTCTTTGAGCTGTTTTTGCTGGTCACAAGTCCACTTGGGCGCGATATAAGTCATGACAGCCTCTGAAAGGGCGTTGTGGAGCTGCCAGGGTTCCGCGTCTTTTAAGTCCTTGTGATGCTGCGCGAGACAGATTTCTTTGGTGCGTTCGATGATCTGGGCTTGATTCATAGGGGTCGTATTCTCCTTTCAAAGGACACCGGCGCCCGTTTTGCAAAAGGCCGGCACCAGGGGATCGGATGGGATCGGGTCAGATTCCGCTTTCGGACGGGATACGGTCCGAATCTGTCAGGGCCTGTCTGATCCGGGACGCAAGTTTCCTGCCGGGGGTTTTGGTCAGCCGCCAGAGCCAGTTGCCGCCGAGCTTGCCCGGCGTATTCATCCTTGCCCCGCTGTCAAGCTCGAGAAAATCCTGCATCGGGACAATGGCGGTTTCCGCAACGGAGGCGTATGCGGTCAGGATCATACGCCAGGGCGCCTCCTGCGCATTCCTTGCGCCTGTGATCCGTCGGACCTGTTTTTTGATCTCTGCTGTCTGGGCCTGATACCAGCCCAAGGTGGTATCATTGTCATGGGTACCGGTGTAGACCACGCTGTTTTCCCGGTGCTTTCTGGGAAGGTGGGGGTTGTTGTTTCCGCCCCCAAAGGCGAATTGCAGGACCTTCATTCCGGGATATCCGCAGAACGAAAGCAGGGAACGCACCCTCGGATTGACTTCACCCAGGTCTTCAGCGATGATCCGGATCCCGGGAAGCTTCTGCTGAAGCACCCGGAAGAACGCCCGGCCGGGGCCGATGACCCATTTTCCGTCTCTTGCGTTTTCGGCGCCGGCCGCTACGGAATAATAGTTCGCAAATCCGATGAAATGATCGATGCGGATTAGATCAAAACGGGTCGTCATTGAGGAAAGCCGTTCGATCCACCAGGCATATCCGTCTTTTTTCATCCGGTCCCAGCGGTAAAGGGGATTTCCCCAAAGCTGTCCATCCGGGGAGAAATAGTCCGGCGGGACCCCGGCGACGCGGATCGGATGAAGGTCCTCATCAAACTGGAAATTTCCGGGGGCCAGCCACGCGTCCGCGGAATCCTCGGCGACATAAATGGGCATATCACCGAGCAAAAGGATCCCGCGCCTGTTGGCATACTTCTTCAAACGCTGCCACTGCCGGTCAAACAGGTATTGAATGAACCTGTAATAACCGATTTCGTCTGCGAGTTCCTGACGGAGCGCGGCGAGAATGCTTTCGTCCTTTTTTCGGACCGCTTCCGGCCAAAGCATCCAGGAGATCCCACCGAAATGGTCCTTGAGGGCAGAAAACAAGGCATATCCGTCCACCCAAGCGCATTTCTCGCAGAAGGCGCGGACTTTGTCCGCAAGCCTTTCACCGGACGCCCGGTACGCTTCATGAAGAAGCGCGGATTTGACAGCCTTGGCCTTCTCAAAGTCGATCTGATCCTGCTCTGGCTTATGGGGCGTAAACAGGCCCTTTGGAAGGATGCCTTCCTGTTCCAGAAGCGCGCAATCGATAAAAAGGGGATTCCCCGCGAAGGTAGAGGGACTCTGATACGGGGACTCTCCGTAGCCTGTGGGACCGATGGGAAGGACCTGCCAGATCTTGATTCCGGCCTGATCCATAAAGTCCACAAATCGGTAAGCGCTTTTCCCCAGGGTGCCCGTTTCTTCCTTGGAGGGCAGGGAAGAAATATGAAGCAGGACTCCGCTTGTTCGCATACATCATTCTCCTTAAAGCGTGTTGTGCCAACGTGTGAAAACCTCAGGGCCGCAGATACCGGTTGTGCTTCAGCGCCTGGTGGATGGTGTTCAGCGCTTCGTCAGCCCGGATGATCTCTACGGACCCGTAGGGGACATCCAGGACCCGTTCCCAGAGGAACCGGGACGCGTCCAGCATGGACACAATCTCGGACGGCGGGCATTCATCCCGCTCGAGTCTGCGGGCAAAGGAAAGCAGGTTTCCGTAAAGGGTGACATAAACATCCCAAACCAGGGACGGAAGCCCATCCAAATTCCAGAAGGCAAGCTTTTGTTCCCGAAGCGCCTGCAGGAGGCGGAGCATTTCAGGCCTGAATTGTTTTTCCTGCGCTTGATGGATGGCGCAAATCATCAGATCTCCGTCCAGAGAGCCAACCAGGGGAATCAAGGTCGCGAGGAAACGCTCCTCTCCGCCGCGGACGGGCAGCCCGCAATAGATCAGCCGGTTGAGGGCCAGAAGCGGGTTCTCACAGGGCGTGCTTTCGTAATCCCTGAAGGCAACGTCCGCGCGGATGACACACAGTTCTCTGAGGATCTGCTGCTTGGACTCAAAATGATGGTAAAGGCTGCCCTTGCTGCAATTCAAAGAAGCAAGGATGTCGTCGATGGTTGTGGACGAGTAGCCTTTCTCAAAAAAAAGCTTTTCGGCGGTATCCAGAATAGCCTGCTTTTTTAAATCGCCTTTCAGCACCTTAGGACCTCCCGTAAACGGTTCAGCCTCCAAGAGAACCGTATGAATGGAGATACGCCTCCTGGGGCGCCGGCCGTCCGCGGCGGGCGGGACGGACCCCAAAACAGACGATGGTACATATTTTATCTGTCCCCTGCCGGTTTGTCAATACAAGGCGCATTGACTTAACGGGGTTCCTTTGCTATTCTTTGCTATGAAAACATGCGTTTTGCCGCCTGCGGGAAAGGAAGGGAGCTCATGACGGAACGCCTTTATTACGACAACGCACTTCTGACAGAATTTGACGGACATGTGACCCGGAGCGTCAAGACGGACAGCGGCTGGAATATCTGTCTGGACCGTTCGGCTTTTTACCCGGAATCCGGGGGACAGCCGGGGGATACGGGCTATTTTATCCTGGGGGACGGGCAGAGCGTGCGGATATTGGATACCCAGTGCGATGAAAAAGGCGAGGTCTGGCATCTGTGCGCTCAAGCGCTTGAGGAGGGCCAGGGGGTCCATGGAAAAATCGATTGGGAGAGACGGCGTGACCATATGGAACAGCATGGAGGGGAACACCTTCTGGCCGGTGCTGTATGGCGGATCCTGCGGGGAACGACCATCGGGCTGCACACAGGCAGGGAGGACGCCACCATCGATGTAACCATGCCGGACGGGCGCTGCCACCTGACAGAAGCAGAAATTGAAAGACTTGAAACAGAAGTCAACACGCAGATCCGGATGGATGTGCCGGTCCGCTGCTGGTTTCCCGGGGAAGAGGAACTGGCGGCTCTTCCGCTCAGAAAACCGCCGACGGTCAGGGAGCATGTCCGCGTCGTAGCCTATGGGGATTTTGAATACTGTGCCTGCGGAGGCACGCATCCCCCAAGGAGCGGGATGATCGGGCAGATCAAGATTTTGTCGGTGTTCCCATCCAAAGGGAAAGCCCGATTCCGCTTTGTCTGCGGACAGCGGGCCGAGGCCTTCCTGGGCGGGGCCTATCGGATCGGGAAGCAATGCGCGGAGAAGCTCTCCTGCGCGCTGGAAGACCTTCCGGGCACTCTGGACAAGCTTGCGGCGGAGACCGCGGCGTTGAAAAAGCAGCTTGAGAAGCAGAACCGGCTTCTGGCGGATCAATGGATCCGTGCAAGCGAGCAGAACCGCGTCGTACTTGGAACGGGTACGGAAGCTTGTTTTCTTGAGATTCCCTGGATGGACCGGCAGGTGCCGATCGACTGTGTGTCAAGGATGATCCGAACCGGGAACAGGATCGTGCTTTGCGTATCCGACCAGGCTGAAGACATCTCCTTTGTCCTCGCGTCGTCGCAGGATGTCCCCCTTTCCCTGAACGAATTGATCCGGAAAGTCCCGGGGATCCGCGGCGGGGGAAGAGCGCATTTGGTACAGGGCAAAATCGCGGACAGGGCGGCCGTTCGCGCGCTCTTTGACATGCTCATGCCGCCCGGGTCCGCGTGTCAGGGAATGCATTGACGAGCCCTGACGCTGATGGGTTTTTCTTTCAAAACATACTGATGTTTTCCGGGGGTCCGTTTCCAGGTTCAGGAATGGGGGCTGCCCCGAACAGTTCGTCGGCGTGAAGAAGCGGCAGATGGATCCGCCTCCTGTTTCAAATGAGGCAGACAGGAGGCGGCTTTTATATACAAAAAAACCTTGAAACCCAATGATTTCAAGGCTTTTGCGTTGGTCTGGGTGGAGAGATTTGAAAGAGCGGCAGACCATTTTCTGTGTGTTTTTCGTCTGATATGTTTACAGGGAGCCCTTGAAAATCAAGGACTCCCATTTCCATTAGTCAACTATTTGTGAACACGTCAAATGCGTTTTTTATGTAACTGAGGTATAAATTGAGGTGGAAATGATGTGCGGATGCTTTCCACTCTTTTCCAATTCCACTGACAAATAATTCCATAGGATTCAGTTTGTTTGGAACAAACGGCGGTAGGTAATTCCTTCCCGTCCCCGTCATAGTTCAATATCTCTAACCGTTTCTATTTTGTCTTTTCTCCTCGTTCTTTCGGACTATGCTGTATTTACCATTTTAAGGGGGCTTCCTGCGTTTTTCCATGCTCGGACGATAAACTGCACACTAAAAAGGAAAAAGCCGTCAAACGGCAAATAAATGGCGTTTACGGCGAATTGAGTTATATCTTGCATTTACTTGAGGTTGTACATTTATCAAACGGACGTGATATATTTAGCATCGGCTCCATACGGGCGGGGATGGGAAGGAGTGGCAAAACCTCAAAATGAGGTTTTGCCAAAAATCGGCTTGTATGATGGGAGCCTATCAAAAAAGCGTCTCCTCATTCTCCCGGATAAAGGGTCCATCCTCTGATGCTTCTTCGTCCCGGTGGTAGCGGTGCATCTGCTTGGGGCGCTTGGCTGCTTTCCCCTGGAGATACTCCGCAAGCGCTGACTCGGTAAACATCCATTTTGAGCCGCCCACTTTCTCGGCTCTGATCCTGCCACGGTGGACCAAATTCCAGACGGTCCGGGTAGAGACCTGGAGCATACGGGCGGCATCCGCTGTATCATAGAGCGTAACGGGCCCGGACGGCAACTTGTACGTTTTCAAGGGCTTATACCTCCAGCATCCTGGAAATTGCTCCCCCGGTGATATCCTCCAGCTTGTGAGAGTCCCTGTCTATCAGTTGGTATCCGCTCTGCTGGAGGATGTTCTTCACTTGGTCAAACAATTCCTTGGGAATCTCGGCGGTGACTGTTCGGTCCTTGCTGATGATTTTATTTGTTCTGTCCAAAACGAAAATTCCGTTTGACATGATCCGTTTCAACATCGCCCAATCGGCGGGCGTAAGGTCCATTTGCATAGTGAACTGTCCTTTCTTTGACTGACTTTGACTTTCAAATGTCTAAATTTGGCATTTTTAAGGGGGTAGAAGGGCTTTCGTCATTCTCGGACGATAAAATGGTCATGCTTTGTGGAAAAACGAAAACAGGGGCGTTTCTGTGCGTTTTTCGGAATGCCCTGTGTTCATGCGGAAATTCTGCCGACATTCGGCCTTCCCTTCGGGGTGGTGTGTTTCATAGGGTGCTCTGGAAAAACGCGAAATTCGCGACGCTTTCGTCTTGTGAGTGCACAACACGGAATAAATGCGCCTGGGGGACTGCATCCGGGGAGACAGCCGGAAAATTCTTTGCGGCGAATAAAAAACGGGGCTGGTATGAAAAGGGAGCCGCCCCCGGTATGATCCGGTCCGCACGGGCGGCCCCCGCGCTTGGGAGAAGCGGCTCCCCGGCGCTGCGAAAGGGAAAACAGGAGAGGATGAATTATCGGCCCCTTGGCAAACAGTGAGCGCCTCTGCTCAACTAACATTATACCATAACCTGCTTGTATTGTCAATAACAAGGTACTTTGTAATACATTACACCGTCTCTTTCCGGCTGGTCCTGGCTCCCGCTCCCGTTCCCCGGTCCTGCGGTCCCTCCAGCGGGGAGAGCATGAAAAAAGCGGAGTTTATATCCCCGCTTCTTTAACCTTCCGGTAAAAGGTATTTGGTTTTAAACTGAGACGCTCCATTGTCTCCTTGGCGGTCTGCTCTCCTGCTCTCCAGCGTCTGCATTCAGCCTCAAACGCTCCTGAATCAACCTCTATCGGCTTCCGGCCTTTATAGTGCTTGGCTTGCTGTCCTGCTGCTTTAAGTGCGGCATCTTCCCGTTTGGCTTCGGCAATTCCTTCTGCTTGCCTCTGCAACGTCTGCTCCCTCTCAAACTGGGCAAGCCCCGCGAACACGGTAAAGATCAGTTTCCCCTGTGGGGTTGTCGTGTCCACATTCTCCTTGAGTGAGATGAAAGCGACGCCTTTTTCCTCCAACTCGGATACCAACTCCAACAGGTCCTTGGTGTTCCGGCTGAAACGGCTGTAGCTTTCTACTATCACGGTGTCCCCCTCACGAACATACTCCAACATTTTCTGCAACTCGGGGCGGTTGGTGTTTTTCCCTGAAATCTTTTCCGTAAACACTTTATCACACATCTCCCGGACTTTGGAATCCTGCCTTGCCGTATTCTGGCCTTCGGTGCTGACCCGGATATATCCAACGTTCGCCATGATCTTCCGCTCCTCTCGCTTGATGGTATCATTCTACACCAAACAGAGGAAATGTGTCAATAGGATATAGTAATTATTTTGACATATTGCAATATTTTTTTTGAACCTCTGTGAAACACTTTTCCAGAACATTTCAGAATGTCATTGGAGTATGCCCTATTGAAACACTCTCGGGGACAATATCGTTTTGTCAAATTTGACAAAACGGGGGTTCCTGTCTTGCGCTCTGCTTTTGAGGGGCAAAAAGAAAGCGGGGGACCGCTCGTTTACGGCTCCCCGTCCCATTTACTCCAGAAACGTCATTTCCCTTTCCGGTTCTGACGTTTTCCGTTTCCGCTTCGGCTTCTCCTGATCCTGAGCCTTTTTCCGCTCCCGCTCTTCCTGACGGGCTATGGCCCGGACCATGAGAAGGACGCTCAGCTGTCCTCGTTCGGAAAGCTGGGAGTACTGGTGCAAAAGCGCCGTCTGTCTGTCCTGGGCGCTGGCGTTCCCGGTGGGGGTGCTGAATACCTTTTCGGTCATGCGGTCATCTCCTTGGAAACTAGGAACTAGGGTTCCCCCGGAACAAACATTGTATATTAATAACTAACAATGTTATAGTTCTAAGTATATCCTAGTTCCTAGTTCCTAGTATTAATATACATATATTTCAAGTAAGTTGAATATAAAGAATATTCTATTCGGCACAAATGGGAAAACTCCTTTAATTGCTTGGCAAAATACCGCACAACTTTTCTCGCAAGAAATTAGTCAAACTGACTAACTTTTCGCTGGGCATCCCTTTGGGGTTTGTTTGTTCCCATTCCGAATACCATTCGGGGGGATAGGCATCATCATCCAGAAAGGCCGCTGTTGCTTCGGCGGGTAGAAAGTCCTGGGCCGTTCGCCCTGTCCGTCCTGCGCTCCTTCCGATGTAATTTGCAAGATCCCCTTTAAAGCCGCAAGCAGAGCATACAAAGTAGGTTCTTAGGCTTTCTGGGCTGATGGTGCATCTTGCATCCGGTTGTTTACAGAAGGGGCATGAAAAAGACATTTTGTCCGCACTGCCGAAAAGAGCCCGGCCTGTTTTGAGTGCTAGAGAGTGAGAATATTTGAGTTTAGCCCTAATTCCATTACGCTCTTTTTCGCTATATGTGCAAGCATAAGCCGCAATATAGTTGGAAATGCTGGGATCTGGCGGTTCATACGCTCCCCCCGTCCGGGCCGTTGTCTGATCTGCTGTGGAGGTTTCCACGATGACAGGGGAGGGCTTCGGGGTGTTTGCTGTCCGTGCCGGAGCAGGTGACCATGTGGGGGCGGGCGCTGGGCTGGTGGTGCTGGTGAATACTGCCTGATTGCTGAACACCCACCCCATCACGGTTTCAAACGTGCTGCGGCTCAACAGTTCACGGACACGCTTTTTCACTGCGGGGCTGTCTGATATGCCCTGGACCTCCAGCGCATTAAGGATCTTTTCCTCGGCCTGGGCTGTTTCGGTCAACGGTCAATCCCCCTTCCGCTCCGCTGGGCTTCGGACTGCTGCCGGATCCACTCCTCCAGCATATCCCGTTGCATGTAGATACGGCGGGGGCCTATGCGGACGGCTCCTGCTGCGGGGTTGTTCAACAACTTGTAGGTCAATGGACGGCTGAAACCGTACTCCTTCATGACCTGGCGGGCATCCAACATGCGGGGGAGGGTGTTGTTTTGTTCGCTCATGTTCTCGATCCTTTCGCGCATTTATTCCGTTTGTCACGGTGGTTTTTATTATATCTGTCCTTTTTTGTGAATGGAACACCTGGGGACTTCGTAACAATTCCAGTATTTACCAAAATAGAAAAATGCAATGGGTTGTAACCCTTTATTCATCCATCTGCAAAAAGCGGGCGGCGCTGATCCACTGTTGACAAATATATGATTTTGGGATAGTCTCTTGATTCAGAAAGGAGGATGGAGAGTTTTTATCGGGGCGCTGCTGGGGGGACGTTCCCCCGGAAAATGTTACAAGCGCCACATAGACCCGGAAATCTGATAGGATGAGTAAGGAGGGATTACACGATGACACAAGCGGAAAGGACGAAACGTCAAAAAGACCTTGCAGATGAGATGACCGTGCTTGCGGAGAGTCTGAGCGACTGGGCATGTTTCATGTCAGAATCGAATAAAATAGACTGGCAAGGGGTGGACGGTGCAGAGAAGTACCTAAAGCGGATTGCTGCTGATATCAAAAGTGATCCTGCAATCGACACGGAAGATGTCACGGCTGAGTTGTACGGTCTGAGAGACCTTCTCGGAAACTGCGCTTTGGCTTTGGAAAAACAGGAAATTGATTCGTCGGTTTTGCGGTCCGCTCAGAACCACATTGAGCGCATAGCTGTTGACCTCTACGGCCTGGAAGGGGACGCAACTATTGATGAAATTGCGTCTTTGGCTGAGAAGGTTGCAAACATGTCCGCTGCGTCTGTGGCTCTCTTCACAATGTGCCTGGGCGAACACCTGAAACAAAAGTATCTGACGGAAAGAGGAAAAACGAATGCCTAAAACTAAAGATGCTACAAAAACGCCTGGACGGCGCTTGAATGGCGAAGGGTCTTTTTCACAACGGGCAGACGGCACTTGGAAATGTATGCTCTCCCTTGGTGACGGCATGGGAAACGCGGTCCGCAAGTCTGTTTACGGAAAGACACTGCCGGAGTGCAAATCAAAGGCAGAAGCGCTTAAAAAAAGGTGTGATGGTCAATCCTTTGCGGACGTTCGCAAGAGTGGAACGACCGTTGGAGAGTTGGCAGACGAATACCTTAAAGAGTTAACAGAAAGGGTGAGCAACGGAAGCCTGAAACAAAACTCATACGCAAGGTATGAAATGTTTATCCGTGTTCACATCAAGCCCCGGCTCGGAGAGGTGAAAGTAAAAAAACTGACTCCCGCAAACATAGACAACTTTCACAAGGCGTTGAATCGGAGCGACCTTTCCCCGCATACGGTGAGGGACATTTCCTCTGTGCTTGGTCTGCTGTTGAAACGGGCATATCAAGACAATTTGATCCCGGTAAACCCAATGGACAAGTGTAAAAGACAAATCCTTCCGGGCAAGCAATCCTCGGAAATCCGGGTAATGGATAACAAAGAGATTAGCGCTTTCCTGTCTGCATGTGTTGGGCATCCGCTGGAAAACCTTTTTCAATTCGCGCTGTTCGAGGGGCTGCGAATTGGGGAATTGCTGGGTCTCTCCTGGGACTGCTGGGATTCTGAGCGCATGACGCTGCGAATTTACAGACAGTTACAATACGATCGGAACAAGAAAGCGTATGGGCTTGAATCGTTAAAGACGAAACAATCCAGACGGATTCTGAGCCTTCCCGCTTCCATGAATGCGGTGCTTGAAAAAGAGCGCAAACGGCAATTAGAACAGCGCATGAAAGCGGGGGAGCTATGGAGCAATCCTGACGACCTGATTTTTGCGAATGAGTACGGCGGGCATCTCTGCCACAATTCCGTCCGCAAGCAGATTAAAAAAATCTTTGCTGAAATCGGAGTGCCGGAAGCGCATTTTCATTCACTGCGTCATGCTTTTACGGCCCTGTGCATTGAGAACGGGGATAGCGCGAAAGCGGTGCAAACGGCGCTTGGACATTCTTGCTTATCGACCACAATGAACATCTACGCCTATATCCTTTCGGACGAAAAACGCGCATCCGCTGACCGCATGGAAGGGACGATTCAACGCTATGCGGCACAAATGAGGTAAAAAATGAGGTGGAAGCCTTTTTTACACATAGAAAAAAGCCCCGAAATCCAATGATTTCAAGGCTTTTGCGTTGGTCTGGGTGGAGAGATTTGAACTCTCGGCCTCTTGAACCCCATTCAAGCACGCTACCAAGCTGCGCTACACCCAGATGCTCAACAGCAAGTAAAATAATACCACCAATGTACGGCGGTGTCAATCCTTTTTTTAAAGTTTTTTTCTTTGCTCCCTGGAAAGGATTGGATACCGGGGAGGGAGCTGGCGCATGAGGGACTGGGAAAGGGAAAGGAGACGGCCCCGGAAACAAGACTTCCGGGGCCGTCCACGGGGCGCGCGGGGCGCTTACCGGTCCGAGTAGGGGGTCCAGTTTCGTTCAGGAATGTCCCGCATGGAAGCGGGGTAGACCCCGTCGGTTTTCAAAACAAACCCCAAATCGCAGTTCATGTCAAAGGAGCCGCTGGGAATGATGATCTCCTCCACCCGGAGCATGGAATCGCCGCCTTCGGGAAGGATGCTGTTCACCAGCGGGAAATCCGTGCGGTGCCGGGTGCTTTTCAGTTCCTCCGGAACCGTAACGAGCATGGTATAGGTGCCGGGATAGAGATCTCTGAAATCGTAACGCCCGTAAACATCCGTGTTGGTGGAGGCAATCAGCTCGCCATACTGATAAAGTTCGATCAGCAGGCCGGGGATCCCGGTTTCACCGATGTCCTGGAGGCCGTTTTTGTTTTCGTCCAGCCAGGCCATGTCCCCGATGCCACCCACCGCGCCGATGCCGATGTCCTGTTTAAACAGCTTGTCGCCCATGGCCAGACGGATCTCGGTGGAACCGGTATTCAGAATGACGCTGGTCCTTTCCTTGGCGTCCTGCTTTCGGGCGAATATGTACAGTTCGGGCAGCTTGGCGGAAAGAGAGTATACCCCGGGATACAGTCTGCCGAACCGGAAGGACCCGTCCTTGCCGGAGCGCGTTTCCATCACGGTTTCTCCGTTCTGCACAAGGGAAATAGGCAGATCGGCGATCTTTGTGGCATTTCCGTCCAGATTCCAGACCTGCCCCTCAATGGCGCCCAAAGTCAAAAGGGGTACCTCAGAGAAAGTTGTTTCGCCGTCGGTCAGCGTAAAGGAAATCTCCGCTTTTTCCATCCATTCCGGGTGGCCCTGGAGAATCTCATCTTCCGCGAGGGAAAGGGTGAGCACATAATCCCCGGGGAACAGGGGGGACAGGAGCAGATGTCCCTGTTCATCGGTCGAGACGGTCCTTTCGCCGTCAGGCCCCGTTAGGCGCATGGAGCGGTTGGCGGCGGGGGAATCGTTGCCCATGTCGCGGGAAAGGGAATTGTCACGGTCAAAGTATACGGTCGCATCCAGGGAGGAAGGAAGGGAAACGAAGATGCTGCTTTCCGTCCAGTCGCTTCCCATATCGATGTGAAGGGTGTTTTCGGAAGAGGAGGAAAGGGACATGGGGACAAGGTCGCGGGAGGAGCCGGAGATCAGACAGCCGTCCTCCAGGGTGACCTTGATGTGGTAGGTGTCTGGCAGGAGCCCATTAAAGGCGAATTTCCCGTTCTCATCCAAGGTGCGGCTCATAACGGTGCCAAAGGTTTCGCTTTGCAGCGTGATTTCCCCCGGGAAGCTGCCGGTGTTCACGCTTCCTTCTGCGGGACGCACCGTGCCGGAGAGAACGCTGGTTAGCACCGCGCCCGTATCGGGGACGGTGGAAAGGGTGCCCTGGGATACCTGAAGGGGCGCGCTGGTCCAAAGGCTTGCGCCAAGGTCGGGGGTGACCATGACCGAGCCGTCGGGGAACTCATAGGACAGGGTATAAATGCCCGGATCCACGCCCTTGAGATAGAAATACCCATTGCTGTCAGTCGTGTCCGAAAGATGGTCTGAAACCTGGACGCCTTGTTCGTTCAGCAGAACGATCCGGACGTTCTCAAGCCCACCCTCGCGGGTCTTTAGGGCATCATAGGCGGGGTTCAGGTAAACGTGGCCCTCAATGCTGCCAGCCTGGTAGAGCGCGCCGTTTTTGACTGCGGTGCTGCCAGGGGAAAGTTCAAAAGCGCTGGTTTCCCCGTAGTCCATGTTCTGGACGGCGATCGCATTGGATGGACTGTCCGCGGCGGCGGTGGAGGCGATATACGGGTCGTTGAAAACAAAACGGACACGGTACTGGCCGCCGGGCAGCAGGCTGAACAGATACTGCCCCTGTCCGTCGGTGAGGGTTTCCGCCCGCACCTTACCCTGCGCGTCAAGGAGCAGGACTTTGAAATCGGCAAGATAAACGGAAGCGTCCTCGGGATGTCCGGTGAAGGAGCTGTCCTCAAAGAGGGTGCCGCTGACGCTTGACGGAAGCGTCGCTCCGATCATGAAGGCTTCGGTGGTCCCGGCAGCGGTTTGAACGGCGGCTTCCGCATAAGTGCTGCCGTTGGAAACGGTCAGCAGGCTGTCTCCGCCGTCGGAGGTAAAAATATAGCCCTCCGGCAGCGTGCAGGACAACGTGGACGCGGCGCCGCGCAAACCTCTGAAAAGACAGGACCCCATGGCATCCGTCACGGACTCAAAGGCCTGTCCGCCGTTGGTCAGCCCGATCCGGACCGAGGGCATAAGCGATTCGCCGTTGTCCAAAAAGCCATTGGCATTCAGATCCAGAAACACTGTGACCGCAACAGCGGTATCGGGCATAACGCCGAGCGGTTCGACCGTAAGGACCGAGCCGGTCACGGCGGTCACATTTGAAGTGGCGGAACGGGGGGAGGCGGTGGAGAAAGAAGAAGCGTTCTGCGAAGAGAACATATACTCGTCCGGCAGCGTTACCGTGATCTGATAGGTTCCCGCAGGAAGACTGGAAAAACGATAAATCCCGTCCCTGTCTGTCAATACGGTGGCTTCGATGCCCGCGGAAGCACTGCTGAGGGTGACGGCGATCCCCTCAAGCCCGCCCTCGCCCGCATCGGCAGTTCCGGAAGCGTTGGCGTCAAACCAGAGGGAACCGGAAACGGCGCCAGTCCTGACAAGGCCGATTCCCAGGGCGGCTTTGTCCTTTGGCCCCAGTTCTATGACATCCGACAGCCCGAGTGGGGTTCCGTTGGAGGGAATGCAGTTGTACCAAAGATTGATTTTCTGGCCAAGCGGGCCGAATCCGAACCCTTCCGGCGCTGTGACAGCGACCCGGTAGGCGGCGGGGGAAAGGGACGCGAACCGGGCTTCCCCTTCCCGGTTTGTATCTACTGCCCCTACGGTATAAACCGTGCCGTTGGCCTCGTATTGAAGCTCGATGTGGACATTGCGCATTAGCGGTTCTGTATTCATGCGTCCGCCGTTGGCGTTCAGGTCTTCGAAGGCTACCAGGCTGATGCTGGAAGACGCCTTGGTAATGCCGATATCGATCTGCTTGACGGAAAGGGACGGCACCGTGAAGGGCACGGTATAGGACTCCTTTCCGGAGGCAGGCAAGGCGGCGCTTTCGAGCCCGGGAAGGGTGAACCGGTAATCCCCCGAAAGAGAAACAAAAATCTGGTATTGTCCCGGCGCGACGTTGTCAAAAGCATAAACGCCATTTTTCTCTGAGGCGGTCCGGCTGTATTCGGAGGCGTTTCCGTTCTGATCCAGGGCGTAGAGGATCAGCGTGCAGTTTTTCAGTCCGTTTTCCCCCTGCTCGAACCGGCCGTTGGTGTTGCTGTCGATCCAGACGGTCCCGCGGATCTCGGCGTTTTCCGGAAGCGCGGAGGAGGATAAAGGCACAAGAATAAAAAACAGCATAAACAAGAACGCGGCTGCTTGCATTGCTCTTCGCATAAAGCGCCTCCAAAGCACAAAATTACAGATAAATTCTACCGCCTTCCTGTCCGTTTTGTCAATCTTACGGCAGATCAAGAAAGTAAAAAGCCTGTAAACGTTTAATCCGGAAGAGAAATGGCCGGAATTCACCGTGACCGGGCAAACGACGGATTTTTGGGGGCTTTTCACTGGACGAGAAGCGTGGTATAATTAAAGGAAGGAAAGGAGGATGCGAAGCGTGAAAAGCATGACCGGCTACGGAAATGCACAGCTGGAAAGAGATGGAAGACTCCTTTCCGTCGAGATCAAATCGGTCAACCACCGTTTTTTGGATCTTTCCTTCAGACTCCCCAAGGGGCTGATGTTCCTTGAGGATGTGCTGCGCGAGACGATTTCATCCCGCCTGGGCAGGGGACATGTGGAGGTTTTCCTGACTTACCAGAATCTGAGAGAGGATTCCGTTTCTGTCACCGTCAATGAGGCCCTGGTTTCAGGGTATCGGCGGGCCGTTGCGGAGCTTGTCGAGCGCTTTGGGCTTCAGGACGACTGTGGCGTGTCCTTTTATGCGTCCCTTCCGGATGTGATCAACGCACGGGCTGCGCAGGAAGATGCCGAGGGGCTGGCCGCTTTGGCCCGGGAAGCCGCCGGGACCGCCCTGAACGGGCTGTGTGCCATGCGGAACAAGGAAGGCGCCCGTCTTGAAGCGGACCTGAAATGCCATATGGAGGAGCTCCGGTCCATCGTCGGGAAGATCGAACTGCTTGCGCCGGATGTTCCGCGCGCTTATCGCGAAAAGCTGCTCCAGAGGCTCGGCGAGCTTCGGGTGGAGGCGGATGAGCAGCGGATCTGTCAGGAGGTCGCTTTGGCGGCGGACAGGTGTGCCATTGACGAGGAGATCGCCCGCTTGTATTCCCACATTCATCAGATGGAATTGGCTTTTGCGGGGAGCGGTCCGATGGGCAAACGGATGGACTTTCTGATCCAGGAAATGAATCGGGAAGCGAACACCATTGGCTCCAAAGCGTCCGATTCCAGGATCACGCTCCTTGTGGTGGACGCAAAGGGCGAGATCGAAAAAATGCGGGAGCAGATCCAGAACGTGGAATGAGCCCCGGAAGGGCTGCCTGAGGAAGGAACGGGAGCGGCACAGACCATGAAGCTTGTCAATATCGGGTATGGGAATCTGGTCAGTCAGACCCGGATCGTAGCCGTAATCAATCCGGACAGCGCTCCGGTCAGACGCCTTGTGCAGGATGCCCGGGATACGGCCCGCCTTGTGGACGCGACTGCCGGCAGGCGGACCCGCTCTGTGCTGGTGATGGATACCGGGCAGGTCCTTCTCAGCGCGGTTCAGCCGGAGACCATCGCCGGACGGCTTGAGAGCACAGCCAGAAACGTTTTTTCGCTTCCTGAATGGGAGGAAAAGGGAAAGGATATGGAGGATGTTTAGCAGCAAAGGAATGCTACTTGTGATCTCGGGCCCTTCCGGCGTCGGCAAAGGGACCCTTGTCCGTATGCTTCGGGAAATGGACCCGGAACTGAAGCTTTCGGTTTCCGTCACGACGCGCGGGCCCAGGGAAAATGAACAGGACGGCAAGGATTACTTTTTTATCTCCCGGGAGGAATTTGAAACCATGGTCGGGCAGGGACGGCTTCTGGAGCACGCCTGCGTCCATGGGAATTATTATGGCACCCCCAGGGATTATGTGGACCGTATGATCGGGGAGGGGAAAAACGTCCTTCTTGAGATCGACCCGCAGGGCGCAAAGCAGGTGATCGAAAACCAGCAGGACTGTGTTTCGGTTTTTATTCTCCCGCCTTCCTGGAAGGAACTGAAGGAACGCCTGACCGGGAGACATACGGAAAACCCCGAGCAGGTGGAGATCCGCCTGAGAAACGCCCGGGAAGAAGTCAAAACCCTGCGCATGTACCGTTACGCTGTCACCAACATGAACGGAGAAGAAGGAAAGCAGGCAGCCGCTGAAGCGCTGTACGCGATCCTGAAGGCGGAGCGAAGCAGCACGGCCCGGCTTTCCGTCGAGATTCCTGAAGAATGATTCCGGCAGGACGCATCGAAAGACGGCTCCCGATCCGCTTCGATGGTGCCCTATCGCAGTTCAACGCCGTTTTCAAACACCTATAAGGCATAAGGAGGAAAAACAATGCCACTGAATCAACCCCCTATTGAAGAGTTGCTCAAAAAATCCGACAGCTGCTACACCCTGGTGGTGGAAAGCTCTAAACGCGCAAGGGAACTGATCGCGGGGTCGCAGCCCCTGGTGGATCCGAAGGATCAAAAGCCGGTCAGTGTTGCCGTAGAGGAGATCAACAAGGGATATCTGGGATATCATCGCAATCTTGAGGATGAGGATGCGTGAGATGGGAGCGCTGGAAGGAAAAACGATCGTACTTGGAGTAACCGGCGGGATCGCCGCATACAAGGCCTGTGACCTGACTTCCCGTTTAAGGAAGGCAGGCGCGCAGGTTTTTGTTATCATGACCCATAATGCGTGCAACTTTATCCATCCGCAGAGCTTTGAGACGTTATCCGCCAATCCGGTCGTGACGGACACCTTTGCCCGGCCGGAAAGGTGGGAGGTAGGGCACGTTGCCCTGGCGAAAAAAGCGGATCTGTTTGTTGTTGCCCCCTGTACCGCTAACATGATGGCGAAGATGGCCTGCGGCCTGGCAGACGATATGCTTTCAACGACCCTTCTGGCCACTTCTGCGCCGGTTCTTCTGGCGCCGGCCATGAATACAGGGATGTGGAACCATCCCGCCACAAAGGCCAATGTGCAGCTTCTGCAGGACAGAGGCGTCTTGTTTGTCGGACCCGAGGGAGGCTCCCTTGCCTGCGGGGACAGCGGAACGGGCAGAATGAGCGAGCCCGCTGACATTCTTCGAAGGGCGGAGGAGATTCTTGACGTGCGCAAGGACCTATTGGGACTCAGAGTCCTGCTTACGGCCGGCCCTACGAGGGAAATGATCGATCCGGTAAGGTTTATCACAAACAGATCCAGCGGAAAGATGGGGTATGCCGTCGCCAAAGCTGCTTTGGACAGGGGCGCTCAGGTCGATCTGATCTCCGGGCCGGTTTCCATTGCGCCTCCCCAGGGGGCTGTGCTGCACAGCGTCGTGACCACCGGGGACCTGCTTAAGGAGGTGACGGGACGGTGCGGGGAATGCGACATTCTTGTGCAGGCCGCCGCGCCGGCGGATTATACCCCATTGGAAGCGGCAGCGCAGAAAATCAAGAAGGAAAAAGGCGCTGACCTGACCCTCGTATTGAAGGAAACCCCGGATACTGCCGCGGCGGCCGGGAAATTGAAAAAACCCTGTCAGGTATTTGTGGGCTTTGCGGCGGAAACGGAAAACCTGACGGCAAACGCCCGGAAGAAGCTGGTTTCAAAGAACCTGGACATGATCTGTCTCAATGACGTGACCAGAAAAGACGCGGGCTTTGACGTTGATACCAACTGTCTGACCCTGATTACCGATTCCGGGGCGGTCGAGCTGCCCCTGATGACGAAAAGGCAGGCGGCGGACAGGCTTCTTGACGAGGCACTGCGCATCTGGAAGGAGAAAAATGCTTCCAAAGCGCAATGAACGGGATTTGCGTCGATGCGGAGGAATATGAAATTCGCGGATGTAATCGTGGATATCGCGACGGAAAAGGTGGACCGAACCTTTACCTACCGTGTTCCGGAAGAGTTTGAAGGCTGTATCGGCGTTGGAAGCAGGGTCAGAGTGCCCTTCGGATTCCGTGAAAAGGAAGGGTATGTTCTCAGCCTGAAAGAGGATCCGGAGTATGATCCGGGCAAAATTAAGGAGATCATCGCCCCGCTGGAACCCTATCCGGTGCTTCTTCCGTCACTGATTGAGGCCGCCAGGGAGATCCGTGAACAGACTAAGTGTCCGCTGTGTGAGGCGCTTCGCCTGATGATCCCGCCCCAAATGCGCGCCGGAAAGGTCAAGATCAAGACGGAGAAGTGTTTTCAGCTTTCATTTCCAGTGGAAGAGATGGAAACCTGGCTTGAGAAGGTGAAGCGTTCACCCAGAAAAAAGCTGATCCTGACAGCGCTTGGAGACGGAGCTCCCCATCCGGTCAGCGAGATCAGGCCTCTTGCGGGAAATTGGAGGGAAGCCGTGCAGGCGCTTGAGAATTGCGGCGCCATCAGGTCTTTTGAGCGGGAGGTGCTCAGACGGCCCGTGGCGTACGGTCAGGCGCCGGCGGTGCAGGATCCGCCTCTTACCCCGGAACAGCAGGAAGCCGTGGATGAAATGGTTCCTGCGTTGGCGGGCAGGAGAACGGACAAAGTTTTCCTGCTTCACGGCGTGACCGGAAGCGGAAAGACGGAGGTTTTCATCCGCCTGGTCCGGGAATGCGTTTCTTCGGGGAAGCAGGCCCTGATTCTGGTTCCGGAGATCGTACTGACCCCTCAGATGATTTCCTGGTTCTCCTCCCGGTTTGGGGACGACATGGCGGTATTGCACTCCAGATTGACCCCCGGGGAACGCTTTGACGAATGGAGACGGATCCGGAGCGGACAGGCCCGGATCGTGATCGGCGCAAGGTCCGCGGTGTTCGCCCCCGCCGGGAAGCTGGGGCTGGTGATCGTGGATGAGGAACATGAGAGCACCTACATCTCGGACCACTATCCCCAGTACGATGCCCGGGCTGTCGCCCGGTCCAGGATCCTGCGGGAAGGCGGGATCCTGGTGCTGGCCAGCGCTACGCCCAGCATTTATTCCTATGCGATGGCCCGCAGAGGGGATTACGTTCTTGTGGAAATGCCTTCGCGCGTATTTGGAAGGCCGCTGCCTGAGATCCTCCTTGCGGACATGCGGGAGGAACTGCGCCGGGGTAACCGGGGCATATTTTCCAAAATACTGGAGGAAGAACTGACCAAGTGCGTCCGTGACGGAAATCAGGCCATGCTTTTCATCAACCGAAGGGGCTATGCCCCCTTTATCAGCTGCAGAAAATGCGGCGAAGCGATCAAGTGCGGCCGATGCGATGTATCCATGACCTATCATGCGACGGACCGGAAGCTCCATTGCCATTATTGCGGAAGCGTCCGGGAGATGCCGGAGACCTGCCCGTCCTGCAGTAGCCCATATATCAAAGCGGTCGGGATCGGGACGCAGAAAGTGGAGGAGGAGGTCAGGCGCAGGTTCCCCGGGATCGGGGTCCTGAGGATGGACGTGGATACCACCTCCGGCAGGAACGCCCACGCGGAGATCCTGAGCCGGTTCCGGTCCGGAGAGGCGCAGATCCTGATCGGGACGCAGATGATCGCCAAGGGATTGGATTTCCCATCCGTGACGCTGGTGGGGGCTGTCCTGGCGGATATGAGCCTGAACCTTCCGGATTACCGTTCCCCGGAAAGAACCTATCAGCTGATCGTTCAGGTGGCCGGGCGGGCCGGCCGGGGAAACGAAAAAGGCCGTGTGGTCATACAAACCTACAAGCCGGAGCATTATGCCATTGCCCAGGCTGTCCGCCAGGATTACCGGGCCTTTTTCAACGAAGAGTTCCGGAGGCGCAAACAGGATCTTTACCCCCCCTTCACGCAGATGGACCGCATTCTTGTGGAGGGAAAGGAGGCCTCCCGTGTCTTTGAAAGGGCTCAAAGGCACCGGGATGAGATCCTGAAGTATCTCAAAGGCAGGGAAGAAGAAAAACTGGTCCTGTTTGTCAGGACGGATGCGGCGCCGATACAGCGGATCCAGGACCGCTGGCGTGCGCACACGGTGCTTAAAATGGTGGACTCTCCCAAATGCGCTCCTTTGATCGCCTTTATTGCACAAATGCTCAGAGAGGAAGCAGATGCGGACGCTGCCGACGGAATGACGGCTGCGTTCGAGATCAATCCTCTTTCCCTGGCGTAGACCCGGCAGCAAAACCAAAAGAACCCAAGCGGCCTTTTCCGAAAGACGATCGGCCGTAAACTGAAAGGACAATCCCAAAAATGATCAGAAAAATACTCAAGATTGGCGATGAAAACCTTCGGAAAACCTGCAAGCCCGTCCAGAAATTCGACCTGCGGCTTGCACTGCTCCTGCGGGACATGGCGGAGACCATGTACAAGGCGGACGGCGTGGGTCTGGCCGCCCCGCAGGTGGGCATTTTGCGCAGAGTCGTGGTGATCGACGTTGGGGAAGGGCTGATCGAACTGGTCAACCCCCGCATTGTTTCCAAGGAGGGCGAGCAGGCAGGACCGGAAGGCTGCCTGAGTGTTCCGGGAAGACGCGGGTATGTGGTCAGGCCCAACAAGGTGACCGTGGAAGCGATGGACCGCAAGGGAAACCTTTTCAGAAAAACCGGGGAAGGCCTTTTGGCAAGGGCCATCTGTCATGAGCTGGACCATCTGGACGGCGTGATGTATGTGGATATCATGGATCATGAGATCCTGGAGGAGGACGAGGAGGAGCAGAAGGAGTAAGCGCCTTCGGTTCCAAGATCGACCGATGCGAATTGGACCGCAGCAGCGGAGGATGAAAGAATGAGAATCGCATTTATGGGGACGCCTGATTATGCCGTCCCTTCCCTGGAAGCGCTGTCCGCGGCGGGGCACGATCTGATTGGCGTGTTTACGCAGCCGGACAGGCCGAGCGGCAGAGGCAACAGGATTGAATTGTCCCCGGTCAAAAAATGGGCGCTGGAAAAAGGGATCCCGGTTTTTCAGCCGAAAAGGATCCGTCTGGAGAGTGTGGAATTGCTTCGCTCGCTGAATCCGGAGGTCTGCGTGACCGCGGCCTTCGGCCAGATCCTGTCCCGCGAGATTCTGGAGATCCCAAAGCTTGGCACCGTTAATGTCCACGCTTCCCTGCTTCCGGAATTCAGAGGGTCCAGTCCTGTCTCCTGGTGCCTGATGGAGGGCCGGAAGGTGACCGGCGTAACCACCATGCTGACGGATGAGGGCATCGATACGGGGGACATTTTGATGCAGGATCGCCTTGAGATCTCTCCGGAGGATACTGCGGAAACCCTGACCGCGAGGCTCGCCGATGTTGGCGCACAGCTTTTGATCCGTACGCTGGACGCATTGGAAAAGGGGACCTGCAGCCGCATCCGGCAGGATGAAAGCAAAATGTCCTATTACCCGAAGCTGACACGTGACCTGAGTCCCATGCCGCTGGAACTGCCTGCCGAAAAGATTGAATGCCGTGTCCGGGCGTTGGATCCCTGGCCCGGAACGACCTTGCAGGTGGGGGAAGAGCTTCTGAAAATCTGGCGTGTGGCGTGCACAGGGAAAAAAACCGAGAAGAAAAGCGGAACGGTTCTCAAGGCGGACCCGAGGAACGGGTTTTTGATCGCCGTTGGGGACGGGGACGTACTTGAGATCACGCTTCTTCAGGCAAAAGGCGGAAAACGCATGAAAGCCGGGGATTATCTTCGCGGACATCAAATAACCGTTGAGACGGTGGGGGAATGACAGGCATGAATCAGGACAACAGACAGGACGGGAAACGGATGCACCGCACAAATGACGAGAGGACCAGGCAGCATTCCTCCGGAAACGGACGGCCCGTATCGGAGCGTCAGGGTAGCCATGCGGCGCAAAAAGGGCCCCGCACTGGGAAATACGGCCCCTCCTCCCCGCGCCAGGGGGGAAACCGTCCCCCCAGACAGCGGCCTTTTCAGGAAACGAATGCAAAGCAGGCAAGGGACAAAAACGCTTTGCCGAGTCCCGGCAGACGGGCCGCACTGAAGGTGATCGGACAGATCTATGAGGATAAGGCTTTTATCTCCCTTGCACTGGATGCCTGCTTTGAGAAAGAGCACATGCCGCAGGTTGAAAAACGATTCTGTACCAGCCTGACGCATGCAGTGATCGAAAACCAGTACAGGATCGATTATGTGCTGGATCAGTTTTTGAAGGACAAGGACAATCTGAATCCGCAGATCATATACATTCTGAGGATGGCGATCGCTCAGAAGCTGTTTATGGACCGGGTCCCGGACAGCGCGATCGCCGATGAAGCGGTCAGACTTGCCCGCAATTGCGGCCTGGAGGGGATGACGGGCCTTGTCAACGCTGTCACAAGGAACATCTTCAGGGCACTGGATTCGGATTTCAAATGGCCCGAACGGGAAACGGACCCCGTGGAATATGTCCGGGTGATGTACTCCGTGCCAAAGTGGCTGGCTGTCAGGCTGGCGGAGGAGTATGGCCAGGAAGAAGCGGAGCGGATCTGCGGGTACAGAGGGACCCATCCAATGGTGATCCGTCCAAATCAAATGCAGTATGCGTCCGCTTCTGATTTCAAAGCCCGGGTATTGGACAAAAAAGTCTGGGAAACCGAAAAAGCGCCCTGGCTGGACGCCTTTTATGTCCGTGGCGCCGCGGACATCTCCAGGGATGCCGATTACAGCCAGGGCGGGTTCTCCATTGAGGGGATCAGCAGCATGCTCGCCGCTGAGGCGGTGCAGGTCCGGCCGGGTGAGCGGGTACTGGACTGCTGCGCCGCACCGGGCGGCAAGACAGCGTATATGGCTGAAGCCATGAAGGGATCCGGAAGGGTCTATGCATGGGATGTGCACGACCATCGCGTTGCCCTGATCCGCGCCATGAGCCATCGCCTTCATCTGGACAATGTCCGTCCGATGGTTCGGGACGCGTCCCTTTTCAGGGAGGACATGGAGGACAGCATGGACGCCGTACTGCTGGACGCGCCCTGCACCGGCCTTGGCGTCATGGACAATAAGCCGGACATTAAATACAAGGTCACCCCGGAGCAGGTGGAGGAACTCTCCGCCCTGCAGGAAAAGCTGCTTGACACCTGTTCGAGATATGTCCGCAGGGGCGGGACCCTGGTCTATTCGACCTGCAGTCTTCTGAAGGAAGAGAACGAAAACCGGATCCGGCAGTTCCTTCAGACCCATCCGGAATTCAGCCTTGACACGCTTCCGGCTTCCTTTGGGGAAACGCTTCTGTCCCATTGCGGGCCCTTTGGCTTGCAGATCCTGCCTCATCGGGACGGCGGATTGGACGGCTTCTTCATTGCCAGGATGCGCAGAAAATGAGCTGGGACGCATTTTCCGGAACGAGACGCAAATATGAACGGAAGAGGGCTGTTTGATGACGGAACTGCTTGGCCTGTTTCCAGAGGAACTGAATACCTTTCTGTCCGGCCAGGGGGAGAAAACGTTCCGGGCCAGACAGGTTTTTGAAGGCCTTCACAAGGGGCTTTGCTTCGATGAAATGACGGCTCTTCCAAAGGAAATGCGCCGGAAACTGGCCGATCAATGCGTGGATCAGCCGACGGCCATTGAACAGGTCCGCCAGTCACAGCTGGACGGGACCCGAAAGATGCTTTACCGTTTGAGAGACGGAAACTGTGTTGAAGGGGTGCTGATGAAGTATTCCTACGGGCATACGCTTTGCATCTCGACCCAGGTGGGCTGCAAGATGGGCTGCAGGTTCTGTGCCAGCACATTGGAAGGCTGTGTCAGGAATCTCACTTCAGGGGAAATGCTCGGGGAGGTTCTCTGCGCGGACCGCCTTTTGGAAGCAGACGGGGGAAAAGTACACAACATCGTGCTGATGGGAAGCGGGGAACCCTTCGACAATTACGACCAGGTGGTCCGATTCCTCCGCCTGGTCAGTCTTGAACAGGGGAGATGCATTGGACTAAGGCATATTTCCGTCTCCACCTGCGGGCTTGTTCCGGAAATGATCCGTTTTGCCGGAGAAGGACTTCCCGTAACGCTGTCGGTTTCTCTCCATGCGCCCAACGACGAGATCCGCAAACAGCTGATGCCGGTGGCCAACAGGTACAGCATCCGCCAGGTACTGGACGCCTGCAGACTTTACCTTGAAAAGACCGGCAGGAGGATCATCTTTGAATATGCACTGATCCGCGGTGTTAACGCCGGCAGGGAGCACGCCCTTCAGCTGGCCTCGCTGCTGCGCGGGATGCAGTGCCATGTCAATGTCATCCCGCTCAATGATGTGCCCGAAAGAAATCTTGAAGGGGTCAGCGAACAACAGATCAGGGACTTTCTGGATGTTTTGGAGCAGAAACACATTTCGGCGACCCGTCGGAGGGAAATGGGGGACGACATTGAGGGAGCCTGCGGACAGCTGAGGAAAAAATACCTGGCGGAGGAAGCAAGATGAAGATCGTTTCAAGGACGGATGTGGGGCTTGTCAGGGCATCAAATCAGGATGCGCTCATTCTCGGCCGGGGCCTTTACGGCGTTGCGGATGGAATGGGCGGGCATAAAGGAGGCAACATTGCGAGTACCCTGGCGGTTCAGACCCTGACGTCGTTTCTTGAAAACGGCAAACCGTCGGAGCGGATGCTGCGCAGTGGCATTGCCGAGGCGAACAGCGCCGTATTTGAACGTCAATTGAACAATCCGGAACTGGAAGGCATGGGGACTACGCTGACGGTCCTTTGGGAAGCGGACGACAGCGTGCTGATCGGTCATGTTGGGGATTCCAGAGCTTACCTGATGCGCGGCGGACGCCTTCGGCAGATGACGGAAGACCATTCTTTGGTGGCGGAACTGGTCCGGCAGGGCACGATTACGGAAGCGGAGGCCAGGATCCACCCCTACAGAAATATGATCACCCGTGCCGTAGGCACTGACAGGGAGGTGACCGCGGACATTCTGCGGTTTGAGAAAAAGCGTTCCGATCTTTGGCTGATCTGCTCGGACGGATTGACGGAATACCTGGAAGACAGAGAGCTTGAAACCATCCTGGCCGGTCTTCCGATGGAATATGCCGCGGAGCGTCTGATGCAGACCGCCTTAGACCGGGGAGGGAAAGACAACGTCTCCCTGGTGCTGGCGGAGGCTTGAGCATGACGGAAATAAAAATCGGATTAAAACTGGATAACCGGTATGAGCTTCGGGAGTTTATCGGCAAAGGGGGCATGGCCCTGGTTTACCGCGCCGTGGACCACAGGACGGGACACGATGTCGCGGTCAAGCTGCTCAGGCCGGAGTATTCCACCGACAAGGAATTTCTTGAGCGCTTTGACCGGGAGGCCTTGGCGGCCAGCAAAATGACGCACCACAATATCGTCAATCTTCTGGACGTGGGGCAGATGGATGGGCTGCGCTATCTGGTCATGGAATATGTCCGCGGGAAAACCCTCAAGGAAGTGATCGTTGAGAAGAAAAGACTTCCCCCGCAGATCGCCGGACAGATCGCCATTCGTATCCTTTCGGCGCTTCAGCACGCGCACCAGAACGGCATTATTCATAGGGATATCAAACCGCAGAACATCCTTGTCCATTCGGAAGGGCATATCAAAGTGGCGGACTTTGGCATTGCCCGTATGGCGGAGGACGGGAAAGCGGTCGAGCAGGAAAGCGTCATGGGGTCGGTGTATTATTTCTCTCCGGAGCAGGCCCGGGGGGAAGAGGTGACCGCGGCCAGCGATATTTACAGTGTTGGGGTCGTGCTCTATGAAATGCTGACGGGGATGGTTCCCTTTGACGGCAGCACGCCCTATGCCGTTGCCATGCTTCAGGTCAACGGGGAGCCTGTGCCGGTCAGCAAGCTGGTGCCCGGCATTTCTGCGGCCATGGAGCATGTGGTCAGCAAGGCCATGGACAAGAAACCCGAATTGCGGTATCAAAGCGCACTGGAAATGGCCCAGGACCTGCACAAAGCCATGCATCAGAGCGCCGATTGGATGGGGACCACCCATGATCTTCCGATCCCCATGATCTCTCAGGTCGATCAAAAACAGTCTGAAAGGTCGAAATACCGGAGGGAAAGGGCGATCCGGTATTCGATAACGGCTGCCGTCATCCTTCTGACAGGGATTCTCCTTGGCGCGGGTGTTTATAAATCCTATGACTTGATTGTGAACATGACCGAAGTTCCCTATGTCCTGTATGAAACGGAGGAACAGGCAGTACGTCTTGTGGCGCGGGCGGGACTGAAAACCAATATTACCCGGGCAAGCGACGCCGAAAGACCCGCCGGAACCGTGATCTTGCAGACACCCGAGTACAACACCCGCATGAGGAAGGGGGAGACGGTGGCCCTTTCGGTGTCCACCGGCCCCCAAGAGCAGGAAGTGCCAAATATCTGTGGATATTCGTCCGAGGAAGCGCAGGAAATCCTGACCCGCCACGGGTTTGCCATGCTGATCCTGTCCGAAAGGGCAGTCAGCAGGGAAGCATGGGATTCTGTGGTGGAACAGTTTCCAAAGGCGGGCGAGATGCTAAGCGAAAACGGGATCGTGCAGGTGACGCTTTCCGGTGGAAGCCTGCTGCTTCAGGATCTGACGGGAATGGATTTCGAAAGCGCAAAGGAGCGCATGACCCAATCCGGAATCACCATCAAGGAAGTGAAGGAGATCTTCGTCAGCAACCCCGGGATCGATGGAACGATCGCCACCCAGCAGTACCTGGACAGGAAGGACCTGTCTCTCGAAACAAATAGCACGGTGATGCAAAACAGCGGGATCCAGGTCATATTGGGCGTATACCGGACGGAAACCCCGACGGAAGGGGAGGCGGCCCAATAATGCGCAAGGACAGAGCAACAGGATGGGTATAAAATGGATGAGGGCAGACTGATCCGCGGCATGGGCGGCCTGTTTACGGCCAGAACGGAAGAAGGACAGGAATATGTCCTTCGCGCGAAGAAAAAATTCCGGCGGGAAAGGATAACGCCGCTTGTGGGAGACCGGGTGCTGTTTACGCCCGGGCGGATCAGCGACGAGCATGGATGGATTGAGGAGATCCTGCCCCGCACCAATCATTTTCAAAGACCACCGGTGGCCAATGTTTCTCTCCTGTGCGTCACGGTGGCGCCGGTGCCCGAGGCAGACCTTTTGCTGGTGGACAAATTACTCCTTTTTGCTGGCATGCAGAACATGTCCGCGATCCTCGTCAGCGCCAAGAGCGAGATGGATGACGGTCGGACCGCGCGGCGATTGCAAAGCACCTATCGCAATGCCGGCGCTGAGGTGTATCCGGTATCTTCCGTGAGCGGGGAGGGCCTGGATGGATTGAAAGCGCGGCTGAAAGGGGAATACGCCTGCTTTTCCGGGCAGTCCGGCGTCGGAAAATCCACGTTGCTCAATGCGCTGTTCTCCCTTCAGGCGAAGACCGGAGACATCAGCGCGAAAATTGCCCGCGGGAAAAACACCACAAGGCATACGGAATTGTTTTCCATAGAAGCCTGTCATGTCTTTGACACGCCCGGATTCAGCCTGCTGGATCTCGACCTGGGCACGGACCCCAAAACCCTTCAGGAGTGGTATCCGGAGTTTCGCAGCGTGGGGGAGGCCTGCCGGTTTGAAGGCTGCTGCCATGATACGGAGCCCGGCTGTGCAGTGCGTGCGCGGCTTGAGAAAGGGGAAATAGATCCCGGAAGATATGAACGCTACAGGGAACTTTTGTCGCAATGCAGGGAAAAATGGAAAAACCGTTATCAATAGGACCGGATGGCCTCATCATGCCATCCGAAAAGCCATGAACGCCGAAGGATGAGAGGTATGAACCGGAAAAAACAAAGAGTTGGACTGGGATCGGATGTCCATAAAGCGAAAAAAAGCCTCGGACAGAATTTTATTTTTGATGAGGCGCTGCTATCCTCGCTTGTAGACGCTGCAGGGGTCGGCAAGGAGGATGCGGTGCTTGAGATCGGCACCGGCATGGGAACACTGACCAAAGTCCTCGCGGAAAAATGCTCCCGGGTCCTGACGGTCGAAATCGATGATACGCTGATCCCCTTGCTGAAGGTTTTTACTGCGCAGTGGGAGAATGTTCTTCTTGTGCATGACAATATCCTGAAAATGGATCTGAATCATTGGACGGAAAGCCTTGGGCCGTTCCATGTGGTGGCAAACATTCCGTATTATCTGACGACGGAGCTGCTGCAGAAGCTGTTTTTTTCCCATCTTCCGATTCTTGGGATCCACATTATGGTCCAAAAAGAAGCTGCGGAACGGATCGTGGCGTCCCCGGGCGATGAAGGCTACTGCCTATTGAGCCTGCAGCGCGCCTATTTTGGGCCTGCCAGGATCCTTCGGGAAATCCCAAGGACCTGCTTTGATCCTGCGCCCAAGGTGGACAGCGCCTTTGTGACCATTGAAAGAAACCACCCCCTGCCTTTCGAAGGAGAGTTCGACCTGGAAAAGCGCTTTTTGAAAGTGGCTTCCGCCGCTTTTTCCATGAGGCGAAAAACCTTTGCCAATAATGCGGCGGCCTGCCTCGGTATGAGCAAACAGCAGGCGGAAGAATGGCTTGGCAGCTGTGCGATCGACCCCCTCAGAAGGGGGGAGAGTCTGACACTGGAGGAGATCCTCCGCCTGTGCCGTTTCTGGCCGGAATGACCGCAAAGGACGGCTGCGGAAAACGGGGATAAAAAAGAACCGTACCTCTTGCTGATTCAAACTCAGCCGGGTACGGTTTCTTTTCATCGGAAAATGTTACGCGATCACGCTTCAACGACAGCGTCCACAGGCGCTTTGACTTCGCGTACGGCACGCTGTACATAGCCGGAGCGCAGGCAGCGGGTGCAGACATTCGCGTGAATGGTGCGGTCGCCATCCAGAACAATGCGAACCTTCTGAACATTGGGAGCCCAGGTACGATTGGTCTTCCTGTTGGAATGGCTCACGTTATGACCGCTCATCAGACCTTTTCCACAAACCTGACAAAACTTGCCCATAATCTTTACCTCCATGGGAATGCTCGAGTTAACGGCCCGCAGACCGTGATACATTCCAAAATTCACAGCCAGAGGATTATAACATATCCGCAATGGATTTGCAAGAAAAAACTGCTGCAAAATGAACGAAAATACCGTAAAAAGAACCGGATCCCCTAAAGCTGTCAAGCCTTGATGGAACCGTCGGGATTAAACAGCGGCAGCTTTTCAAGATAAAGGATATCCTTTCTGTTTTGGGCATCTCCTTCGGCAAGAATGGCCATTTTCCCGACAACGATTCCTCCGGCTTCTTCCACCAGACGTTCCACGGCCAGCAGGGATTCTCCTGTGGAGATGACGTCGTCAACGATCAGCACTCTTTTGCCGCGCATGGCATCCGCATCCGCCTGGTCAATGCAGAGGGTCTGCTCCTTGGCGGTGGTTATGGAACGGACCGTGGTGGAGAAAACGTTTTGCATATACAGCTTCGGCGCTTTTCTGGCGATCAGATAACGGTTTTCGCCATGCTGGCGGGCCATCTCATACGCCAGCGGGATGCCTTTGGATTCGGCGGTGATGAGGATATCATGCTCCGGCGCAATCTTCAAAAGGTCACGGGCACAGGCGCAGGTCAGTTCAACGTCCCCAAAGATAACAAAAGCGCCGATGTAAAGATCATCGTTGACCCGGCAGAGCGGCAGGGAACGAACCAAGCCGGCAACATGCATGGAATAGGTGTTGGTCATTTGAATATACCTCCCTAAAAGATGTTGATAACAAAGGATGCAGTTGATCAGGAATCCGGGTACCGGGGCTTTCGCTTCAATTCGCCTTTCCGGCTTTTCCCGACAAGCAGGGCATACCGGTCTATGACCCGGTCAAGAAGGGTTTCCCAGGGGACCGGAATGGTTTCAAAAGCGCGCTGACCCGCCAAATGAAGGGCATCCCTGGAAGCGAGGGCATTCCGTATCACGTGTGCGAGGTCATCCGGCGTGTTTTTGCACAGATACCCGTTGACCTGGTCCTCGATCACCTCGGAGCCGCTGCTGACATCGACCATCACAGAGGGCGTTTTCATAACGGCGGCTTCGCGGACGACCATGGGCGCATTGTCATAAAGGGAAGGAAACACGAAGAGCGACGAAAGATAATACAGCGCGTCCAGAATAGAAGAGTCTGTAATATGCCCGGCAAGGGTGGCTTCCTCCGTGAGCCCCAGTTCCTGGATCTTTCTGCGGATCTCCTCCAGGTCGGGTCCCTGTCCGGCCAACAGAAGCCGAAAAGGAAACCCTGCGGCCTTCATGGAAGCACAGGCTTCCAGAACGGTCAAAATGTTCTTTTTCCAGTTCATTTGGCCGACGAACAGCAGCAGCGGCACCTCGGGGTCGATCTGAAAACGCTTGGCGGCGACACGGACGGCTTCCGGGTCCGGCTCCCGCATCGTAACGCCGTTTGGCATCACATGGATCTCCCCGCTGTACCCGTAATCGGCGAGGACATCCGCGGTCCTCTCCCCGCAGGCCCATACCTCATCACATTGATTGTAGTAACGGACGATGAGGTTTGTTCCGAACCTGGCAAGGGCTTTGGAATGGGTGACCTTCAAAAAGTCGTCGTAATACTTGGAATGGAAGGTACTGACAACGGGGATCCCGCGCTGCTTGGCGATCCTGAGGGCTTCCATCCCTGCAATGAAAGGGGAATGGGAATGTACGATATCCAGGGGGATCATTTTCATTCGGGCGCGGTAATGACGGTCGAAGGCCGTAAAGCCCGTTCTGTATTGCCGTGCCATGGGAAACTCAAAGCCACGGTAATCGACCAGCTCAAAAGGATAATGGCCCCTGCTGCCGGTATCATACATGGGGGAAGAAACGGTCACCTGCTGCCCTTTTGCGCTGAGCGTGTTGGCATAAGCAACCACCACGCGGCCGACCCCGTCCGCGACCGGAATAAAGGTATCGGTAAACTCGCCAATGCGAAGCATCCTGTGTTCCTCCCGATCAGGACTGGGGGTCCTTTGAGGATCCGTCTGCGTGTTCATCCGTCCCCGTATTCTCCTCTGACGTCCCTTCTGGGGTCCATTTTTCCGCATTGGCCAGAAGGTCCTTCAGGGTGCTCTCAAGGGCGGCTTTCTCCAAGGTGCTCCCGTCGGATTCGCTTGCGGCGTTCATCAGGTCCTCGGAGGTGATCTGCATCAGCTTTTCTTTGGTAAGATTCTCCATGTCCTGGCTCAGGCGGTCGGCCTGATTGGAAATTGCATGCTCAAAGAGGTTGCGCACACCACGCCCGTTGCCGAAGCTTTTTGGATCCTTGTTTTTTTCTTCGAGGATTTTGGGAAGGATCTTCCGTGCGTCCTCCGAAAGGGTGTATGCGCTTTTTCCGCAGCGCATGTCAAAGATGCCCACCAATTCCTCCACTGTATAATCGGGGAAATGCATAAAGCGGTTGAACCGGCTCTCCAGGCCGGGATTGGAGGAAATGAAGCGCTGCATCAGCTCTGTGTATCCGGCGACGATGACGATAAAGTCCTCCCGGTGATCCTCCATGGCTTTCAAAAGGGTATCGATGGCCTCCTGGCCATAGTCGTTTTCCCCTTTGTTGGACAGCGCGTAGGCTTCATCAATGAAAAGTACGCCGCCCAAGGCTTTTGAGATGACCTCCTGGGTTTTGATGGCGGTCTGCCCGATATATCCTGCGACCAGACCGGAACGATCCACTTCCACCAGGTGGCCCTTGCTCAAAATGCCAAGGCATTTGTAGATCCGGGCCATTAAACGGGCGATCATGGTTTTGCCTGTTCCGGGGTTCCCCGAAAAGACCATGTGCAGAGACATGTCCGGTACGGGAAGCCCCTCCTGTTTGCGGGCATTCATGATCCCGATCCAGTTGATCAGGCTGTTGACCTCGCTTTTGATATGATCCAGGCCGATGTAGGAATTCAATTCGGCCTTTAGATCCTCTATGGTTTCTTCGGGCTCGGCCTTTTCTTCCGCTTCCTTTTGAGGAAGCGCTTCCTTGACGCTTTCAGAAACAGGTTTACCTTCAGAAACCTCCGTTTTCGGTTCACCGGCAGGCGGGGCGTCGAAAGGGAGAGCTGTGTCGGGCAGTTTGATTCCCCAAAGGTCGTCCGTCAGGCTTTTAAACTGTTTTTTTAGCATATCCTGAAGGATATCGTTCTGCATGCTGATGATTTCGTCCTTTTTATCCATCCGGATTTCCTCCTGCTGAAGATCATGTATCTGGCCGCGCCAGAAACGGGGCATATCCCTGCCTGGAATCGGACAAGCATTCAGCGCGCATCCGAATCAGATGAAGGCGGGCATGCTGCGTCTTCCCATTCCCGGTCCAGAATCATTTGCTCTGCGTCGGGCTGGGAGCGAAGACGCAATACATCCTCCCGGGACCAGACGGTCCCGGTACCAAGGCATGCGGAACATCTTGTCAGACACTGCGGACAGACACAGACCGCATTTGTCTCGGCGTGCTCCATAAAGGCCCCGCATTGGGGACAGGCACAGCGCAAAAAATCATCCCCTCTCTGCGAACAGCAAAAGTATACCATAGTTATGGCGTTAATTCAAAGGGAATATCGGAAATGTGAACGAAAACCGGAGAATAAAGGGAAACCGGCTTGCCTCGTTCTTGACACAGGTGGGAAGAAGGCATACAATAAATAGAGAACTTGGAGGCCGTCCCTGCTTTGGCTGGGACGGGCTGAACAAGAACAGAAAAAGATTTGGGGATCGGGGTTCCATCCCGGAGGAGCGGACATGTCATTTTGGATCCTTACAGACGCCTGCTGTGATCTTCCAGCGGAATATATCAACCGACAGCATTTTTTAAAGGTGGTTCCGATGGTCTACAACGTCAACGATTCGGAATGCCTGCACGATCCCTTGAACACGGATAGTGACATACGTACCCGTGATTTCTACAACCAGATGCGTTCTGGCGCCATGACCCATACCGCGCAGATCAACGAGCAGGTCTGGACAGAATATACGGAGCCTTTGCTGAAAAAGGGATACGATGTTTTGATCCTGGCGTTCTCCAGCGGGCTCAGCAGCACGGCCCATTCCGCTTCAAAGGCCGCGGAGGCTCTCAGCGAAAAGTATCCTGACAGACGGGTCGTGTCAGTGGATTCTCTTTGTGCCAGCACGGGCGAAGGGCTCTTTGTCCATCATGTCATCCGGTACCGGGATCAGGGAGAGGGACACAGCCTAGAGGAGTGTGCGCAATACGCCTCCGAGATCCGTCATCGGATCATTCACTGGTTCACAGTTGAGGACATGGTTTATCTCAAGCGGGGCGGACGAATCTCCGCGGCAAGCTACATTGCCGCGACCATGCTCAATATCAAGCCGGTTCTGAATGTGGATCCCAAAGGGCATCTTGTGAACCGCATGAAGGTCATGGGCAGGAAAAGCAGCCTGAAGGCCCTTTTGTCCATGGTCGGGAAATACGCGGATCATCCGGAGGAGCAGGTCTTTTTCATCGGTCATGGGGACTGCGCAGAGGACGCGGCCTGGGTCGCGGAGAAACTGCGGCGGGACTTTGGCGTAAAGGAAATCATGACCGGGTATATCGGCCCTGTGATCGGCGCGCATGCGGGCCCCGGCACCCTGGCGGTCTTCTTTATGGACAAGGCCGGGGAGGGCAGGATGGATGCGGAATGAGCGGATCCCGAAGCGGAACTGACGGCGCGAAAGCCGCCTGATAAGAAGACTCTTTCTTCATATATTGCGAATAAAGCAAAACGGCGTGACCGGGGTCACGCCGTTTTGCTCTGATTTCCCGCATTCCGTGCGGATTTTTATGCGTTCGCGATATTCCATACGGAACGAACCCGGACGGAATCGGCTTTTCCGCGAAGGATGCGAACGGTTTTTGAATCCGCGCCGAGGTCAAATCCGTTGTCACTCAGCAGCAGGTCCGGATCCTCGCTTTCGATCCAAACGGACTTGGCAAAAGCAGAGGAGCGGACCGTGATCGTATCTCCGTGGACGGTGGCTTGCAAATGCGGGTCCAAAAAGCGGAAATGCTTTGGCGCACAAAACAGCGCCGTGCTTGAGGAAACAGGCTTATCGTCCACAAGCAGCGTACAGGAAAAATAGCTGCTTTGGACCTCCGCCTCCGGGAAACTCAGCTTGTCCAGCCAAAGGGCGGAAAGCGCCGGCACGCAGATCTCCTGCTCGCCGCACAGAAGGATGGAACCGTCGTTCCTGCAAAGGGCCCACCGGACCAGCCCGCGCTGGTCCCGGCGGGTTTCATTGCACACGTTCATGCTGCAGCTTGTTTCAATAGGCTCGGGATGCCATTCGTTGATCTGCGGGTGCTGGTCCAATTCGCCGTGTTCCTCTACGGAGAGGAGCACCGGCGCGAAGAACCGTTTTTCGGCGTAATGCAGCGCCTTCCACCGCCCAAAGGAGTCGATGGAACTCCAGGAAGCAACGGGCCAAATGTCATTCAATTGCCAGACGATGGCACCCATGCACCTGCCACGGTTTCTGCGCCAATGTTCGACGCCATAGCGGATGGCTTCCGCCTGCATCAGCTGGCTGGCATAAAGCAATTCGTCAAAGCCCTTCGGATACAGGAAGGTCTGACTCAGGTAGGAGAGGATCTTTCCGTTGGCGGCTTTGTTGCGCTGGTGCTTTTCCATGATCCGCGAAAAAATGTTCCGGTCCTCGGGCAGGGTGAATTCGCAGACCGTGGGCAGGGAGGGAAAGGACTGAAAGCCGAATTCGGAAGCGTATCGGAAATGAAATTTACGGTATTCGGTGAAAGGCTTCTCCCCGTGCCAGACGTCCCAGTAATGCGTATCTCCCCGGTCCGGATCATTGGGATGGTCAAAACAGCCGCCGTTGGAGGGACTGCTGGGCCACCAGAAGGTCTGGGGCGCTTCGGCGCGGACGATGGCCGGCAGCAGGTATTCGTACATTTTCACATAATCCGAGATGTGCCGGCGTGTCACGGGTGAAAAGCGCTGAACAGGACTTTGCAGGATCAGTTCATCCTGGGCATCACTGACGAAGCCTTCATCCTCGTTGTTGCCGCAAATCAGGGCCAAAGAAGGGTGGCTGCGGATGCGGCGGACCTGCTGCACGGTCTCTGTACGGATGGATCTTTCCATGTCGTCGGTCAGCTTATACCACGAGCAGGCGTACATCAGGTCCAGCCAGACTAAAAGTCCCATCTCATCGCAGGCATCCCAGAAAAAATCCGGGGGATAGAAACCGCCGCCCCAGACACGGATGGTATTGTAATTGGCAAGACTGGCGTCGCCCAAAAGGCGCCTTGTCCGCTCCGGCGTGATCCTGGAGAGAATGTTGTCCTCCGGAATGTAGTCGGCACCCATGGCAAAGATCCGGACGCCGTTCACGACATGGCAGAAGCTTTCTCCGTATTCATCCTTTTCATGACAGACCGTCAGGGTCCTCAGGCCGATCCGCTTTTCCCATACGTCAAGGACGGAGCAGCCTTCCTTTAAAAATACTTTTACAGTGTAGAGAGGCTGTTCCCCATAGCCCCGCGGCCACCAGAGCCTGGGGGCGACCACCTGGCAGTGGCCGTCTTCAAAGAAGGATTGGGTTCCGTCCGGTGCCACAAGGACGGCCTCGATTTGTTCCTTTCCGTTCCCACCCGTCCACTGGGCCTTTACGGTCACCTGTACCTGTCCATCCTGATGATCCTGAAGGAGAAGGACCTGCTCAAGACGCGCGGAATCCCATCCTTCCAGCGAAATGGGCAGCCAAATGCCTGCGTCCGGAAGGCGCGGCCCCCAATCCCATCCAAACATGCAGTGGGCCTTCCGAAGGTAACCGAATCCGGGAATCGCATCCGAAGACCCCCACATGGGGTCTTCCGCGTATTTTTCAAGGATATACCGGGTGGGGGAACGGAACAGAACAGACAGGTGATTCACCCCGGGCACAAGGACGCTTTTGACGTCAAAGGACCAGGAAATGTGCATGTTGTCCGCTTTTCCAACCGTAACGCCATTCAGAGAGATCTCGGCCAGCGTATCAAGCCCGTCACAGGTCAGATGGATAAAGGCATGCCGCAGCAATTCCTCGTCCGGCGTGAAATCCAGACGATAGAGATAGTCTTTATAACTCGCCTCAAGGAAGAGGGCCTCGTTGTCCCTGAAGTAAGGATCCGGCAGGGAACCGTCGCGCATCAAATCGGCATATACACTGCCGGGGACATCTGCGTTATGCCAAACCGCTTCGTCCGTGCAGCGCATTTTCCATTGAGAACCATTCAAAGACTGCCTGTACATACGGTCGCCTCCATGTTCTGTCCGAAAGGAATGGCGTTTCGTTCCGTTAAGCGCATGGAGAACAGGGTCAGTCCCCGCTGAGCAGCTCGGAAGCCTCTTCAAGGGCCTGCGCTTCGTCAAGACCGTCTTCCTCGGTCAATTCTCTTGCGAGCTCCGCCTTGTCGTTTCCAAGGTCCTTGTCGGAGTCCGCCGTTTGATTGGCTGTCTGAGACGGTGCGGGATGCTCCGGGGAGGAGGGACGGCGCACCTGATCCATGGGATATTCGCGGACTTCCGTTTCGTCCCCCTTCGGGATCCGGACCCGGACGGTTTCGCGAAGAATGTTCAGTTCCGTGACGGTGCCCTTTCCGTCCGGGGTCAGGACCTCTTTGCCCAGCTTGGGCATTTTTTTGCGGGTCGCCTCATAATGGTCTTCTTCGTACTTCAGGCAGCACATCAGCCTGCCGCAGACACCGGAGATCTTGGTCGGATTGAGGGAAAGGCTCTGTTCCTTGGCCATTTTGATGGAAACAGGCTGGAAATCTCCCAGGAAGGTCGAGCAGCAGAGAGGGCGGCCGCACATGCCGAGTCCGCCCAGCATTTTTGCCTCATCCCTGACGCCGATCTGCCTCAGTTCAATGCGTGTGCGGAAAATGGCCGCGAGGTCTTTGACCAGTCCGCGGAAATCGACCCGTTTGTCGGAGGTGAAATAAAACAGCAGCTTGCTGTTGTCGAAAGTATATTCGCACCCCACCAGCTTCATCAGCAGCTTATGCTCCTGGATCTTTTTGTCGCAGATCCCGAGGGCCTCCGCTTCCCTGGAACGATTTTCCCGATCGTGCCGGATATCTTCTTCAGTGGCGATGCGCAGCACGCTTTTCAAGGGTGGGGTGACCAGCTCATCCGCGATCTGGCTGACCCCTGTGACCACTTCCCCGAATTCGACGCCCCGCACAGTTTCCACAATAACGGAATCACCGGCGGTGGGCCACAGCTTGCCGGGGTCGAAATAGTACAGTTTACCTGCGTTTTTGAAACGTACACCAATTACAGTTGCCATTTTTCTGCTTCCTCCGATAATACTGAAAGAACTTTTTCTGCGGACGGGATCAGTCCGACACTGGATTTTCGGTACTTTTTAGCCTCAATGATCGTGTCAAGGATGTGTTTGAGGCCGTAAACGTCCGCCTTTTTCCAGGCGGAAAGGGACGGATCCTGGACGGAGTCCGGGGCACGCAGCAGGATTTCCGTCTCTTCCTCGGCAATATCCAGGATCCGGTCGCCTCGGTCCTTGCGTTCCCTGAGGGCTTTCAGGGCAGGCGGAATGTCCGAAGGGGTGCGGATATCGAAAAAAATGCTTTTCGCGCTGGCCACGTCTTCAAGGAAATGGGCGTCCTGACTGATTTGCAGGGCTTTTCCAATGCTTCCGCCGGCAAGAGGGAGAATGTCGTCGATCCGGTCCTGCGGGATGCCGTGCTTTTTCATTTCGTCTGACAGACGACGGATGCTCCATGGGGCGATGCGGACGATACCGCATCTGGAAAGAATGGTGGGAAGGATCGATCGGATGGAATCGGCAGTAAAGAGAAAGAAAGTGGATTCATCCGGCTCCTCGATGGATTTCAGCAGGGCGTTCTGGGACCCCGGGGTCAGACGTTCGGCGTTTTCGATCAGAACGACCCGGTTTCCGTTTTCAAGGGGATGTCGTGAAAGGATTTCAAGCAGTTCCCGTACGGCTTCAAGACGGATGTTTTTTTCGCCGCTTTTCACTTCGGGACGGATCAGGTCCGGCATGGAATCGTGATCGAACCGGCGGCAGTTTTTACAGATCCCGCAGGGACGGTCCTGGGACTGTGCCGCTTTGCACATCAGGCCTTTGGCGATATAGGCGGCCAGGGTTTTTTTACCGGTCCCCGCTGGTCCGGACAAAAGCAGAGCATGCGGAAGACGCCCTGCTTTCAAATCTCCGATCAGGGCGTCTTCTGCGGTCTGGCTGCATAGAATGTCTTCCGTCAATGTTCCCTCTCCTGGCGATGAACTCTGAAAGAATGAGGACCGGGGTGCTGCTGACGGCCGGAATCAGACTTTGAAAAACTGTTCAACGGACAATACAAAAATGGTGGCGCCGCCCACCGTTACTTCGATGGGGTAGGGAGCAACCATGTCGATGGATGTGCTCATGGTCAGCGGCGTAGTGGAGATCTGGCGCCTGCTTTTGCACATTTTTTCTATGATGGCAACACAGTGGTCAAACCGGTTTTCTTCCACGCCACACAGCAGGGTGGTGTTTCCGCTCTTCAGGAACCCTCCGGTCGTGGCCAGCTTCGTCGCGCTGTACCCTTCGCTCATCAGTCCGTTCAGCACCTTGGCGGAATCCTCATCCTGTACGATGGCGATAATCAATTTCATGGTCCATTCTCCTTTGCAACAAAGCTGCTTTATTATAGTACAAATGGCCTTTCGGCGCAATAGCCGTGCATTTTGAACGGCCTGGACGGATGACCATGCATCATTCCATGCGCCGGATCAGCTCCGTGATCAGCGCGGCAAAGGCCGCAGCGCTTTTCCGGCCGCTTTCGATGACCTCCTGATGGGTGATCGGCGCGCCAACGATCCCGGCAGCCATGTTGGTGATGCTGCTGAACGCGACGACCTTAAGCCCGCAGTGGGCAGCTGCGATCACTTCCGGCACGGTCGACATCCCAACGGCATCGGCTCCAAACTGGCGGATCATGCGTATTTCGGCGGGTGTCTCATAAGCGGGACCGGACATCATGCAATAGACCCCTTCTTTCAGGGAGAGGCCGAGGCTTTTTGCACACTCCCTGGCAAGCTGCTGCAGGGAAGGGGTATAGGCCTCGGACAGATCAGGGAATCTGGGACCGAACCGATCCTCGTTGGGGCCGATCAGGGGGTTGGAACCGCTCAGATTGATATGGTCCGTGATCATCATCAAATCACCGGGGGCATAGGAAAGATTGACCCCCCCGGCGGCGTTGGTCAGGATCAGGCTTTGGGCGCCGAGGGTGCTGAAAACCCGGATGGGCAAGGCAAGCTCCTTCATGGACAGCCCCTCATAATAATGGAAGCGGCCGGACATGACGAGCACGGGTTTGCCGCCCGTTTCGCCAAAGATCAGCTTGCCGGCATGCCCCGCAACGGTGGATACCGGAAAGCCGGGAATTTCCTGATAGGGGATCTCCAGGGAGGATCCAAGGCTTTCTCCATAAGCGCCCAATCCGCTTCCGAGAACCAGCACCGTCCGGAACGGGGGCAAATGGGCCTTCAGGTATCCGGCTGCGGCAAGGATTCTTTCTTCCATGTTCATAGACGACCTCCTTTCGCCTCATTCAAAAAGGATATGCCCTCAAAGCGCTGAGGAAGCCCGAAGTAATCAGCGATCGTCGCCGCGATATCCGTAAAGGACGCACGATCCCCAAGATTTACGAGGGAGGGACAGCCGATGATCCTTCCAAAGACGGGAACGTATTCCCGTGTATGGTCGGTTCCTTTATAGGTGGGGTCGCACCCGTGATCGGCGGTGATGATCAGAAGGTCCCCTTCCCGCAGGAGGGACAGAATCTCTGGAAGGCGCCTGTCAAAGTCCATCAGTGCGTTTGCGTAGCCGACCGGATCGCGCCTGTGACCGTAGATCATGTCCGTATCCACGAGATTGACAAACAATAGCCCGTCAAAGTCTGTATGCAGGTAATCGATCGTGCTCTGGGTGCAGGCGGGGTTGCCGGCGGAGTGCACAGAACCGGTAAGTCCCTTTTCCGCAAAAATGTCCTCGATCTTTCCGACCCCAAGCACATCGTGGCCAGAAGCCTTAAGGACATCCAGAATGGTTTCCGAAACGGGTTCCAGGGAGAAATCCTTTCTTCTGGGGGTCCGCGTGAAGGCTCCCTTTCCGGTCCCGGTAAAGGGTCTGGCAATGACTCTTCCGACCCCAAAGGGCCCCTGAAGCTGACGCCTGGCGATCCGGCACAGCTCATAAAGCTTGTCGACAGAATAAAGGGCTTCGTGACAGGCGATTTGGAAAACGCTATCCGCGGAGGTGTATACGATGGGATATCCGGTGCGCAGGTGCTCTTCCCCAAGCTCATCCAGAATAGTCGTTCCGGAAGCGGGTTTGTTCCCGATGACTTTTGTGCCGATGGCCTCTTCAAAGGGGCGGATTACTTCTTCCGGGAAACCGTCCGGGAAGGTGGGAAAGGGAGAGGAAAGGATGACACCGGCCATCTCCCAGTGCCCTGTGGTGGTGTCTTTGCCCTTGGACCGTTCGGCTGCACGGCCAAAGAATCCGGCTGCCTTTTCGTCGGGGGGAATCGCGAGCCCCGGTATGTGTCCAAGCCCCAGCGCACGCATGTTCGGGACCTGAAGAGGAACGCTCTCAGCCACGTGGCGAAGGGTGTTGGCCCCCTCGTCTCCATAAAGGGCGGCATCCGGAAGATAACCGGCCCCTACCGAATCCAGTACGATCAATACCGCTTTTTTCATTGCTGTCGAAACCTCCCGTTCTGTGCGCCTGCTGGAAGTATAACGCGGAATACCAAGACGGAAAAGCAAGGTCAACAGAAAGACCTTTTGGAAGGACGAAATATGAACGCTGCTTTGGAGCGGAACGCCTAAAGTTATTTTACACGAAATCCCCGGTTTTGAAAAGGAAAGAATCGCAAAAACAACAAACAGACCGTGAAAAACAAAAAATTAAGAAAATGTTAAGAAAATGGGTGACTTTATTACAAAACTATGCTATAATCTTTAAGCACATGAAATAATCGCATGAATTTGTAACAAATTCCATGAACGGAGACAGGACCATGATCACAAAGGAAACGACCAGGACAAACCTGAGACAATTGACGGAAGACTTCCATCTGCCGCTGGAACGTTCCCAGCGCTGCGCCCTGCGGTGGGCTGCCGTTGAGGAAAACGACCGGGTTTTGGATACAGACTGCGGAAGCGGTGCGCTGCTTTTGAACCTGACAGGTCGCATGCATATCCGGGCCTGCGGCATGTGCAGGGACTGGGGGGAGGCCCGGCAGATCCGGGAAATGATGGACGACGCCGATGTCATCTGCGGAAAGACATCGGACATCCCTTTCAGAGACAATTCCTTTGATACGGTGTTTGTCACAAGGCGCACGGGAGAAAACTGTACCCTTGCGGGACTCAAGGAGATCCACCGCGTCCTTCATCCCGGCGCCCAGCTGATCATCGTCTGCCCGCTCTATCCACGCCTGAGCAGTCTTTTTTCCCAGTTCGGCGAGACGGAAACGGACCGCAGGACTTTGATGCGTTTGATGCAGGAGTGCGGCTTCAAGCATATCTCCTGCAGGCAAAACGGCCTGAGGGGAGTCATTACAGGATGGAAAAGAGAGTCCTTTGAGGAAGAGCATCCATAACCAGAGCGCCCGGAGCTGTCCGGGCTTTTTTTTGGACGATCCGGCGCTGCTCCGCCGCGCCGAATGAAACGGGCGGTTCAGATTACCCCTTGCTTTCAGCACCAAAAAAAGGTACAATAGAAGCAAATTTTGAGCAATGGAGGCGTATACCATGTATAAAGCGGTGATTGAAGAAACCAAGGAAAAAATGGACAAAAACTGCCAGTTTTATCAGAAGGATATGCTTTCCCTGAGGGCGGGACGTGCCAACCCCCAGATCCTGGATAAGATCATGGTAGACTATTACGGGACTGCGACTCCCCTGAAGCAGATGGGCAACATCTCTGCCCCTGAACCCCGCCTTCTGACCATCAATCTGTGGGACGTTAAGGCCATTCCCCTGGTGGAGAAGGCCATTCTCAAGAGCGACCTTGGCCTTAACCCGTCCAATGACGGAAAGGTGATTCGCCTGATCGTTCCCGAACTGAACGAGGAGCGCCGCAAGGAGCTGACCAAGGTTGTGCGCAAGGGCGCGGAGGAAACCAAGGTTGCGGTACGCAGTGCCCGCAGGGACGCCATGGAACAGATCAAGAAAATGCAGAAAAAGAGCGAGATCACAGAAGATGATCAGCGCAAGGCCGAGGACGAACTTCAGAAATTGACCGATGCCAAGATCAAGGAAATTGACAAGATTGCCGCCGAAAAGGAAAAGGAGATCATGTCGGTTTGATACAGAAGGATTTGCTTGGGCTGCCTCTTTCCGCCGCGCTTGAAGCGGCGGAAAGAGGCCATTTGCAAATAGACTGCCTCTACACCGAGCCTCCGGCGCAGAGGGGGGCAAATTCGGATACAGGTCCCTTGGAAGACCGGGTGATCGGATATCGGGAACATACTTTCATCGTCGGAAGGTTCAAAACCGGGCAGCCTTCGGATGCGGCACCGACTCCGGATGCCTCCGGGAAAGCGCAGCCCAGAAAGGATTGAATACCTCTGCCATGTCAGTATTCACCACGCTGCCCCGCCACGTAGCCGTAATCATGGATGGAAACCGGCGCTGGGCCAGGAAACACAGACTTCAGATCGCTTTGGGACACCGCACGGGTGTGGAAGCGCTCAGATCCATTATCAGGGAGAGCAGTGACCTGGGGATCGGAGCGCTGACGCTTTATGCCTTTTCGACAGAAAACTGGTCGAGGGATGCGTCGGAAGTCAACGCGCTGATGCAGCTCTTGCTGGAATTTTTTTCCAGCGAGATCGACGAGCTGGATCAAAACAAAGTGCGCATCCGCATCCTTGGGGTGAAAGAGGCCCTTCCGGAAGCGCAGCGGGAGGCTTTGGTGCGCGCGGAAGCCCGTACCGCCTCAAATACCGGGCTCAAGCTGAACATCGCTATCAATTATGGCAGCAGGGATGAGATCGTGCGGGCCGTGAGGAAAATCGCCAGGGAGGTCCAGGACGGCTCTCTTACCCCCGATGCGATCACGGAGGAGACCCTTTCGGCTCATCTGGATACAGCAGGCCTGGAGGATGTGGATCTTCTCATCAGGACCAGCGGGGAAATGAGACTGAGCAATTTTCTGCTGTATCAATGCGCGTATGCCGAATTTGTTTTTACCCCCGTCCTGTGGCCGGATTTCAACATTGACTGCTATCATGACGCGCTGAGGGAATACGGGAAGCGGCAGCGCCGGTATGGAGGAGGCTGAACATGGCGCAAAGAATCGCGACAGGTGCAGTATTGATTGTCATTCTTGTGGTCGCCCTCGCGCTGGGCGGCGCCTGGTTTTCCATACCGTTCATGGCTTGTGTCGGCCTTGCGGTCATTGAGCAGTACAAGGCCCTGAAAGAAACCAGGGTAGCCCTGGTGCAATGGCCCGTATATCTTGTTTTCGGACTCAGCATTCCGATCCTGACGATCAAGCTGGGAGGTGCCGCGGTGCTTCTTCCCTTGGTTGCCTGCGCCTGTATGATGATCGTTGTGCAGAACCTTTTCAGCCCAAAGCCCTCCCTGTCCGGCATCGGGTTTTCCATCCTGCCGCTGGTCTCGGTGGTCCTCCCCGGCATGTGTATGATCGGCCTCCTTCGGGCGGAAAACCGTTCCGCCGAGCTGATGCTGGAGATCATGGCCTTCGGGATCCCGCTGGCGGGGGATACGTTTGCCTATTTTATCGGCGTGATTTGGGGCAAGCATAAATTCTGCGAGCAGGTCAGTCCCCATAAAACCACGGAGGGGGCGATCGGAGGCCTGTTTGGAAGCGTGCTGGCCGCTGTCATCATTTGGGCGTGCTTTTCAGCCCACGGGATCATGCCCTTCTGGCACGCGCTTTTGCTGGGGCTCCTGGGCGGGGTGACCGGCCAGGCCGGAGACCTGTTTGCGTCTCTGATCAAGCGCAGATGCGGCATCAAGGACTATGGCTCCATTTTTCCCGGACACGGAGGGATCATGGACCGGCTGGACAGCGTATTCTGGACGGCGGTCCTGATGTACATCTATATGACCCTGTTTTTGCCTTGAATCTTTAGGCAGCCCATACAGGAAAACTCAGGAAAGGAACCGGATAGACGTTCATGCAAAAAATCGCCATTCTTGGGTGCACCGGTTCGATCGGGACGCAGGCGCTTCAGGTCGCTGCGCTTCATCCGGACAGGTTTCGTGTCCTTGCGCTGACCGCCCACAGCAGTGCGGAAAAACTGTTTGAACTGGTTCGCAGGTTCAGGCCGGAATATGCTTTTTATACAGGAGGCGAGATTGCGCTGCCGGAGGATGTAAAAAGCCTGTGCAAATGGTCCTTTGGCACCAAGGCGCTGATCGAGGCCGCAAGACTCCCCGAAGTGGATACGGTGCTGGATGCGGTGATGGGAATGGCCGGCCTTGAAGCGGTGCTTGCCGCCGGAAAAGCGGGGAAGAAAGTGCTGCTGGCCAATAAAGAAGCGCTGGTTGCCGGCGGTGCGCTGGTGATGGAGCTCTTTGGCCCTGTCGGGAACCACAGGCTGCTGCCGGTGGACAGCGAACACAGCGCGATCTGGCAGTGTCTGGAAGGGGCGCACGGCTGTCAGCCCAAAGAACTGATTTTGACGGCAAGCGGCGGCCCGTTCCGGACCTGGACCCTGGAACGCATCCGAAAGGCCACGATTGGTGAGGCGCTTGGCCATCCCACCTGGTCCATGGGAAGAAAAATCACGGTGGACAGTGCGACAATGTTTAACAAGGCGCTGGAAATCATTGAGGCGAGATGGCTGTTTGACGTACCGCACGAAAAGATCCGGGTCCACATTCATCCACAGTCCATTGTTCATTCTGCCGTCCGTTTTGAAGACGGGACCGTGATTGCCCAAATGGGCATTCCGGACATGCGGCTTCCGATCCTTTACGCGATGTCCTGGCCGGATCGGCTCCCTACCGGCACGGAGGACCTGGATCTGTTTAAAATCGGGACCCTGACGTTTGAAAAGCCGGACGATGCCCGTTTCCCCGCTATGGATATGGCCCGTTCCTGCCTTGATGCAGGCGGAACAGCCTGTGCCGTCCTGAACGCGGCCAATGAGGAAGCTGTCGGCGCATTCCTTCAGGGGAAGATCTTGCTGGGAGAGATCTATGACACCGTTTCGTTTGTCCTGGACCGGCTTCCAACTCTCGCGGTCCGGGAAGCCGGAGATATCTTTGAAGCGGATCGGCGCGCCAGGGAAATGGCGCGGGAGCGGATCGGAGGTTTGAAATGACCCTGCTGTACGTGCTGGCGGCGATCCTGATGCTTGGGATCATGGTGACGATCCATGAATGCGGCCATTTTTGGGCGGCCCGGTGCACCGGAATTCCCGTGCGTGAGTTTGCCATCGGCTTTGGACCGGCCATTTACCAATGGAAAAGCCGGAAATATGATACCGTCTTTTATTTAAGGGCGATCCCTGCGGGCGGCTACTGTGCCTTTTACGGGGAAGATGACCCGGACCAGGCGGATTCTGATGATCCAAAGCTTTACAACAACGCCAAGCCCTGGAAACGATTCATCACGATCATGATGGGCCCTATGATGAATTTTGTCCTTGCCCTGGTCGTTGCCTGCGCTTTTTTTGCTTTTACCGGCGAGCCGGTGGATGTGGAAGTCGGAAAATGCACCATCGTTTCCGTTGCGGAGGGAAGCCCCGCCGAAAGGGGTGGACTGATGCCCGGGGACGTGGTGGATACGGTCAATGGCGTGGACGCCTCCGGAGCGGACGGGGAAGGAAATCTGACCCTGATCAACCTGATCAGCGGCTATCGGGAAAACGATGAACCGCTTGTCCTCACCGTAACCCGCGGCGCGGAGCAGGTGGACTGTGCGGTGACCCCCGTCTATGACGCACAGGAGGGACGCATGCTGATGGGGGTCACCCTTCAGTCGGACGCTCATTACGTTTATGCCCCGGTAGGCCTCTTCAGAGCGATTGAAATGGGAGCTACTGCCTGCTGGAACGCGGGAGGCGCCATTCTGGGAGCACTTCGGGACCTTGTTACCACAGGGAAGGGCATTGAGGACACCGGAGGTCCCGTCCGAATCATTCAGGTCATTACGGAAGAAACGAGAGAGTACGGCTTTGAAGCCTGGGTGAACCTGCTGATGGTGATATCGGTCAACCTGGGGATCATGAATCTGCTTCCGATCCCGGGCCTGGACGGAAGCAGGCTGCTGTTTCTATTGGTGGAAGCCATTCGCAGAAAGCCGCTCAACCGAAAGGTGGAAGCCTATATCCACATGGCCGGGTTTGTCCTGCTGTTTGGCCTTTTTCTGGTGCTGACTTACAGGGACATTCTTCATTTGTTCGCGTGACCGGGGAAGGAGACGAAACAATGGCATCCCAAAAACAGGTCAAGGTCGGGGATCTTTTGATCGGCGGCGGTGCGCCGGTCTCCGTCCAGAGCATGACCAATACGGACACCAGGGACAGGGAGAGCACCCTGGCCCAGATCCTTCGCCTTGCAAAAGCGGGCTGTGATCTGGTCCGGATCTCGGTTTTCGATCAGGAGAGCTGCGGCAATGTCCGCTATTATGTGGACCATTCCCCCGTTCCTTTGTCGGCAGATATTCATTTTGATTGGAAACTGGCGGTGGCCAGTGTTGAAAACGGGATCCAGAGCCTGCGGATCAATCCTGGCAACATTGGAGGCCGGGAGAATGTCAGACGGGTCGCCCAGGCCTGCAAAATGCATCATGTGCCGGTGCGCGTCGGCGTCAACTCCGGATCCCTGGAAAAAGAGATCCTGTCCCGCTATGGCGGCGTGACCCCGGAGGGGATGGTGGAATCCGCCCTGTATCATGCGGCCCTTCTGGAGGAGGAAGGCTTCGGGGAGATTGTTCTGAGCCTGAAATCCTCTGATGTAAAAACCACCGTGGAGGCATACAGGCTGTGTGCCGAACGGTGCGATTATCCGCTTCACGTAGGGATTACCGAAGCAGGACTTCCGGGACAGGGGACTCTGAAAAGCGCGATCGGGATCGGAACGCTGCTCCTTGAGGGGATCGGGGATACCATTCGGGTTTCCCTGACAGGGGATCCGGAGGAGGAGCCAAGAGCCGCCCTTTCCATCCTGAAGGCGATAGGATTCCGGAAAGGGTTCCGCCTGGTTTCCTGTCCCACCTGCGGCAGGACCCGGCTTGACACGCCCGCCATCGCAAGACAGGTGGAAGAGGCATTCAAGGATGAAACACGGGACATTACGGTGGCGGTCATGGGCTGCGTCGTAAATGGTCCGGGAGAAGCGGGGGAAGCCCAGGTCGCCCTATGCGGCGGGGATCAATGCGGGGCCCTGTATATTGACGGAAAGTACGTCCGGCGTCTGACCGGGGACATTGCGGGAGCGTTTATCCAGGCAGTACGGAGTTATCTGAATGAAATACAGTGAACTGATCGAAGAGATCTGCCGTCTTCTCCCGGAAAGCAGGGAGAAGATCTCCATAGAGAATATCCGTTATAACAAAGCGGAGAACAAAGCCTGCTTTTCCTTTCTGTCGGAACAGCTGATCGGGGAAAAGGGCTTTTTTGCGATACGGGATCTGGTCGCGAAATCCTTTCCGGAAATCAGAACACAGGTACGTGTTGCGAGCCCGTCGCTCGCGATGCCTTTTTTTCAGGATCCGGAAAAATACGCGCTGCCGCTGAACCAGTTTCTCCTCCGGGAATGCCCGGCCGTTCGCTCCTGGGAATTTGATATCCATTGGTCTGCCGGAAACGGGAGAGTCAATTTGGATGTTCCGGACGAGTTTGTGCGCCAATTTCTTGTCAACGCCGGCATTCCCGAAAAGCTGTCCAGGGCCGTGAAGGATATCTTTCGTCTCGACACGCCGGTTGCGGTCCGAGTGGAAGGGGACAGCCAGAAAAGGATCCTTCAGATGGAGGATGAACGCAGGCGGGAAAACCTGCTGAGACAGGAGGAGTTTGAAAAAGAACGCAATGCGCTGGTGAAGGAGAGCAGGCCGGCGCAGAAAAAGAAGAGCAGCGACGTCAAAATCCGCGGGAGGATGATTGCAGATAAGCCCGTTGAGATCCACGAGATCAACGAAAACAGCGGCATCGTGACCATTCAGGGCAAGGTCCTCTCCGTGGAGAGCCGGGAGATCAGCAATGGAGAAACCGTTCTGCTGACCTTCTCGGTGACGGATTATACGGATACGATCAAATGCAAGATTTTTCTTCACTACCGGGACCGCAGGCTGAACGCGTCCGAGAAGGAATCCCCGCCGCCCATCAGCGAAGAGGAAAAAGAAAAAGTCAATGAGGTCCTGTCCCGGATCAAGCCGGAGATGGGGATCCTTGTGCGTGGGAATGCCCAGTTTGACACTTTCAGCAAAGAAACGGTGGTCATGGCGCGGGACATTTCGGAAGCACCTTTGGAAAAACGCATGGACAACGCAGCGGAAAAACGCATCGAGCTGCATCTTCATACCAACATGAGCAATATGGATGCCATCGCCTCTCCCTCCGCCCTGATCCAGCGGGCCAAGGAATGGGGGCACGAAGCCATCGCCATCACGGATCACGGGGTCGTCCAAGCCTTTCCGGAGGCTTTTTCCAGCGCAAAAAAAGCGGGCATCAAGCTGATCCCCGGGCTGGAAGGATATCTGACCGACGACGCGCCCATCGTTGAAGGAGAGGGCGACAGCGCATTTTCGTCCCCGATCGTGGTGCTTGATTTTGAGACCACCGGGCTGAATACCAGCAAGGATCGGGTCATTGAGATCGGGGCCGTCAAGCTTGTGAACGGGCACGTTGTGGATAGCCTGAACCTGTTCGTGGATCCGGAAATGCCTCTTCCTGAGACGATCACACAGCTGACGCATATCACCGACCAGATGCTCTCAGGCGCGCCGAAGGCGGCGGAAGCAATCCCGAAGCTGATGGATTTTGTGGACGGCGCCCCGATCGCCGCGCACAATGCCAATTTCGACTGCTCCGTGCTCCGCAGCGAGCTCAAGCGCATCGGACGGGAGGACGCATTTCTTCAGCTGGATACGCTGATGCTTGCAAGAAAGCTCTATCCCGAACTGAAGACCCACCGGCTTTCCAGCGTTTGCAAGCACCTGCACGTGGTGCTCAAAGGCGCGCACCGGGCGGTCAATGACGCCAACGCCACGGCCCTGTGCCTTGCGCAAATGCTCGATGAGTGCCGTTCCAGGGGCATGAAGACCCTCCGGCAGCTCAACCAGGTCAGCAGCAAATACACGCTTGGCACCTCTACCCATATCATCCTGCTCGCGGCCACCCAAAAAGGCCTGGAAAACCTGAATCATATGGTGTCGGAGGCGCATATCCACTATTTCAAGCGCAGGCCCATGATCCCAAGGTCGATTCTGCAGAAATACCGTCAGGGAGTCATCGTCGGCAGCGCCTGTTCCGAGGGAGAACTGTATGAGGCGATCCTGGACGGGAAGGATACCAAAGAGCTCTCCAGGATCGCCAGGTTTTACGATTACCTGGAGATACAGCCTATAGGGAACAACGCTTATCTGAAACGGAACGGCCGGGTCCGGGATGACGAGGAACTGAGGGACAACAACCGCAGGATCGTTGAGCTGGGGCAAAGGCTGGGGCTTCCTGTCTGCGCCACGGGGGATGTGCATTTCCTGGACCCGAGGGATGCCATTTTCAGGTCCATTATTCAGGCGGGGCAAGGTTTTTCGGATGCGGACAATCAACCGCCCCTCTATTTTAAAACGACCGACGAAATGCTTGAAGAATTCTCTTATCTTGGGGAGAAGAAGGCGCATGAAGTCGTCATTGACAATCCCCGGCTGATCTCCTCCAGGATCGATGAGATCACCCTGTATCCGAAGCATCCGGAGGGGAAGACCACGTTCTCGCCCTACTGGGAGGATGCGGAGAGGGAAGTCACCGAAATGACCTGGGGACGCGCGAAGGAGCTTTATGGGGAGGAACTTCCGGACCTGATCCGCAAACGTCTGGAAAAGGAACTCAAATCCATTATAGGATACGGGTATGCGACCCTCTATTCGATTGCCACCAAGCTTGTCGGCAAATCGCTCCGTGACGGATATGTGGTCGGCAGCCGGGGTAGTGTCGGTTCGTCCCTGGTCGCCTTTATGACCGGGATCACCGAAGTGAATGCCCTTCCGCCGCATTACCGCTGTCCCAAGTGCAGAAAAGGGTTCTTTGACATTCCCAAGGGGTATACCATCGGTGTCGACCTTCCTGACAAGCAGTGTCCGGTTTGCCAGACGCCACTGGAAAAGGATGGATTCGATATTCCGTTTGAGGTTTTTCTTGGCTTCAAGGGGGATAAGGTGCCGGATATCGACCTGAATTTCTCCGGGGAATACCAGCCCATTGCCCATAACTATGTCAAGGAACTCTTTGGGGAAAAATATGTGTATCGTGCCGGCACCATTGGGACCCTCGCGGACAAGACTGCATATGGGTATGTCATGAAATACCTTGAGGAACGCGGGCTGACCGCCAGCGAGGCGGAAAAGAACCGTTTGGCCGCAGGATGCGTCGGGATCAAGCGAACCACGGGCCAGCATCCTGCCGGGATGGTTGTCGTACCCAAAGAATATGACATCTGCCAGTTCACGGCGATCCAGCATCCCGCGGACGACCTGGAGTGCGGCATTACCACGACCCATTTTGACTTCAGCTCCATGCACGATATCCTGGTCAAGCTGGATATTCTCGGACATGACGATCCAACGATGCTGCATTTCCTGGAGGAACTGACCCACGTCAACTACCGCGACATTCCTTTGGATGACAAAAAGGTGATGAGTCTGTTCAAGGGGCCGGAGGCGCTTGGCGTGACAAGCGCGGAGATCGACTGCAACACCGGGACGCTTGGCGTACCGGAGTTTGGCACGCCCTTTGTCCGGGGCATGCTGATGGATACAAAGCCTACGACGATGCAGGAACTGATCCGGATCTCAGGACTGTCGCACGGTACAGACGTATGGCTTGGCAATGCCAAAGACCTGATCGATCGGGGGATCGCCCCTTTGAGCCAGTGCCTTTGCACCCGGGATGACATTATGAATCAGCTGATGGAAATGGGCGTCGAGGCCAAAATGGCCTTTGATATCATGGAAAACGTTCGCAAGGGGAAAGGACTCAAACCGGAAATGGAAGCGGCCATGACGGAGCACAATGTTCCGGCCTGGTTTATTGACAGCTGCCATAAAATCAAATACATGTTTCCCAAGGGCCATGCCGTGGCCTATGTGACCATGGCGCTCCGGGTGGCATGGTATAAGGTCTACCGGCCCCTTGCTTATTATGCCGCCTATTTCACCATCCGCGGAGACGGCTTTGACGCCTGCCAGATGATCCTGCCCTCCAAGGATGCCGCGATGGCGAAGCTGAAGGAATTCCGCGAAAAAGCGGCAGCCAAGGACCATACCGCCAAGGATGATTCCCTTGTTACGGCCATGGAAATGGTGGTCGAGATGATGGCTCGCGGGTTCCGCTTTGCGCCTGCGGACCTGTATAAAAGCGAGGTGAGCAAATTTCAGCCCTGGGGGGACAACGCGCTGCTGGTGCCCTTCACCGCGTTGGGCGGATTGGGGGAGAGCGCCGCACAGAGTATCGTCGACGCAAGGAAGGATCCGTTCATTTCCGTCGAAGATCTGCGTCTGAGGACCAAGGCATCCAATACCGTGATCGACCTTCTCAGGAGCATGGGCTGTCTCAAAGGCCTGCCGGAAACCAGTCAGGTATCGCTGTTTTGAGGCCTGCGGCGCGGTTTGGAACAAAAAATTGACGGCAGCCCCGTGCCTGTGGTATACTGTTTAGGTTCATTGACAAATTGTTATTCCGTGGGAGGGTTTTATCATGTCCGGACATTCGAAGTGGCATAATATCCAGGCCAAAAAAGGCAAAACAGACGCCGCCAGAGGCAAGATCTTCACCAAGCTGGGGCGTGAGATCGCAATGGCTGTTCATGATGGTGGACCGAATCCGGAAGTCAACGGTAAGCTGCGGGATGTCATCGCCAAGTGCAAGGCCAACAACATGCCCAACGACAATATCCAGCGCTCCATCAAAAAAGCCAGCGGTGAAGGCAGCAGCGTGGAATATGAGGAATTCACCTATGAAGGGTACGCACCGGGCGGTGTGGCCGTCATGGTGGATATCGTGACGGACAACCGGAACCGTACCGCCAGCGAAGTCCGGCACATTTTTGACAAATGCGGCGGCTCCATGGGGACCAACGGATCGGTATCCTTTATGTTCGATCACAAGGGCGTGATCGTGATTGAGCGTCAGCCCGGCATGGACGAGGATGAGATGATGATGACGGCGCTGGATGCCGGCGCGGAAGACATGAAGGTGCAGGAGGATGTGTTTGAGATCACGACGGCACCGGCTGATTTCTCCGCGGTCCGGGAAAACCTTGAAAAAGCCGGCTATTCCTTCCTTTCCGCTGACCAGACCATGATCCCTCAGAACACGGTCGCCATCCCGGACCAGGAAACCCTGGAAAAAGTCCAGAAGCTCCTGGATATGCTGGAAGATGACGATGACGTTTCGGAAGTATACCACAATGCCGAGCTTCCCGAGGAAGAGGAAGAAGAATAAGACGTCCAATGGCATGAAGCCCGGGGCAAACCGATTCGCCGCGGGCTTTTTTTATCACAGTGCAGGAGAATACAGTGAAACAATTTTTATTCTTTAAAAGGCTTGTCTGCTTTCTTTTGCCGCTGTTGCTGCTGTTTCAGGTTCCACCTGCCCTGGCGGACGATGAGCTGACCTTGACGGAGGCCTGGTTTGGCAAGGAAGAGAGCGTTTCCGGATGGAAAACCGTTCCGGGACGGGGAAAGACCCGGTATTATGCCCAGAATGACGAGCTGTGGCAGAGCCTGACCTACGAAGCGGACAGTTCATCCAAAATGCGTCCCTTTGGAGACGGCGGATGCAACCCTACGGCCCTGGCGATGGCCGTAAGGTCGCTGATCCCCCAAGAGGACTTGCCTGGGATCGCCCTTGACATGGTGCGCCCCTTCAGCATGTGCCGCTGTTCCCTGAACAAGGCGAAATGCGGATACGGCCATGCCCGCTATTACCTGACCACTTCGGCGGACTATGACCGGTTTTTGCCGCTGGTATTTGCCGATTACGCCTGCGGCAACAACCGGAATGGGGTATCGTCCAGAAGCGAGGCCAAGGGGACTGTCGGCGGGTACATGAAATACGTCTGCGGGTCGTATCAATTGTCCCTTGAGACCGTCACGGATATGGAGACGGGCCTTGCAGCTGTCAAGGAAGACGGGAAAGCGGTCGTCGTCTACTGCTCCAGCGGGGGGGCCTTTACCACCGTGGGGCATTATGTGTTTCTCGCCTGGTGGGACGATCAGAACGTTTATTTTCTCGATCCGCTCTGCAGGACCGAATACCGGACAAACCACGCGAAATACATGCACATATTGGAACCGGGGCTGGTTTATATGAGCTTTGAAGAGCTTCGTTATGCGGGAATCACCAATTTCATCGTGATCTCAAGATGAACCTGCCTTTGCCCCGTTCCGGGGCGTGACGGGAAGACAGACTTGACAAAACCACAAATCATGCTCTATGCTTGGAACAATTTCTACCGGGAGGTTATGGAACGTGGCAGCACAGGCGAAACTGGTGATCGTAGAATCTCCGGCCAAGGCAAAAACCATTTCCCGCTTTCTTGGGCGGGGATACAAAGTGGAGGCTTCCCAGGGCCATATCCGGGACCTGCCAAAGTCTCAATTGGGCGTGGACTGTGAGCATCAGTTTGAAATGAAATATATTACAATCCACGGCCGCGGCAAGATCCTTGCCAAAATCAGAAAAGAGGCCAAAAGTGCCTCCAAGGTTTTTCTTGCTACGGACCCTGACCGCGAAGGGGAAGCGATTTCCTGGCATCTGGCCCTGGCGCTTGGGGTCGATCCCGCCAGCAAGTGCAGGGTGGAGTTTAACGAGGTGACAAAGAAGGCGGTCCTGGCGGCCATCCAGAATCCCCGGTCTATCGACATGGACCGGGTGGATGCGCAGCAGGCCCGCCGCGCACTGGATCGGCTGGTGGGATACAAGATCTCCCCGCTGCTTTGGGCCAAAGTCAAAAAGGGACTGAGCGCCGGGCGCGTTCAGTCGGTTGCCACGCGGATGGTTGTGGACAGGGAACAGGAAATCGAAGATTTCATCCCAGAGGAGTATTGGGAGATTACCGCGAAGGCCTTTTCCGAAGCCGACCGCGACCGGAAAGCGCCTTTTGACGTACGGCTTTACAGCCTGAGAGGCGGAAAAGCGGAGATCCACAGCACTTCCGAGGCGGAGGACGCCCAAAGAACGGTCGAGAAGGGACACTTTACCGTTTCCCAGATCCGGCATAGCGAAAAGAAAAAGATGCCCACGCCGCCCTTTACCACGTCCAGCCTGCAGCAGGAAGCCGGCCGAAAGCTGAATTTCACCACGCAGAAAACCATGCAGGTGGTTCAGGCCTTGTATGAAGGCATTGAGCTCGGCAAGGAAGGCAGCCAGGGCTTGGTTACCTATATCCGTACGGACTCTGTGCGCATCAGCGAGGACGCGGTCCTCAGCGTTCGGGAATTTATCCGGAACAAATATGGGGAGGCGTTTTTGCCTGCCGAGCCCAACGTGTTCAAGGGCCGTTCCGATGCCCAGGACGCTCATGAAGCCATTCGGCCAACGGACATTGAACGGACCCCGGATGCGGTCAAACCCTTCCTTTCCCGGGACCAGTTCCTTCTTTATAAACTGATTTACAACCGTTTTCTGGCTTGCCAGATGCCCCCGGCGGTCTACGAGACGCAGAGCGTGGATATTTCCGACGGGGAAACGGTCCTGCGCTTCAGCGGCGAGAAAAAACAGTTTGCGGGGTTCACAAGCGTTTACGAAGAGGGGCTTGACGAAGCGGAAAAAAGCGTTGCCCACGGCTTTCCAAGGCTTGAAGAAGGGGAGAAAGTGTTTCTGGATGAGATCCACGCTGAGCAGCACTTTACCCAGCCTCCGGCCCGTTATACCGAGGCTTCTCTGGTCAAAGCGATGGAAGAAAAGGGGATCGGCAGGCCCAGCACCTACGCGCCGACCATCACGACCATCATCAGCCGGGGCTATGTCACGCGAGAGAAAAAACGCCTTTATCCTACCGAGATGGGGCGCACGGTGAATCACCTGATGATGGGCTATTTTTCCCCGATCGTGGATACCCAGTTCACTGCAGACCTGGAAGAGCAGCTGGACGCGGTGGCCCTTGGAAAAGAGGACTGGCACGACGTGCTGAGCGGCTTCTATCCGGAATTCAAAAACGAACTGGAGCAAGCAGAGAAGGAAATCGAAAAAATCGAGATCAAAGACGAACCCAGCGATGTTCTTTGTGATAAGTGCGGGGCGCGGATGGTTTACCGGATGGGCCGCTTTGGGAAATTCCTGGCATGCCCCAATTTCCCGGAATGCAAAAACACGAAGGCCATCCTGAATTACATCGGGGTCAAGTGCCCCAAGTGCGGCGGTGAAATCCTTGAAAAGATCAGCCGCAAAAATCGCAAATTTTATGGCTGCGAGCGGTATCCGGAGTGCGATTTCGTCTCCTGGGAGCGGCCTGTGGGGGAGAATTGCCCCGTGTGCGGCGCTTATATGACCATGAAGACCAACCGGAAAGGAGAAACCTGGCACCTTTGTTCCAACGAGCAGTGCAGGTATAAAAAAGAGATCGTACTGCCGGAGGAAGTCCCCGGAGAGAATGCATGATGGAAACAATATCGGTGGTCGGCGCCGGGCTGGCAGGCTGTGAAGCCGCTTGGCAGGCGGCGGAAAGCGGAGTAAAGGTCCGGCTGTACGAAATGAAGCCGGACAAAATGTCCCCGGCGCATCACAGCCCGCTTTTCGGGGAGCTGGTCTGTTCCAACTCTCTTCGATCCAATCGCATCCAGAATGCGGTCGGGCTGCTGAAGGAAGAAATGCGCCATCTTGGCAGCCTTGTCATGAAGGCGGCGGATGGGAACAGTGTCCCAGCCGGAGGGGCTTTGGCTGTAGACAGGCTTGGCTTTTCGGGAGCTATTACGGAGGCGATTCGGAACCATCCCCTGATCGAGATTGTTCCGGGGGAGGTCACTGCCCTGCCGGAGGGAATTGCGGTCATCGCCGCCGGACCCCTGGCCAGTGACGCGCTATGCCGCGCCATCGAGGGCCTGGACGGCGTGAGCACGTTGAATTTCTATGACGCGGCCGCTCCCATCGTCCTGAAATCCTCAATCCATATGGAGAAGGTGTTTCGCGCCTCCAGGTATGACAGAGGCGACGGAGACGATTACCTGAACTGTCCGATGGACAAGGAGACTTATCTTGCTTTTGTGGACGCGCTGGTGCATGCTCAGACGGCTCCAGTCCACGGCTTTGAGGAGTCCATGGTCTTTGAAGGGTGTATGCCGGTGGAATCCATGGCCAAACGCGGCCCCATGACCCTGGCCTTCGGTCCCATGAAGGCGGCCGGTCTGAAGCATCACGCGGAGCATCTGTTCGCCAACGTCCAGTTGAGGCAGGACGATGCCGGGGACGAGATGTACAATATGGTCGGTTTCCAGACGCGGCTGCTTTTTTCAGAGCAGAAACGGGTCTTTGGCATGATCCCCGGTTTGGAAGACGCGGAGTTTGTGCGTTATGGCGTCATGCATCGAAACACTTTTTTGAACAGTCCCGGTTTTCTGGACAGGCATTTTCAGGTCCTCTCCAGGCCCGGTCTGTTTTTTGCCGGGCAGATCACCGGCGTGGAAGGGTATGTGGAAAGCGCGGCGAGCGGACTGTACGCGGGGATCTGCGCATCCTGTCTCGCGCTTGGAAGGGAATTCCCTGAGCTGACGCGGAATACGGCCATAGGGGCGCTTGGGTATTATGTTTCCTCGGCCAACAGGAGTTTCCAGCCGATGAACATCACCTTTTCCCTGATGGAGCCCTGGCCCGAACGCATGAAAGACAAAATGAAGAAAAATGGATTGATCGCAGAAAGATCCCTGCATCTTTTGGATCATCTGGATTGGAGGAATCGGACATGAACATAAAAGGAACAACGATTTGCGCTGTGCGCAAAAACGGTCAGATCGCTGTTGCCGGGGATGGACAGGTCACCATGGGGGAGAGCACCATTCTGAAGGGAACGGCGCGGAAGGTCAGGCGCATTTACAATGATTCCGTGGTGACCGGTTTTGCCGGCTCTGTCGCCGACGCTTTCTCCCTTTGTGAACGGTTTGAGGAAAAGCTGACGGGCTGCGGAGGCAATCTGGAGCGGGCCGCTGTCGAACTCGCGCAGGACTGGCGGGGGGACAAGGGGATCCGCCAGCTGGAAGCAATGCTGATCGTGGCGGACAAAAACACGCTGCTGATCGTCAGCGGAACGGGCGAGGTCATCGACCCTGACGAGGGGGTCGCCGCCATCGGAAGCGGGGGAAATTATGCCCTTGCAGCGGCCCGCGCACTGGTTCAGAACACAGATCTTTCTGCCCACGAGATCGCGGAAAAAGCCCTTCGGATCGCGGCCAGCATTTGTGTGTATACCAATGACCATATCATTGTGGAGGATGTCTGAGAATGAATGAACTGACTCCCCGCGAAGTAGTGCGGGAATTGGACAGATACATTATTGGGCAGGATGAGGCCAAAAAGGCCGTCGCCATCGCGCTGCGCAACCGTTACCGCAGAAACCGGCTTTCCGATGAGATGCGGGAAGAGATCTATCCGAAAAACATCCTGATGATCGGCCCTACCGGTGTCGGGAAAACCGAGATCGCCAGAAGGCTCGCAAAGCTTGTGAAGGCTCCCTTTGTCAAGGTCGAGGCAACTAAATTCACGGAAGTGGGCTATGTCGGCAGGGACGTGGAGTCCATCATCCGGGATCTTATGGAAAACGCCATTCGCATGGTGCGCAGCGAGCACGCCGAAAGGGTGAAGGACAAGGCGGAAATGCACGCGCAGGAACGGCTTGTGGAACTGCTTGCGCATCCGGTGAAGAAAACAAGCGCCAATCCCCTGGACATCCTTCTTGGGAAAAACAAAGAACCGGAAATGAACGAGGAGGAAAGAAATACCCTGTCGATGCGCCGGGAAGAGATCCGGGAAAAGCTGGCCCGGGGCGAACTGGAGGACCGGGAGCTTGAGATCGAAGTGGAGGAAGCAGCTCCTCAGTTGGAACTGGGAGGCGCCTCGATCAGCATCGGGGACGTATTTGGCGGCATGATGCCAAAGAAAATGAAACCCAGGCGGGTCAAGGTAAAGGATGCCCGGAAAATCCTCATCGAAGAGGAATCCAACAAGCTGATCGACAAAGACGATATCCAGGAGGAGGCCGTGCGCCGGGCCGAGCAAAGCGGGATCGTTTTTTTGGACGAGATCGATAAGATCGCCGGCCGGGGCGGGAATGGAAGCGGACCGGATGTAAGCCGGGAAGGCGTTCAGCGGGACATCCTCCCGATCGTGGAGGGCAGCACCGTAACCACCAAGTACGGCCCGGTGCGGACGGATTATATGCTGTTTATTGCCGCGGGCGCCTTCCAGGTCAGCAAGGTGTCGGACCTGATCCCCGAACTCCAGGGCCGGTTTCCGGTGCATGTTGAATTGCGCAGCCTGACTCAGGAGGATTTTGAGAAGATCCTGACGCAGCCGGACAACGCGCTGACCAGGCAGTACCAGGCTCTTTTGGAGGTGGACAGGGTCCACCTGAGTTTCCAACCGGAAGCCCTTGGCGAGATCGCGAAGGCCGCCATGAACGCCAACGAAATGGGCGAGGACATTGGCGCCAGACGGCTCCATGGCATTTTCGAAGAGCTTTTGGAGGATGTTTCCTTTAATGCAGGCGGGGAAAACATGCCGGAGGTGCAATTGGAAATTACTCCAGAGTATGTAAGACAGCATGTCAAAGCGGCCAAGGAGACCGATGTCAAAAAGTACATTCTTTGAATAAGCAGGCAGCAAAAAGGGAGGCCGGATGTCCGGTCTCCCTTTTTGCTGCCTGCGCTTATGTTTTATCCCAAGTCGACGATGATCGGGAGGATCATGGGATTCCGTTTGATTTTCTCATAGATGTATCGGTGCAGTTCATCCTTGATCCGATTTTTGATGCTTGCCCAATCGCCGCTGTCGATGTGGTCATAGGATGCGATGATGTTCCGTACGATTTCCCGGGTGCTTTCGATGATGTCCTCATTTTCCCTGACGTAAACAAACCCGCGGGAAATCACATCGGGCCCGGAAACCAGGATGCCGTTGGTCCTGTCAAAGGCCATGGCGACGATGATCAGGCCGTCCTGGGAGAGGTGCTTTCTGTCCCTGAGGACCACATTGCCGACGTCCCCGATGCCAAGACCGTCGATCAGGACCTCGCCGGTGGGAACGGTGCCTGTGATCGCAACGCCGTTCTTGTCCATTTCGATCACATTGCCCATGACCGGGATCACAATGTTTTCCCGCGGCATGCCAAGGGATTCCGCAAGCTCCGCGTGCTGCCAGAGCATTCTGTATTCCCCATGGACAGGGATAAAATACCTGGGCTTGACCAGGGTATGGAAAAGCTTGATCTCTTCCTGACAGGCATGACCGGAAACATGGACCTCCGCCATGGCCTCGTAAATGACCTCGGCGCCACAGCGATAGAGCTGATTGATGACGCGGGACACAAATTTTTCGTTTCCCGGGATCGGGGTGGCGGAGATGATGACCTTGTCGCTTTGCTTGATCTGAAGCTTCCGATGCTCCGAAAACGCCATGCGGGTCAGTCCGCTCATGGGCTCTCCCTGGCTTCCGGTGGTCAGGATCAGGATCTCGTCATCCCTGTAATGATCCAGATCGTCGATTTCAAGAAGGGCATTTGGAGGGATCACCAATTCGCCGATATCCATAGCCACCTGGGATACGCTGACCATGCTTCGTCCGACAAAGCAGACTTTTCTGCCAAACTGGAGTCCGCTGTCGATCACCTGCTGCATGCGGTTGATGTTGCTGGCGAACATGGCCACGATCACGCGGCCGGAGGCGTTGCGGAACTGGTTGATGAAGGTTTCACCGATCTTGCGCTCGCTCATGGTATAGCCGGGGCGCTCGATGTTGGTGCTTTCGCACAAGAGGGCCAGCACACCTTTGCTTCCGGTCTCGGCCAGACTTCCAAGATCCGTTACCTGTCCGTCCACGGGCGTATAGTCGATTTTAAAGTCGCCTGAGTGGACGACCACACCGGCCCCGCAAGTAATGATCAGGGCACAGGCTCCAGGGATGGAGTGGTTTACTTTGATGAATTTGACCCGGAAGGCGCCGATTCGGACTTCGTCCTTGGGCTCGACGGTGTTGAATTTGATTCCGTTGACCCGATGCTCCCGCAGCTTGATATCGATCAGGCTCAGGGTCAGCCTGGTGCCGTAGATGGGAGCCGGAACCTGTTCAAGGATATAAGGACTGGCTCCGATATGGTCCTCGTGTCCATGGGTGAAAACGTATCCGCGCACGCGGTCCCTGTTTGCGATCAGGTAAGAGATGTCCGGAATAACAAGATCAATCCCAAGCATGTCATCGCTTGGAAACATGGACCCGCAATCGACCACCAGAATGTCGTCATCGTATTCAAGAAGGGTCATGTTCTTTCCGATTTCGTCCACACCGCCCAAGGAGATGATTTTAAGTTTGGAGGTTTGTGCCATAGGGTCCTCCTTTCATAAAGGAAATAAACTGACAGAATAATCCTGCCTGAAAAGCATATTATTGACAGTCAAACGGATATACATAATTCTATCATAAACAATTGAGAAAGGGAAGAGGATTTATAAATAAATACAAAAAAAATGCGCCTCGTGCTGCAGGAACCGGCGCAGGAAGGCATAAAAAAACCACCGTACATGCGGTGGATGTGGTCGAGGTGGCGGGATTTGAACCCACGACCTTTTGGTCCCGAACCAAACGCGCTACCAAACTGCGCTACACCTCGTCTGGAGCCAATGAAGGGACTCGAACCCTTGACCTGCGGTTTACGAAACCGCTGCTCTACCAGCTGAGCCACATTGGCACAGGCATTATTATACCGCTAAACCCGGAACAAGTCAATTCCATTTTTTAGATTTTTGAGGTTTTTCTGTGATTTTTCGGGGGAAAGATTTCAGAAAAAAACAGTGCGGCAAAGCGCGGCTTGTAAGCCGAGTTCTGTTGAAAATGGCCATCTATCTGGACACAAAGTCGCCAATGTGCTCAAGCGATACTGCGAAGACAGGACGGGCCGCCCTGTGTGTCTTCTGGATCTTGCACCGGATGGGGTTTACATGACGGACGAGTCGCCAGGCCGCCCGTGCGCTCTTACCGCACATTTCCACCCTTACCGTTCCGAAGAACGGCGGTATCTTTCTGTTGCACTTGCCTTGGAGTCGCCTCCACCAGCCGTTAACTGGCATCCTGCCCTGTGGTGCTCGGACTTTCCTCATGCCCGAAGGCACGCAGCCATTCGGCCGCCTTTGCCGCATACTATTCATAGCACGTTCCCTTTGAAAAGTCAATAGAAAACGGGCTTTGCACGGGTTCGAACGGGGGGAGCGCAGCGATAAGGCCGCTTTATGCGCCATCTTTCTTTGGAAGAAGTCGGAAAAAGCGGATCACAAAGAAGAGGGAGAGAGGGACGGAAAGAAGGTAGGCGAGCGGCTGCGCCTCCTGGATGCCGTTCAACCCGCGCCAGGAACCCAGAAGCAGGAGGCTTGGGATAAAGAACAGACCGCTTCGCGCGCTGGAAAGGAAGGACGCGCCAAGACGGTGGCCTGTGCTTTGATAAAGCATTTCGGTGCACATCGTAAAGGGAAGAAGCGGGATGGTGACCATCTGCAGTTGCAAGGCCCGGGTCCCGATCCGAATGACTTCAGGATCATCGCGGAATACGCCGATCAGCCGTCCGGAGAGCAAAAGAGCGATGAAAGCGGCTGCGATGATGACGGATTCACTGAGGAAGACCGTCACCTTAAAGGCACTGCGAAGCCTGGAATACTGTTTGGCCCCGTAATTGAAAGCGCAGACAGGCTGGAACCCCTGACCGATGCCGAGGGCCAGGGCAAAAACAAAGAAAGAGATCCTTGAAACGATGCTCATGGCTGCGACGGCTTCGTCCCCGTAAACCGAAGCACTGCTGTTGAGCAGGATGGTGGCGATGCTGTTCAGGATCTGCCTCAGGAGGCTCGGAGCTCCTGTGGACATGATGTCCAGCACCGGCCCGGGGCGCAGGTCCACGTTTTTGATGGACAGGGTGACGGTGGTTTTTCTCCGCAGGAACATCCCCAGCAGGATCAAGAAGGAAAGGATCTGGCTGGATGCGGTGGCAATGGCCGCGCCGGCTATGCCAAGGCCGAATGAAAACATCAGGATCGGGTCCAGGACGATGTTGAGCATTGCTCCTGCCATCAGTCCGATCATCCCCAGGTTGGCTTTCCCCTCGTAACGCAAAAGGTTGTTGAGGGTATAGCTTCCGGTCATCAGTGGAGCTGCCAGGAGGATGTAGGTCAGGTAGCTTTTCGCGTAAGGGGCGATGGTGTCGGTGCTGCCGAGAAAGCGTACAATGGGGTCCAGAAAGAACGCGCTTCCAAGAGAAATGACAAGCCCAAAAAGAACAGAGCAGAACACGCCAGAAGAGGCGGTCCTGGAAGCCTTTCGCGGCTCTTTGGCGCCGAGCAGACGGGCTGTAATGCTGCCGGCGCCTTGGCCAAACATGAATCCTACGGCCTGAATGATGGCCATGAAGCCAAACACAACGCCTACAGCGCCGCTTTGGCTGGTGCCAAGCCGGCCAACGAAGGCGGTATCCACCAGATTGTAGATGTTTGTGACCAGGGCGCTCAGAATGGTCGGCACCGAAAGGGTCATGATCAGTTTCGGAATGCTTTCGCCGGTCATTCGGTCAAACTGGGTTCGGGCGGTATCAGCCATGGAGATCCCTCCAAAGAATCAGCATCGGTTCGAAACAAACTGAGTATAAAGGAGGAAAATCGGTCCGTCAAGCCTTCCGCTTTCAAAGCATGGCTGAAAGACCGTGAAAAGGCCCGGCGATCGGCCGGGCCTGAATCCAGGAAGGGAAGGAGGGCTTACTTTGCCATCAGTTCATAAACAAGCTCATAGGCTTTTTTGGGGTTCAGGTGCTCATCCACCAATCCGCCATAAGGACTGTTCAGGTTGTAGGTATAGCTTCCCTTTTTGGCTTGGGGGTCGTCGGTCAGGCCCCAGATGGAGACAGCCTTGAGCGGAGGATCTTCTTGTGTATTCAGGGAAAGAAAAACCCGGAACAGGTCCCGGTAATACTCCGCGTGCCGTTCGCTTTGGGCCGGGTCAAAATTGCGGACCGCCATTTCGGTGATCTGCACTTCCAGCCCTTTGGCAGCATACCCGAGGATCGCGGAGCGGATCAGGGCGAGATGGCTTTGCTCAAGACAGCCCTCCTGTGTGCCGTATCCTCCGATATACCCCTGCATGCCGATCCCATCGCACAGGACCCTGTCCCCGTCAAAATGGTTGACGGAATCGGCAAGACTCAGGATGGCTGCGGCCTTTTCAGGGAAATAGGCGTTGTAATCGTTGTAATAAAGTTTGATGTCCGCGCCAAGGGCTTCCACGGTGTCTTTGGCGTAAAGAAAGGCGTATTCCACATAATCGTTTCCCATATATTTCTGAAACAGGTTTGCTCCGCCGTTCCTTGCGGTGCGGAGGTGGCGGGGATCAGACGCATCGTATTCGGCGGGACTGTCCCCGACAGCCTCATTGACCACGTCCCAGCAATAGACGGTTCCGGGGAAGGTTTGCTCAAAATGGGTGATCACCTGCTCGATATAAGAACGGGTGCGCTTGCGGATGGTTTCCTGGTCCGCGTAGGGTTTGGCGGGATCATAGCCCTCATGGAAATACCAGTCCGTCATGTAGGCATCCCAGACCAGAACATGGCCGCGTACGCCAATGCCGTTGTCGGCAGCCCACTGGACCATCTTGTCCGCCATGCTGAAATTGATTTGGGGCATGTCATCCCCTGAAGAACGGGATCGGCGTTCGTCCAGCATGGAATAGGCCTTCATTTCGTTGGTCATCGTCACAGAATTAAAGTTTTTGGCGACGAAATCCAAGTAGGCACTGTCCCACATTTGTCCAAAAGACAGAGGGGCGCCCATTTTGAATCCATAGGAAAGCGCGAGGGAAGACAGTCCCTGGGGCTCCTCCTGGGCATGGGCAAAACCCGTTCCCAAAGCAAACATCAAACAGAGCAGGAGACAGATCCCTTTTTTCATTTGAATCCTTCCTTTCATATTGGCTGATCTTCTGTAAGAACTTTACCACACCTGCATGGAAAAGTCCATTCCTTCAAGGTGGGATTACTTGACTTTCCCGTATTCTCATGGCATGATGGTTCGGGCGAAAAGCGCACGTGCTGCGCCATGGGGCGGTCTTTGGAAAATGGGACGTTCAATAAGCAGGTCCTCTGCGCTCTGGAGGGAAATATGAGAAAAGCAAAAATGATTCTGGACAGGGATTATGTTCTTTCCCGGGTGGACAAGCGCATCTTTGGTTCTTTTATCGAGCACCTGGGGCGAGCGGTATATACGGGCCTGTTTGAACCCGGGCATCCCCAGGCCGATGAAGAGGGATTCCGCAAGGATGTTCTGAAGCTGGTCAGGACCCTTGACGTTCCCGTTGTACGGTATCCGGGTGGGAACTTTGTGTCCGGTTTCAACTGGGAGGATTCCGTCGGCCCCCGGGAAAAGCGTCCCCGCAGACTGGACCTGGCCTGGAAAACCACGGAAACCAATGCCTTCGGGCTCCATGAGTTCTGCTCGTGGGCGGGAAAAGCCGGTACGGAAGTCATGTACGCCGTCAACCTGGGCACCCGTGGTCCCAAGGAAGCGCGCGAGGTCGTGGAATACTGCAATCATCCCGGCGGGACCGCGCTGAGTGACCTCCGAAAGAAAAACGGCGCTAAAGATCCGTTCAATATCCGGCTCTGGTGTCTTGGAAACGAGATGGACGGCCCTTGGCAGATGGGCAGCAAAACGGCCTATGAATACGGCAGGACTGCCAATGAAGCGGCCAAACTGATGAAATGGACCGACACCACCATTGAGACGGTTGCCTGCGGCTCTTCCTCCACGGAAATGAAAACCTTCGGCGAATGGGAATATACCATGCTCAGCGAGTGCTATGACAACATCGATTATGTTTCCCTTCACCGCTATTATGGAAATCCGCACAATGATACGCCGGATTTTCTGGCTTCCAGCATCAATCTGGATTCCTTCATCCGGACGGTCGTGTCTATTTGCGACGCGGTCAAAGGCAAAAAGCATTCCGGCAAAACCGTCAACCTATCCCTGGATGAGTGGAATGTTTGGTATCATTCCAATCAGCAGGACCAGGAACTGTACAAACGGGAGCCCTGGGGAAGCGCGCTGCCGCTTCTTGAGGATGTTTACAATTTTGAGGACGCGCTGCTTGTGGGTTTGATGCTGATCACGATCCTGAAAAACGCGGACCGTGTGAAGATCGGCTGCATTGCGCAGCTGGTCAACGTCATCGCTCCCATCATGACCCGTGCGGGCGGCGGCGCGTGGGCTCAGACCATCTATTGGCCTCTGATGCAGGCCAGCCGCTATGGGCGCGGTTTTTCCCTTTTGCCGCAGTGCGCCAGCGATCTGATGGATACCACCCATTACAGCGATGTCCCCGTAGTGGATGCGGCCGCGGTCCTGGACGACAGGGGAGCCGTGACGGTGTTCGCGGTCAACAGGGATCTGAAGGAGGGCGCCGAATTGACGCTGGACCTTCGTGCCTTTGGGACGATGCGTCTTGAAAGCCACAGCGTGCTCCATCATGACGATGTGAAGGCCGTCAATACCGAGGAGAATCCGGACAATGTACGCCCCAGGGACGTGCCTGCCTACATGGAAGACGGCAAGGTCATCCTGCCTGCCGCCTCCTGGAACGTGCTCCGCTTGATCCCTGAAAAGCCGTAAGCACGTCATACGCTGCAGGCTGTGCGCTTGCCCGGGTAAAAGGAGACGTAAGGATGGACGCGGAAAAGAAAACGGTACGGGTCGCTGCGGCAGCGATCCTGCATGAAGGCAGGGTTCTGGCATGCCAAAGGGGGTATGGTCCGTTAACGGGCCGCTGGGAGCTGCCCGGGGGGAAAATCGAGCAGGATGAAACCGGGGAAGAAGCCGTACGGCGGGAGATCAGGGAAGAATTAAGCATGGAGATCTGTCCCCGGAAAGCGCTTTGCAAGGTGGAATACGCATATCCAACCTTTTACCTGTACATGGAGGTCTTTCTGTGCTCTCCCGGCAGCAAGGCGCCTGCTCTGACAGAACACCAAAGCGCGCGCTGGGTCGCTCCGGAGGCGCTGGAAGAGTTGCCCTGGTGTCCTGCGGACGCCCTGGTGCTTCCTGCCCTGCGGGAGATCATGCAAAAGGAAACAAAATAGCGGCCTGCTTTGCGCTTGGACGAAAGCAGCCGGAGGGAGCTGGACTCCTTCCGGCTGTTTTGCCGTACGCCCGCCATGGGCAATAGCTTGGTGGTGAAAGTCCACTACACGCTTGGTAG
>CAMJUL010000002.1 GCA_946408995.1 uncultured Clostridia bacterium | reverse complement strand
GCACATCCCTGGAGAGGGATTCATAAATACTACTTTTACATAATACGAGGGAAATGGTTCCTTCGTACTCGGCAGTCAGCTTTCCAATGATCTGATCAATCTGGCTGATTCGCTTATCGATGTCAGCGAAATGTCCCTGAACGATGCGAACCCTTTCCTTTTGTTCCGCAGTCATATTGAAGCCGTTAACTGCTTCAATTACATCGGAAGCTTTCTTCTTCAGAGAATGGCGGAGCAAGGAAACACAATGGTCTGGATCTACGGTATCCGTATCCAGCAGGTAGTTCAGGATATCTGTTGACGATTTCCCGAACATGTCGGAGACAACAGCATCCAACGTCAGGTTGCACACAGTGAAAGCATTCTGGAAACGATTCTTTTCACTGGAACGCATGGATACAAGCTTACTCCGGTAACGGGTACACTCTCGGAGGATACGGATATCCTTTGGAGGAATATAGCTTTCGGGAACGAGCCCCATGCGGAACAGATCCCCAATCCACGTGGAGTCCTTTTTGTCATCCTTGTTGCCCTTAACAGCAGAAACCCATTTGGGATTTGCGATGACAACATGGATGGAATCCTCGAGGACATTCCAGACCGGAACCCAGTATTTGCCGGTGCTCTCCATACAGACATCCTTGCATTCATTGTCAAGGAGCCACTGCTTGAAAGCAAGCAGGCCTCTGTAGAAAGTGGAGAAGCGTTTTTGCTGATACTGGGGCAGCACAGAGCTGCTAGTAATGATTGTGGCGACGAGAAAAGTTTTGTGAACATCGACGCCGCAGCAGACTTTGTAGGTTCGTTTCATGACGGCCCTCCTTCCTGTATTGGGAAGAGAGAGGCAGGGACTGAGCCACCACACATTAAACTAAGACAGCTTAAACAATTCTTAGTGTGCGGACTGGATCGACCCACTTATTAGTGCTTGAAAGGTGGCACTTACACTGATTAAAATACTGCCTTTGCAGCTGAAGAGTTGCGTGCAACTCCTCCGACCGTGCTTTGTAGTGTACCTCTCTCAAACGTAGTTTACCAGAAGACGGGCAATTCTGCGGCTCCCGTTTTCATTCCTATTTGTGCCGGTGCCGCACCGGCATGGTGATTAAAATGAACATTTTACACCTGAAATATGTGATCAGCATCGCAGAAAATGGCTCTATCAATAAAGCGGCGGAGGAACTGCACGTAGCGCAGCCCAATTTGAGCCGGGTGGTCAAGGAGATGGAGGCCGATCTGGGCATCCAGTTCTTTCGCCGTTCCTCCAAGGGCATGATGCTGACGCCGGACGGCGAACTGTTCGTCAATCAGGCCCGGAAAATCCAGGAGCAGATCGACGAAATGGAAAGCATGTATAAAGAGAAAAAGGCTGGCAGGCAGCGCTTTTCCATTTCAGTGCCCCGGGCCAGCTATATCTCGGACGCCTTCGCCGCCTTCTCCAAAACGCTGGGGAAGGGAAAAATGGAAATCTTTTATCAGGAAACCAACGCGTTGCAGGCGGTGAAGAACATCCTGGAGGTTGGCTACAACCTGGGCATCATCCGCTACGCGGCGGGCTATGATAAATATTTCAAGCAGATGATGTCAGAAAAAGGGCTGAGGGGCGAGCTTGTGGCCGAATTCAAATATGTGCTGGTGATGCGGGAGGACTGCGCTTTGGCAGCGATGGAAACCATCCGTTTCTCGGATCTGCAGCAGTATATTCAGATTGCCCACGCGGACCCGTATGTGCCTTCCTTGCCGCTTTCCGCCGTGAGAAACGAGGAACTGCCGCAGACCCCGCGGCGCATCTTCGTGTTTGAGCGGGGCAGCCAGTTGGACCTGCTGACGGAGAACCCGGAAACCTTTATGTGGGTGTCGCCGCTGCCGGAACGCCTTTTGCGGCAGCTGCATCTGGTGCAGCGGGAATGCGCGGAGAACCAGCGGGTGTATCGGGATGTGCTGATCCATCGGCAGGATTATCAGCTGACCGAGCTGGATAAGCGCTTTATCACGGAGCTGACTTTGTCCAAACGTGCCTGCATCAAAAGGGAATAATATGAGCGTTCTTTCTTTCAGCTTTGCTGTCAAGTCCGGCAGCAAAGCTTTTTTATGCCATTTATCGGATGCGCTTTATCAAATGTGATATATCGATTATACGGTTTTGGTAATTCGCAAGGGCCGGACAATTCGATATAATGCGTATCGAAAGGAGGATGATCCTTTGCAGAGTACGCTTTCCAAGGCGACCCTGGGCCGATTGCCCATGTATTTGCAGTTTATCCGCAGAATGGACGCGGAGAAGGTTTCGGCCACGCAGATCGCCAAGGGACTGGGGCTGGGCGAGGTGCAGGTGCGCAAAGACCTGGCCAGCGTCTGTACGGCGGGGCTGCCCAAGGTGGGATATCCGGTGTCGACCTTGCGCCGGGATATGGAAAAGGCGCTGGGGGTGGATGTGCCGGTGCCCGCGGTGATCGTGGGCGCGGGCAAGCTGGGAACGGCCCTGATGGACTATGACGGGTTTTCGGATTACGGCGTGGAAATCGCCGCCGCTTTTGACCGCAGCGCGTCAACTCCTTCGCTCCATGGCCATGTGCCGGTTTATCCCATGGATCAGCTTGCCGCATTTTGTACTTCCCATCATATACAGACGGGTATCCTGACGGTCCCGGCTTCAGCGGCACAGACGGCGGCCGACGCCATGACGGCGGCGGGCCTGACGGCGATCCTCAATTTTGCGTCCTATCCCATCAAAGTGCCGTCCGGCGTGACGGTGCATCCGGTCAATATCGCTTTATCCCTGGCTTATCTTCATCTGGCGGCCAGCGAGACAGGAAAACAGGAAGAGGAGGAACAGTATGGAACAAAAAGCATTTGACATGGTGGACAGCGTGGAAGCGCTGGAAGCTGCCATCGCGCGGGTGCGCGCAGCCCAGCGGGTCTTCGCTGCCTATACCCAGGAGCAAGTGGACAAAATCTTCCTGGCGGCGGCCACGGCGGCCAACCAGGCCCGTATTCCCCTGGCCAAGCTGGCTGTGGAGGAAACCGGCATGGGCGTGGTGGAAGACAAGGTGATCAAGAACCACTACGCCAGCGAATACATTTACAACGCCTACCGGGATACCAAAACTTGCGGCGTCATCGAAGAAGACAAGGCTTACGGCATGAAGAAGATCGCCGAGCCCATCGGCGTGGTGGCGGCGGTCATTCCCACCACCAATCCCACCTCCACCGCCATTTTCAAAGCGCTGATCTGCCTGAAAACCCGCAACGGCATCATTTTCAGCCCCCATCCCAGGGCCAAGAAAGCCACTATTGCCGCGGCGAAGGTGGTGCTGGACGCGGCGGTGAAGGCCGGTGCCCCGGAAGGCATCATCAGCTGGATTGACGTGCCCTCCCTGGATATGACCAACACACTGATGCGGGAAGCTGATATCATCCTGGCCACCGGCGGCCCCGGCATGGTGAAAGCCGCCTATTCCAGCGGCAAGCCCGCCTTAGGCGTGGGCGCGGGCAACGTACCTGCCGTCATCGATGACAGCGCCAATCTGATCCTGGCAGTCAACTCCATCATCCATTCCAAAACCTTTGACAACGGCATGATCTGCGCCTCCGAGCAGAGCGTGATCGTGCTGGACAGCATCTATGAAGCGGTCAAGGCCGAGTTCGCGGACCGCGGCTGCTGGTTCTTGAAAGGCGCAGAGCTGGACAAGGTGCGCCACACCATCCTGATCAACGGCGCGCTGAACGCCAAAATCGTGGGTCAGAGCGCCTGCAAAATCGCGGCGCTGGCCGGCGTTACCGTGCCGGAGGGCACCAAAGTGCTGATCGGCGAAGTGGAATCCGTGGCGCTCTCCGAAGAATTCGCTCATGAAAAGCTGAGCCCCGTGCTGGCCATGTACCGCGCCAAGGATCTGGAGGATGCCTTCAACAAGGCGGACCGTCTGATCGCCGACGGCGGGTATGGCCATACTGCGTCCCTGTATGCCGATACCCAGAAGAAGCCCGAGGTGCTGGATGCTTTCGCCGCTCGAATGAAAACCTGTCGCATCGTGGTAAACACACCTTCTTCCCAGGGCGGTATCGGCGATCTGTACAACTTCAAAATGGCTCCTTCCCTTACTCTGGGCTGCGGCAGCTGGGGCGGCAATTCCGTATCGGAAAACGTGGGCGTCAAGCACCTGCTGAACATCAAAACCGTGGCCGAAAGGAGAGAGAACATGCTGTGGTTCCGCGCACCGGAGAAGGTGTATATCAAGAAGGGCTGCCTGCCGGTGGCGCTGGATGAATTAAAGCACGTGATGGGCAAGAAGAAAGCCTTTATCGTTACCGACAATTTCCTCTATCATAACGGGAATACCAAGCCTATTACCGAAAAGCTGGACGAGCTGGGAATCCAGCATGCTACCTTCTTTGATGTTGCTCCCGATCCCACCCTGGCCTGCGCCAAGGCCGGCGCGGAGCAGATGCGCCTGTTCCAGCCCGACGTGATCATCGCCCTGGGCGGCGGCAGCGCCATGGACGCCGGCAAGATCATGTGGGTGCTCTACGAGCATCCCGAGGTGGATTTCCAGGATATGGCCATGCGGTTCATGGACATCCGCAAACGCGTTTACACCTTCCCCAAGATGGGTGAAAAGGCTTACTTCATCGCCATCCCCACCTCTGCCGGCACCGGCAGCGAGGTGACGCCCTTCGCCGTGATCACCGATGAACAGAGCGGCGTCAAATACCCGTTGGCCGATTACGCGCTGCTGCCCAACATGGCGATCATCGATACCGATTTCCATATGACCGCCCCCAAGGGCCTCACCGCCGCCAGCGGCATCGACGCTGTGACCCACGCCCTGGAAGCCTACGCCTCCATGATGGCGACGGATTACACCGACGGCCTCGCGATCAAGGCGCTGCAGACCATCTTTGAATACCTGCCCCGGGCCTATGACAACGGCCTGACCGACATCGAGGCCCGGGAAAAGATGGCCAACGCCGCCACCATGGCCGGTATGGCCTTCGCCAACGCCTTCCTGGGAGTGTGCCACTCCATGGCCCACAAGCTGGGTGCGTTCCATCACATCGCTCACGGCGTGGCCAACGCGCTGATGATCGAAGAGGTGCTGCGCTTCAACGCCGCCGAAGCCCCCGCCAAGATGGGCACCTTCCCGCAGTACGATCATCCCCATACCCTGCGCCGCTATGCCGAAGTAGCCGAAGCGCTGGGCGTCCGGGGCGATACTGACCGGGACAAGCTGGAAGGCCTCATCAAGCTGATCAACGATTTGAAAACCTATGTGGGCATCAAGCCCACCATCCGGGATTACGTGCCCGATGAGCAGGACTTCCTGAACCGGCTGGACGACATGGTGGAGCAGGCCTTTGATGACCAGTGCACCGGTGCGAATCCGCGCTATCCGCTCATGAGTGAAATCAAACAGATGTACCTGAATGCCTACTACGGGAAAAAGCACTTTACCGAAACGCTCAAGCCCACGGCGGATGACCTGGGAGAAGTGCAGGACGACGCCGTGAAGAAGGCATACCGTCCCGGCCGGAAGCAGTGAGAAGGAGGAAAAGAAGATGAATCTGGACCGTGTGATTGCCGTGCGCAACGCCAAAACCATTTACCGGGATGGCGACCAGTGCGTCAAAGTGTTCAACGAGAACTATTCCAAGGCCGATATCCTCAATGAAGCGCTGAACCAGGCCCGCATCGAGGAAACCGGGCTGCATATTCCCAAGATCCTGGGCGTGACCATGATCGACGGCAAATGGGCCATCCTCTCCGAATTCATCCAGGGGAAAACCCTGTCCCAGCTGATGAAAGAGGACCCGGATAACAAGTCGAAATACTTAAAACAGTTCGTGGACATCCAACTGGAAGTGCAGAGCAAAACCTGCCCCATGCTGAATCGGCTTAAGGACAAGATGAGCCGCAAGATCAGCCAGGCCGATCTGGACGCAACCACCCGCTATGACCTGCATGCCCGGCTGGAAGGCATGCCCACCCACAACAAGGTGTGCCACGGCGATTTCTGGCCCTCCAACGTGATTATCAGCCAGGACGGCACGCCCTACGTGATCGACTGGTGCCATGTGACCCAGGGCAACGCTTCCGCCGACGCGGCGCGTACCTATCTTTTGTTCTGGCTGAACGGCGATATCGAAGGGGCCAAGGAATACCTGAACCTGTTCTGCGAAAAGAGCGGCACAGACATGCAGTATGTGCAGAAATGGATGCCCATCGTGGCAGCCAGCCAATCGGTGAAGGGCAATGAAAAGGAACGGGAATTCCTGCTCTCCTGGGCCAGCGTAGTGGAATATCATTAAGTCTGTTTTCTTCCGCATGCTTGGCTTTGAATGGGAAGGGGAGCAAGAGAGAAGCGGCTCCCCTTCTCTTTGAAAATCAATAAAAAGGAGATTTGACAATGAAAGTTACAGTTTGTATCGGTTCTTCCTGCCATATCAAAGGTTCCCGGCCAGTGGTGGAGCAATTGCAGGACCTGATCGCCAAAGAAAACCTGAGCGACAAGATCGAACTGGGCGGCACCTTCTGCATGGGCAAATGCCAGCAGGGCGTGTGCGTCACGGTGGACGGGGAATTCTTCTCCGTATCTCCGGAAACCGTTCCTTCCTTCTTTGAAAAAGAAATAAAAGCAAAGGTGTAAGCCATGCCGAACTGTTTGACGCTGAAAAAATCCAACTGCAAAAACTGCTACAAGTGCATTCGCCATTGCCCGGTAAAATCCATCCGCTTTTCCGGCAACCAGGCCCACATCATCGGCAACGAATGCATCCTGTGCGGCCATTGCTTCGTGGTCTGCCCGCAAAACGCCAAGGAGATCGTGGACGAAACCGAAAAGGCCAAGGTGCTCATCCAGAGCGGCGATCCGGTGGTGGTGTCCCTGGCCCCGTCCTTCGTAGCCAATTATGAGGGCGTGGGTATCGAGGCTATGCGGGAAGCGCTGAAAAAGCTGGGCTTTTACGATGTGGAGGAAACCGCCTTGGGGGCCACCCTGGTCAAGCGGGAATACGACCGCATCCTCAAGGAAGAGGACCGCGACGTGGTCATCTCCTCCTGCTGCCATTCCATCAACTTGCTGATCCAGAAGTATTTTCCCCGGGTGCTGCCGTACCTTGCAGATGTGCTGTCGCCCATGCAGGCCCACTGCGAGGACATCAAGCGGCGCATCCCCAATGCCAAGACGGTCTTCATTGGCCCCTGCGTAGCCAAGAAGGACGAGGCCGAATACTACGAAGGCATGGTGGACGCGGTGCTGACTTACGAGGAGCTGACCAACTGGCTGAAAAAAGAGGGCGTTGAAATCAAGCGGGAACAGCAGCCCGACGAACACAGCCGTGCCCGTTTCTTCCCGACTACCGGCGGTATCCTGAAAACCATGGCAATGGACGCGCCAAATTTCAGTTACCTGGCCCTGGACGGGGTGGAAAACTGCATCGCGGCTCTGAAGGAAATCGAGCAGGGAAAAATCCATCATTGCTTTATCGAAATGAGCGCCTGCGTGGGCAGCTGCGCAGGCGGTCCGGTGATGGAAAAATATGGCCACAGCCCGCTCAAGGACTATCTGGCGGTGGCCGGGTATGCCGGCGACAAGGATTTTGAAATCGAGCAGCCGGAAACCCGGGAACTGCGCAAACGTTTTGAACCCATCGACCAACGGGCCATGATGCCCAGTGAAACGGAGATCCGGGACATTCTCCGGGAAATGGGCAAGTTCAAGCCCAGTCAGGAGCTGAACTGCGGTTCCTGCGGCTATAACACCTGCCGGGAAAAAGCCATCGCCATTTACCAGGGCAAGGCGGAGATTTCCATGTGCCTGCCGTATCTGATGGAGAAAGCCGAAAACGTCAACGATACCATCGCCCGCAACAGCCCCAACGGCATCATTATGCTCAACGACCAATTGGAGGTGCAGCAGATCAACCCCGCCGCCCTCAAGATACTCAACCTTCGTTCCGAAAATGCCGTGCTGGGCGACCAGGTTGTTCGCATTTTGGACCCCACGCCCTTCCTGAAGGTGAAAACCACCGGCCGCGGTATTTTCCATCAGCGTTCCTACCTGGCCGAATACGGCTGCACCATCCAGCAGACCATCGTGCCCGCCGAAGATGGACGTATGCTGCTTTGCATCATGCGCGACGTGAGCGAAGAAGAGGATGCCCGCCGTCAGCGGGAGGAAATCAGCCGTCAGACCGTGGAAGTGGCAGACAAGGTGGTGGATAAGCAAATGCGCATTGTGCAGGAGATCGCAAGCCTGCTGGGTGAAACAGCTGCCGAAACAAAGATCGCCCTGACCAAGCTGAAGGAGTCCATCACCAATGAATGATCTGACCTGTGATATCGGCTATAAAAGCATCAACCATGTAGGCGAACAGCTATGCGGTGACCACGTGGAGGTGGTGGAGCAGGAGGACGGCTCCACGGTGATCGTGCTGGCGGACGGGCTGGGCAGCGGTGTGAAGGCCAGCATCCTGTCCACCCTCACCAGCAAGATCATCTCCACCATGCTGGCCGCAGGGCTGTCCATCGAGGAGTGTGTGGAAACCATCGCCGCCACCCTGCCGGTGGATTCCATGCGGGGCGTAGCCTATTCCACCTTCACCATCATCCGCCTGATCCGCAACCAGACGGCGGAGCTGATCCAGTATGACAATCCCCAGGTGATCGTGCTGCGCAACGGCGATAACTGGGAATATCCCCGCACGGAAACCACCATCGGCGGGAAACGGATCTTTCGCTCCCTCATCCGTCTCCAGGAGGACGATGTGTTCATTGCCATGAGCGACGGCTGCCCCCACGCCGGCATCGGAATAGCCTATAATTTTGGTTGGAAGCGGGAAGACATCATTACCTTCATGGAGGCCATGAACCTGTGCGGCTACACCGCAAAAAACCTGTCCACCCTACTGGTGGACGAGTGCAACAAGCTCTACGGCGGGAAGCCCGGGGACGACGCCACCTCCTGTGTGGTGCGCATCCGCAAGCGCGTACCCATGAACATGCTGTTCGGCCCGCCCAGCAACCGGGATGACGGCGACCGGATGATGAACCTGTTTTTTGCCAAGGAGGGCAAGCACATCATCTGCGGCGGCACCACCTCCTCCATCGCCGCCAAATGGCTGAACAAGCCCCTGCGTGCATCCCTGGATTTCACCGGTGATATTCCGCCCATCGCCTATCTGGACGGCGTCGATCTGGTCACCGAGGGCGTGATCACTGTGAACCGCGTGGTGGAATACGCCAAGGATTACATCGGCGAAAACAAGCGCTACGAGTCTTGGAGCAACGGCAGGGACGGAGCGTCGATGATCAGCCGGTTGCTGTTCGAGGAAGCCACAGACATCAATTTTTACGTGGGCAAGGCCGTGAACCCCGCCCATCAGAATCCCGATCTGCCCATCAACTTCAACATCAAAATGAACCTGGTGAAGGAACTGTCGGAGGCGCTCAAAAAGATGGGCAAGTGCATCAAAGTCAGCTATTTCTAAGGAGAAACCATGCGTAAATTCGATACCAAGGTACAATATCTGAAATACAAGGTGCTGCGGGAAGTGGCACGCCAGGCCTGGAATGATACGCTGCTGGACAACGTGCTGGACATTCCCAGGATGATCGTGCCCGGCAAGGTGCCCACCATGCGCTGCTGCGTGTATAAGGAGCGGGCCATCCTGGCCGAGCGCGTCAAGTTGGCCATGGGCGGAGGCAACACTGGCAACATCATCAACGTGATCGACATCGCCTGTGACGACTGCCCTGCCGTGGGCTATCAGGTTACCGATTCATGCCGGGGCTGCCTGGCCCACCGGTGCGAGGATGCCTGCCGCCGCGGCGCAATTTCCTTTGACCACAACCACGAAGCGCATATCGACAAAACCAAATGCGTGGAGTGCGGCCAGTGCGCCAAGGTGTGCCCTTACAGCGCCATCGTCAACCGCAAGCGCCCCTGCCAAAACGCCTGCAAGATCAAAGCCATCTCCATCAACGAGGACAATGCCGCCAAAATCGACGACGAAAAATGCATCCAGTGCGGCGCGTGCGTTTATCAGTGCCCCTTCGGCGCGATCTCGGATCGGTCCTTCATCATCAACGTGATTGACATGCTGAAAAAGAGCCAGGGCAACACCAAATACAAGGTGTACGCCCTGGTGGCGCCCGCCATCGGCAGCCAGCTGAATTACGCCAAGCTGGGCCAGGTGATCACCGGCATCAAGGAGCTGGGCTTCTACACCGTGGTGGAAGTCGCCCTGGGGGCGGATATGGTGGCCCAGGCGGAATCCAAGGAATTGACGGAAAAAGGCTTCCTGACCTCCTCCTGCTGCCCGGCGTTCGTGCGCTATGTCAAAACCGCCTTCCCCGCCCTGGTTCCTTATATCTCCCACAATCTGTCGCCCATGGGGACCATCGCCAAATACATCAAGGAACACGAAACAAACGCGAAAATCGTGTTCATCGGCCCTTGCACCGCAAAAAAGGCTGAAGTGCAGCTGGACGATGTGAAGCCCTGGGTGGACGCCGCTATTACCTTTGAGGAACTGCAGGCGCTGCTGGACAGCCGGGACATCGACATCACCACCCTGACCGAGGACGTGCTGGACAACGCCAGCTACTTTGGCCGCATCTTTGCCCGCAGCGGCGGCCTGTCCGATGCCGTGGCTGAGGGCCTGAAGGAGCAGCACCTGGATGATTTCCAACTGAAAGCATGCGCCTGCGACGGCATCGAGGAGTGCCGAATGGCGCTGCTCAAAAAGAGCAGGAATGTGCTGGACGCCAATTTCATCGAGGGCATGGCCTGCGTGAACGGCTGCATCGGCGGCGCGGGCAACTTGACCCACGGCGAAAAGAATAAAGCCGCTGTGGACAGCTATGGCCGGGAAGCCCTGGAAAAGACCATCCTGGACGCCATCGCACCCCTTTAATCATGTTGGCACCATATGCAGGAAAAGAATATTACCACGGACTATTATTCTGTCTGAGCCATGAAGGAAGCAGCGTCATCCAGTTCGTCAAAGTTACTGTCATAGATTTGGCAATCCGCATAAATGCGCACAATATAAAACATGTGGTTCCCCCTTCTTTTGATGACCCTGTGGGGATTGCTCACCACAGGATGATGATGTCACTACCCCAGAATCATGTTACTGTTATCAGCAGAATTGCCATGGACGACCATATATCCCGATTTTCTTTTTTGTCAACTGAAATTTCCGCGAAAGCATTGCCGATCATGTATTGTTGCACCAAAAAAATCTCGCCGCAGGTGATCGCGTTTACTTGATGGAAGCCCAGAAATGTTATATAATGATTCCAGGGGAATAATCCCCCGCGATCCACGGCAAAACAGCCTCTTTATCACGCTGATAAAGAATTGATAAACCGAGGCTGTAGAGCATGGAGAATACAGATCATCTGTAGAATCAGAATCACGAGAACGAACAGGAGAAACGGAAATTAAGCTAAAAGCGTTAGATTGCATAGAGTGGGAATAAAGGCTGAAATCCTGAAGCCTGCGTAAAATAAGGGGGTTCGGGCGGTCAAGGTCCCGCGTGGCAACAATTTGGCAACAAAAATCCATCATTCTGAAAATGAGGGCTAACTGATTTTGTGTAGATCAGTTAGCCCTATTTCTATGCATTTTCAGAACGATGGAGGTATCAGTTATGATCGCTGTCTGGATTCTCCTGGAGACCGGCAACCAGATCATCCATCAAGCCCTGGGACGGAACTTTCACCCACCGCCGGGTGGTATCGCCATCTGGAAAATGATAACGCCACTGGTCGTAGGCTTCCTGGGTGATCTCGCCCTTCCGCAGCGCATTGGCCGCTGCCTGCCACTCGTACAGCATCCGGTGCAGTTCAGCTGCTTGCTGGCTGTCCCGCAGGTTCACCCGCAGGCAAACATCACCCTCAACTTCCTCCACATAGAGGCCAAATCGGTCTTCCAGGGTGAAGAGGGTGTGCATGAGGCCGACATAGGAATGCCTATAACGGTGCCGGTGGTATCGCTGCTTTGACGAAGCGGGAACCCCCATCGGCGGGCCAGGCTCCGCCTACGGGAAACTGTGGCTGAATCCTCAATCCTGGGCGGTCATCAGCGATGTTGGTAACCGGGATCAGCAGCTTTCCGGTATGCAGCACGTGGATGCCGAGCTGAAAACGGCGGTCGGACTTAGGCTGATCTCACCAGGCTTTGCCACCTATCCGGAGGCAGACGATCCATTCACGGGCTATAACCCCGGCAATGGCGAGAACGGCGCTGTCTTCTGCCACGCCAACGCGTGGGCCGTCATCGCACAGGCCCTTCTTGGCGATGGCGGCCGGGCATGGGAGTATTACTCCCTGCTGGCCCCGCAGAAGGCGTTGGAGCGCGTGGGCCTGAACGTCTATAAAGCGGACCCCTACGCCTGGGCCGGCAATATCGTGGGGCCGGACAATCCCAAACACGGCTGGGCCAACGTGACGCATATCACAGATACGGCGGCTTGGATGGAAATGGCGGCTTATCGTTGCCATGGGGGATGAAAGCGCCATCTTTATCCAAGGCGACGCTGTTTGGAAGAGTGGGAATCTCCATTGGATCGACCATGGTGAAATATATCCTCCCGACAACCAAAGAGGATTACCGACACCCTACAGATAGAAAAGAGCGGATCTTATGATTGATAAAATGTGCGAAATATTCTGCCGTTGTTATCCGCAATTCAGAATGGGCAAAGAACGTTTTGAAAGCGTAATGATGGTCTGCAGGAGAAAGCTCTTGCCGCTGCCGTAGCGCCCCACGATGAAGCGGAAGGACGCGCCGCCCTCTGCGATGATCTCCACATCGTGCAGCAGGGATGCAATTTCGTTCTTTCTGCCGACCGTGATATAGGGCAGGCCGATGCGCGGCACCACGCCGCCCTTCAAAGAGTTCAGCACCGTCTGCGCGATACGCTTGGGGACTTTTTTGTGTTCATCCATTGCCTGTTCCTCCAAGGATTTGTTCCAGTTCTTCGATATAGTCGTCTACCAGCATCAGATGGTCCTCCTCACAGAGAAGGACGGTATCGCCGACCCGGTCAAGCAGGGCTTCATTGATGCTGTCCGCCGCCATGGACGGCATCAAATGATGGGCCTTGAGAAGCTCCAATGGATCCTCCCCGTCCAGGAGCGCGCGGACGATGCGGATCTGCACGGCATCCAGGGGGAGACCGGACGCATTCTTTTCTTTGGACGCCGCGGGAAGGGCTTCCTGTTCCTCCGGCGCTTCTTCTGTCAGCAGGCTGTCCCGCGTATCGGCGGCATCCCGGCGGATCTGATCCAGGAAGGAAAGATCAAGGGTGACCTCCCTTCCTGTGAATGGTATTGTAATGATACTATATCCTGTTTTGAAATCAAGTACGCAGAAGAATCGTACTTGGTATGCTCCGCGATACCGGGAGGAGGACCGCTCCCGGCTTACGGCGGACGCTCCGCAGACCCAACGCTCATGGACGGTACCCTGCGGAAGCGGAATCGCCAAAGAAAAAAAGGCCCGTGAAGGGAAAGCGCCCCACGGGACTATCTGTTGAGCGGCGGCTTTCGGCGGATACGGCCCCTTGGAGAAACCGGACCGGAAACGCCCATGGCGGTCCTGCCCGATTCACTCCCAGCCGGCAATCCGAAGGCAGCCGTTGAATCGGGCCAGACGTTTGACCGCGCTGCCGATGGCTGTGCCGAGCTTTTTTGTTTGCCGGACCCCCGGTTCGGGCCAGAAATGCTTCACCTGCAGGACCCGTTCCTTTCGATCCGCCGCTGCCTCGATCCGGCCGACAAAGCGCTCCCCCCAAAGCACGGGCAGCGTGTAATATCCATATTTCCGCTTGGCCGCTGGCGTATAGATCTCCCAACTGTAGTGAAACCCCCAAAGGGCTTCGATCAGCGCCTTGTCCCAGAGCATGGGATCAAGCGGGGCCAGGAATTCCAGCCGGGGTTGAAGGTCTGATTCACCGTCCAGGACCGTTTGCATGAGGGAAGCATCCTCCGCGCGAAAGCAGAAAGGGGAGGATATGCCTTCCACCCGGACGGAATGGAGCTTTCCGCTTTCTTCCAGGCTGGAAAGGACCTGCCTGCGTTTTTCGGCGTTCAGCGGGATGCCAAGAAAGGCGGTGCTGTTCCTGTTCCACATCAGCCCGACCGCCCCGACCCGCCGCAGTACACGCCAGCACACAAACGCATCTTCCCCTTCACAGGGGTTTGGCGCATGAAGAAGCGCCGGATCCAGATGCCGCTGTGCCAGATCGTAGAACTTCCGGGAACCGTTTTTATGGTGGATCACCAGCGTTCCGTCTGTGTAAAGCTGCTCAAGAACCGATCGGGCCGCTTGCGATTTTCTGTCCCAGTTCCCGCTCCAGTGCATGGAGGAATGCCAAAAAAGCTCGCCCTCGATCGGCAGGGTGTCGCTGGAGACAGGCCCGTGTTCCCGGATATAGGCGATGGCTTCCTCCTCAAGTTCGGCCAGCCCCGGGAACGTTTTCCCGTGCGCGCGGCTCCTCTCCCGGAAAAAGGAGAAATAGGGCCAGTCCTCAGACGGGAAGATCGAGAGCTCCTTGTCCGCGTAGTCGACCAGCAGCCGATCTTTATACAGCAGGTCATAAAGGTCCTCCCTGGCAAATCCCTTTACCCGGGACTGCAGGGTCAGTTCGGCATTCTTTCCGCAAACGTCCACAGGATCGTACTGGATGCATCCGGCCTGACGCACATACTGAAAGGCCCCGTCTTTCCCGACAAACCGATGGTTCCCAAGCAGCCCCTGTTTGCTGAGGATAAACTGTCTCGCCTGTTCCCGGGTGATCGTCCGCATCGTTTCGCGCCCTCACTTGTATCCGGTGTTCCGCTTCGAGCGTCTTCATGCGAAACGTCCGAAGCGGTATCTTCTTTTTAACACACAAAAGCGGGAATTGCAAATGCCCGTTCATGCGTGCCCCGGCGCTATGCCGGAATGCCCCGATCCAGGGCGCACGCTTGTTCAGGGTGCTGTTGACATGCGACCGGTCGGTCGCTATAATGGAAATGCGAATGATCGGTCGCATTTTCCGGAGGTGCTGTGATGGCGAAAGACACAAAGGAGAGGATCTTGCTGGCGGCGTTGGATCTGTTTTCTCAAAAGGGGTATACGGGAGCGAACCTCCGGGAGCTGGCCGCGTCCCTGAAGATGGGAAAATCCTCCCTGTACCGGCATTTCGAGAGCAAAGAGGAGCTGTGGAAGGCTTTGCTGGACCGGATGACCGCCTATTACGGGGAGCGCTTCGGCTCCGCCGGGCATCTGCTCCAGGCGCCGGATTCGCTGGAGGACCTCGTCTCCATGACCATGCGGATGGTGGATCTGACGATCCGCGACGAGCGGATCGTGAAGACGAGGAAGATGCTCATGCTGGAGCAGTTCCGGGACGCGCGCGCGCGGGAACGGGCGACAGAGCACTTCCTGACCGGGCTGACGGAGCTGTTCACGCGCATCTTCTCCGGTATGATGGAAAAAGGCCTGATAAAAAAGGAGGACCCCGCCATGCTGGCCTTTGCCTATACGACGCCGATTTCGGCGCTGGTCCACCTGTGCGACCGGGAACCGGAGAAGACAGAAGAAGCGATCGCACGGGCGGAGGCGTTCAGCCGGCATTTTATCAAAACCTACGGGAAAGGATAACAGCGGGGGCAAAACAGCCCTCCCGGGACGGATCAAGAAGAAAAGGCTTTTCCGGCCTGCTGTATCCAAACGGCCGCGGAACCCCGGCGTTCCCGCGCGGCCGCGATCGCAGATCCTGCCTGTATCGGTCCCCCCCGTTGGCCTTCGCAGGGAGGGGGTCTGCAGGGGAGGGGACCGGGCCTGTTTCCAGGAGGGACCAACAATGAAGAAAAGGACGGCCGCATTCCTGATTCTGGCGTTGTGTTTCGCCGCAGTGCTTTGCTCCGGGGAGGCGCTTGATGTGGATCTGCCGGAAGGGTCCCGGCTGATCGGCCTGCTGATCACCACGGAGGACCTGTCCGCTTCTGCGGGCGAGGGGGGCATCCTTGAGGCTTCCTGCGTGCGGACAGCGCCGGACGAGGAGCCTGTGTATGTCTTTGGGGAGACCGGCGGGCTTCGGCTCATCTGCTTCATGCGCCCGGGGGGATCCGGAGAGGACGGCCGCATCGTGTACAACGTGGACGACGGGTTTGCGGCCATCGATTTTAACGTCGATGAAGCCAGCGGTACCGTCAGCATGGATGCGGTCCTCCGCTTTGTTCCGGGGCAGGCGGAGACGCGCTTTTTCTTCAATCCCGTTCGTCTGGCCCCCTCCGGCCAGGTGTTTGCCGTACCGGGCGATTTTATGGCCGTGAGCGCGGCGATGAATCCCCCCGGCTCCTCCGCCGGCCAGACCGTCCGGGAAGAGTGGAAGCACACGGAAAAGGGCAGGGAGATCACCGACGCTACGGAGATCACGGTCCGGATCGACGCGGTCCGCGAACCGACGGAGATCTGGCTGCTGCAGTTCAGCCGAAGGCATCTGCTTTTGAAAAGCGAAGCATTCCGTCCCGGCACCGTGCCGGACCTGCTTGAGCCGCTGGCGGAAGCGGAGTATCTTCTTCTTGAAACCGTGGAAAAAGGATTGGACGGAGTGCTCTTCACCCGGCGCGAGGTCTTCGGACGGGACACGGATCACCTGAATACCCTGTCCTGCGGCGAGGATGGCATCTGCCTTTTCCATGATCACGAAGTGCGCTGGAAGTGACCGTTTCACAGGCGCGGAGAAAGGAAGAACACGATGCAGTTTGGTATGCCGACGCTGATCGAGAATCATACCCTGGAGGAAAACGCCGCCCTGTGCGAAGCGCTGGGACTGAACTTTATCGAACTGAACATGAACTTTCCGGAATATCAGGCGGACAGGCTGGAGCGGACGGAGGAGCTGACGAGGACCGCGGTGCGGCACCGGCTGTACTATACCATCCACCTGGACGAAAACCTGAACATCGCGGATTTCAATCCGCTGGTATCGCAGGCCTATCTGGAAACCGTCCGCAGGACCATTTTGGCAGCGAAGGCCCTGCTGCCCCTGCGGGACCGGTACGGGGATCCCGCGCAGCCGCTGACAATCAACATGCACATGCATCACGGCGTCTACATCACCCTGCCGGAGAGGAAGGTGCAGCTGTACGAGCGGGACTTTGAGCCCTACATGAGATCCTTTGCGGCCTTCCGCGCGCTGTGCGAGGAATGGATCGGCTGCAGCGGGATCATGATGGCTGTTGAAAACACGGACGGTTTCAGGGCGTATGAGAAAAAGGCGATCGACTGCCTCCTGGAGAGCCCGAAGTTCGCTCTCACCTGGGATATCGGGCATTCCAAGGCCACCGGGGAGACGGACGTTCCGTTCCTGACGGAGCATCGGGAAAGGCTGATCCATTTTCACATTCACGATGGGACGGAAACGCCGCCGAAGAATCACCTGGCCCTGGGCGACGGGGAGATCGATCTGCGTGCGCGGCTGAAACTGGCAAAGGAGCGGAACGCGAGGTGCGTTATGGAAACCAAAACGATCTGGGCACTTGAGCGATCGGTTCAATGGCTGCGCGACAATGGGGAGGGATAAGATGGACGCAAAACTGTTTTCACAGGCGATTGTGAAATTCCTGGCCGGCCTGATCCTGGTGGGGCTTTTGCTGTTCCTGCCGGCGGGGACGTTTGCTTACTGGCAGGGATGGCTGCTGATGGGGATTCTTTTCATCCCGATGTTCGTTGCCGGGCTGGTCATGATGAAGAAGGCCCCGGAGCTGCTGCGGAAGCGGCTCGACGTTAAGGAACAGCAGCCCGAGCAGAAGGCCGTGATCGCCCTCAGCGGACTGATGTTCCTGGCGGCGTTCATCGTAGCGGGGCTGAATTTCAGATTTCAATGGATCGTCCTCCCCGCCTGGGTGTCCTGGGCCGCGGCAGCGGTATTCCTGCTGGCCTACGCCCTGTATGCCGAGGTGCTGCGGGAGAACGCATACCTGTCCCGGACGGTGGAAGTGCAGGACAATCAGAAGGTGATCGATACCGGACTGTACGGCGTCGTCCGGCACCCGATGTACATGGCCACGCTGCTCCTGTTCCTTTCCATGCCGCTGGTGCTGGGGTCACCGCTTTCCTTTGCCATCCTGCTGGCCTATTTCCCGATCATCGCCTGGCGGATCCGCAACGAGGAGCAGGTGCTGGAGAAAGGGCTCCCGGGGTATAAAGAATACAAGAAGCGGGTCCGGTGCAAGGTGATCCCGTACATCTGGTGATGGGATGAAGATCGAAGCGTATTTCACCGGCTGCCGGGGGGCACGCTGGCTGAAAGAGATCGGGCGCTGCGACTGGCGCGCGGGGCAGTATCTGTATCAGCTGCTGCGGGACGGCCGTTTCCACGCGGTCCTGGGCAGGGATAGCAGGCTGCTGCTCCTGACCGAGGGCGATTCTCTGATCGCCTTCTGCACCTATGCGGAGCGGGATGAGATCCCGGCGGAGGAGATGACACCCTGGGCGGGGTTCGTTTATACCTTCCCGCAGCACCGCGGAAAGCGGCGCATGGGCAAGCTGCTGGAGCATGTGTACCACCTGGCCAAGGCGGACGGCTTTCCCTGCGTGTACATCTCCACCGATCATACCGGGCTGTATGAGCAATAGGACTGCACCTTCTGGCGCATCTTGCAGGACGGCCAGGGGAACGACTTAAGGATCTACCGGATGGAAATCGGGCATCCGGATTACAGCAGCATTTTGGGCCGGCAGGTTGCCGGCACCATCGACCGTCCCTTGGGCAGCGTGCATCCGCTGCATCCGGACCTGATCTATCCGGTCAACTACGGCTATGTGGACGGCGTGTTCGCCGGGGACGGGGAGGAGCAGGACGTCTATGTGTTCGGCGCGCCGGAGCCCATCCGGACTTTTTGCGGAAAGGTCGTCGCTGTCCTGCACAGGCTGAACGACCGGGAGGACAAATGGATCGTCAGCGTGGACGGAAGCAGGCCGGACAGGGAGGAGATCCTGCGGACCATCGCGTTTCAGGAACAGTATTTTATGGGGGAATTGTATGAAAGCACTGATTCTTAACTGCAGTCCTGTCCGTGACGGCGCGACGGCGGCGATCGCCGGGATCATCGCAGGGCAGCTTTCAGGGCGCTTTGCGGTCCGGAGCGTGTGCATCGACGACTACAGCTTTGCCTTCTGCAGGGGCTGCCGAAACTGCCACCGGACAGCCGAATGCGTCCTGCAGGACGACGTGGCGCAGTTGATGGAGGAATTTGAGCAGGCGGACCTCCTGGTCTGTGTTTCGCCCTCCTATTGGGCGGATGTTCCCGGGCAGTTCAAGGCCTTCATCGACCGCTGTACCCCCTGGTGCAACACCCACGCGCCCCATGCTGCGCTTGCGCCCGGCAAGAAAGGCTGCGCGGTCGCCCTGCGCACCGGCCCGGGCATGAAGGAATGCGAGCGCATCATCGGCACCATTGAGCACTTTTTCGGCCACCTTGAGATCCGGTGCTGCGGGCATTTGGGCCTTTGCGGTGTGGAGTGCAGGGAGGATGCGGAAGGGAGGCGGGAAGAGATCGAAGCTTTCTGCAGGACGATAACGGAGGCGGATGGGGAGATCGGATAAAACGGGAGGCATCGCCTGCCGCGGGCCGGCTGTCCTGGATGCGGGTCCGCCGCCCGCCGCCATGCCGTTTATCTGAGATCTGCACAAAAGACCAACGCGCTCCCTGCGCATGGGACCGGGTCGTGAATGGGTTAAAACGGAGGACCCGATCAGGATGCCGTTGCGTGAGGGGACTGCCGCGGCACAATAAAACTGCAAACGGGTTCCTTTGAAAAGACGTGTCCGTTTCCCGTCGGCCGCATGCGGCAGTCCGGGGCGGACACGTCTTTGTGCTGCGTTTCGTTCTTTTGATTTTTTGGGGTATTTGACAATTGATTGGTGTAGCGTTTCCGTCTGTTTAATGCGACACGATGATCATGATGGAAAAGGATTCTCCATGCGGAGGCATATATGTATAAAACGATGATTATTGATGATGACGCCGTGGTCAGGGAACGTTTGAAAGACATGATTTGGTCTGTTTGACTTCGCCGGCGATACGCTCGAATTCCATTCCACGGGGCGCTGACCTTCCCTGTGCTTGGAACAAAAGCAGACCTCGCAGATAAACTGGCTTATGACCCGGACCGCAGCAAGCGCAGAAAGAGGTATCCTTATGTAAAGGAAGTGTTTTCGGAAGGACATGTCATGATCGGCGGGTCTTCTTCCTTTGATATCGTACCGGCCCAATACGGAAAACCGAACGCTGTCCGCCGGTATCTTGCCGAAAACGGCATGAATGAACAGGAAATAAGATACTGCGGCGACGATTACGAGGAGGGCGGCAACGATTATGACGTGTATGCCGGCGGCATTCCTTATGTAAAGGGCAATCATTATGATCGATTGGGGGAAGTGGTGCGGGAACAGGGACTGCTGGAGGAGGACGGCAAGGGGCGTGCGGAGCCAAAGGAAAAAAACGCTGATCCGGCGTTGAAAGGGGAGGACCCGATCCTGTAAGACCGTCCGCCGGCGCTTAAGGCAATGCGGCCTGCCGGCCCCGCGCCGTTTGGGAAAGATATCCGGGAATCGATGCCGCGCCTTCCATCCTGCGGCACCGCTCCCCCCAAGCCTCCGAATGGAAGCCTTTTTGGACCGCCCGGTGAAAAGAAAATCGCTTATCCGCGAGGGATAAGCGATGAAAGGCTTTCCGGAGGCTTACTCGTCGGTCATCAGGTCAAAGAAGCCGATGGCGCCAAGCGCGGTGAACACCTGGTCCAGGTAGGGCTCGCTGATGATGGGCCATTTGACCCCCAGCCGGTACAGGGCCTTGGTGGTAAAAGCGTTGTCGTACCCGATGTTGAATTCCTTCGTATTCCGGTCCGAGGCCTGATAGGCGATCAGCGGGGAAACGGTCATGGACAGCGCCTCGTCGTCCAGGGCAGCGCGGAACGAATCCTCAAAATCCTTTTCCTCCACGATTTCAACGTTTATGCCGCAGCGGTTCAGGGATTCGATCACGTCGCCCATCTGCACCTGGTGGCTGTTTGTCGCGTGGAAGACCGTAAAGTTTTCCACGGCGGAAAGCGCCACGACGGAGGCCGCCGTGCAGTCGATGGGGGAGAACTCCAGGAGCTGGTCCAGCATGGATACGGACACCTTCTTCAGGGCCGTGAATGCCCTGAGGGACCGCATGAAGGCATTGGTGACGGAGTTGATCTGGAACTCGCCGTCGCTGTAGCGCGGCATCAGGTTGCCAACGCGGACAATCCGCGCGTTCAGGCCCCGCTGCTCGATGGCGTTCAGGATGGCCTCCTCGGCCTTGAACTTGGAATAGGCGTACTTGTTCTCCAGCGACTGGCCAAAGAACAGCTCGTTCTCCCGCATTCTCTTTTCCGGACTGATGTGGAGGTTGACGCTGGTTCCGGCCACGCTGAGGGTGGAGACCTGGGTGAGCCTGCGCCCGGTATCCACGCACAGATCGATCAGATTCTCCACAGCGTGCCAGTTGGTCCGCTCCAGAAGATCGTCCGCGGCGAAGTGCTTGACACAGGCCGCGCAGTTGATCACCGTTGTGAAGGGAAGCTCCTTGAGCGCCAGGATCCCGTCCCGGTCCGTAATGTCCCCGCTCACGGGAATGATCCGGCTGCCGAAAAGCGATTCGTAAGGATTGCTGAAGTAGTACATCAGCATCCCCTTCAGACGGGACTCGATCCCCGACTTCTCGCCGCGGGTCAGACAGTAAATCCTGTGGTCGGTATGCTCCAAAAGCTCTTTGAGCACATGGATTCCAAGGAAGCCGGTGGGACCGGTCAGCAGCACGTCCCCGATATCCGCCGTACGCATCCCGGGCAGTTCCTCCGGACGGTTGTGATCGAGGGAGGGATGCTCCGTTTGGCTGACCTCCTTCGCCGAGGCCGGGCCGCTCTGGGTGATGGACAGGACGTACTTTTCCAGGGCCTCCACCGTGGGATAGTCGAAAATGTCCTTAAAGGCGATCGGCAGATTATCGGAGGCCGCTTTGACGGCGATCTTGGCCACCGTCAGGGAGGTCCCGCCCAGCTCGAAGAAGTTTTCGTTGATGCCGACCCGCTCAAGTCCCAGGGCGTCGGCAAACATCGCGCACAGCTTTTTCTGCAGGTCCGTGACCGGCGCGGTGTAGGAACGCGCGTCCTGTTTCCACTCGGGTTTGGGCAGCGCCCGCTTGTTCACCTTCTGGTTCTGGTTGAGGGGGATCGCGTCGATCTGCATCACGACCGGGGGCACCATATAGGCGGGCTTGCGCTGCCGGATGAAGTCCTTCAGGGCGGCTTCGTCCACGCTGCTTTCGCTCACCACATAGGCGGCGATGAACTTTTCCCCGTTGCTTTCGTTGTCAAAGGCCTGGACCGTGGCGTCCTTGATCCCGGGGAACTCCCGGATGACGGCTTCCACCTCGGCCAGCTCGATGCGGAAGCCGCGCACCTTGACCTGTCCGTCATTGCGGCCGAGGAAGTCGATGCTGCCGTCCGGAAGCAGCCGCACGATATCCCCGGTGCGGTAGGCCCGGGCATAGTCGGGAGCGTCGGTGAAGGGATTGCGGATAAAGGCTTTTTCCGTCAGGTCAGGCCGGTTCAGGTAGCCTCTGCCCACACCGCGGCCGGAGATCAGCAGTTCCCCGGGCACCAGCGGCGGCAGGCGGTTCAGGTGCTCATCCACCACATAGCACTTGTAATTGCCAAGCGGCTTTCCGATCGGCACCCGCTCATACAGCCGCTCCACCGGCATGGTGGTGGAGAAAATGGTGCATTCGGTGGGCCCATAGCCGTTGATCAGTCTGGTTTCCTCCGCCTTGGGCGCGACGGGCACCAGCTTCTCCCCGCCGCCGGTCAGGTAGCGCAGCTGGCGCAGGGAGGTCATGGTGTAGAACTGCCGGCAGATCTGCGTGGTCATGAAGGAATGGGTGATGCCCCGGCGCTTGAACCAGATCTCCATGGCCAGAAGATCCAGGCGGATCTCTTCCTCAACGATGCACACGCAGGCGCCGGTCGTCAGCGCAGGGTAAAGGTCCATCATGTTGGCGTCAAAGCCGTAGCTGGCATAGGCCGCCACCTTGCAGGCCTGATCCAGCTGATAATACTCCCGGTACCAGGAACAGAAGTTCGCAAGGTTCCCGTGCTCGAGCATCACGCCCTTGGGGGTGCCGGTGGAGCCGGAGGTATAGAGCAGGATGAACAGGTCCTCCGGGTCCGGATGCCCCTTCAGCCTCGCGCAGGAGGGGAGCGAGGGGATGTCTTTGGTCAAAAGGACCTCGCCGTGATGGTCCGGGACCTTCTCAAGCAGCGCCTCGTCCGCAATCAGCAGGCGGCAGTTCGCGTCCTTCATCATAAAGCCCAGCCGTTCCGCGGGATAGGACGGATCCAGCGGCTGGTAGGCCGCGCCGGATTTGAGTACGCCCAGGGAGGCGGTCACCATCAGGCTGCAGCGGGGGATCAGGATGGATACGATGCTTCCTTTGCCGATTCCGTGCTTGCGCAGGAAGCCGGCGATCCGGTCCGAAAGATCGTCCACCTGCCGGTAGGTCAACTCTTCTTCTTTAAAGACCACGGCGGTCCGGTCGGGGTATTTGTCGGCGGCCGCCCGGAACAGGGATACGATATCCGTGACCGGATAGGGCTTCTCCGTTTCGTTCCAGGCATCCATCTCGGCAAGGGTCTTTTCGTCCGTCAGGCAGACGTCCCGCATCAGGCGGCCCTGCGTGAAGGCCATCGCCGCCTGATCGATGCACGCGATCAGTCTGCGGACGTAGTCCTCGCTGAAGCGATCCTTGCGGAATTCGCAGCTGAACACCAGCTGTCCGTCCTTCTCGAAGATCTCCACATGCAGCGGCGCCTTGGCATCCGCCATGGTGATCTGGACCATCTCCGCCTTTTCGCCGCCGATCGAGTCAAACAGGAAATCCTTTCCCTGATACACGAACATAACGTCCGAGGCGATCCCGTGGGCCTGGGCGATCTCGGCGAAGGAGTAAAGATCGTTGGCCATGCTGGTCATCAGCTGCTTGCCGACGGACTCCACAAAGGCCGGGATGCTTTCATTTGGATCCAGGCCGCAGAAGACAGGGAAGGTCTTGACCATCATGGCCACCGTGCGGCTGGTGCGGGAATCGTTCCGCCCGCTGTAGATGGTGGTGTAAAGCGCCGTCTGTTTTCCGGCAAACCGGCTCAGCACAAAGGCAAACACCGCGTTGAAGAACGCGTTCGCGGACAGGCCGTAGGTGCTGAGGAAGGTCCCGATGGCTTTGGAATCCATGCCCGAAGGCTCGATAAAGGAGCCGGAGGAAGCGCTTTCGCCCCAGACATCCCCCGGGGGAAGCATTTCTCTGTCCGCTTCCGAGAGCAGCTGATCAAACCAGGCCTTTGCCTCGCCGTGGCGGTCCGACTTGCGCAGCTTTTCCTCCTCCAGGCCCAATTCAAAGCCGGTAAAGGTTTCCTTGGCCAAAGGCCTGCCGGCGTAAGCCTCGTCGATGTCGTTCAGGAGCACGGCCACGCTGCTGCCGTCGCTCAGGAGATGGTGCATCTCCAGGAACAGCCAGTGGGCCTCCGGCGTGCGGTAGATCCTGGCGCGGTAGAGTTTCCCGCCGATCAGTTCAAAGGGGGCCGTCAGGGGGTCGGGCAGGCGCTCCGCCTCCACGATCTCCACCTCCGGCGGCGTGTCATCCTGCCTCCGGGCCCGGAAGTTGCCCTGCGCGTCGGTAAAGACAGTCATGTTCAGGTAGGGATGGGCGGCAATGGTCTGCTCTACCGCCGTCTTCAGGCGCTCCAGGTCGATCTTTTCGGAGAGACGGAACAGCGCAGGGATATTGTAGAGGGTGGACTCCGGATGGGAGACGCACTCCACCAGGACGCCCATCTGGGTCTGGGTCAGCGGATAGTCCGCCTGCAGGGCGTAGGTCTCCTCGCCTGCCTTGCTGGAAAGGAGCGTTTCCAGCGCCTCCACCGTGGGATGGCTCCGCAGATCCTGAATGGATACCGGGATGCCCAGGGCCTTGGACAAAAGCACATTCAGCCGGATGGCACCGATGGAGCTGAGCCCGGCTTCAAAAATATCCGTCGTGACGCCAAACTGGGTATGTCCGACCACCTCGGCGACGCAGTCAAAGATTTTCTGCTGGGTCTCGTTCCTGGGCGGAACGATCTCCTCCGGCTGCCAGACCGGCTTCGGCAGGGCTTTTTTGTTGACCTTCTGGTTCTGGTTGAGGGGGATCGCGTCGATCTGCATCAGGACCGACGGCACCATATACGGGGGCTTGCGGGCGCGGATGAAGCGCTTCAGGGCGGCTTCATCCACAGGGGCGGCACTCACCACATAGGCGGCGATGTATTTTTCTCCGCTGCCCTCATGCTCGAAGGCCTGCACTGTGGCGTCGGTGATGCCGGGAAATTCCCGGATGACGCTTTCCACTTCCGTAAGCTCGATGCGGAAGCCGCGTACCTTGACCTGCCCGTCGTTGCGGCCGATGAAATCGTAATTGCCGTCCGGCAGGAGCCGGACCACGTCTCCCGTGCGGTACGCCCGGGCATATTCCGGCTCCGCGCAGAACGGGTTGGGAATAAAGACTTTTTCCGTCAGGTCCGGCCGGTTCAAATAGCCGATCCCGACGCCCCGGCCGGCCACGAGCAGCTCGCCGGGCACCAGCGGCGGAAGGCGGTTCAGGTGCTCATCCACCACGTAGCATTTGAAATTGGGCACGGCCTTGCCGATGGGAACACGCTCGCAGCTTTTTTCAACGGGCCCCATGGTGGAAGCCACCGTACATTCGCTGGGCCCATAGGCGTTGATCAGCAGGGTGCCGCCCTCCCTGGGAGTTACGGGCACCAGCTTTTCGCCGCCTACAACCAGGTAACGCATGGAGGGAACGGAAGCCATGGTATAGAATTGCCGGCCGACCTGGGTCGTTATGATGCCGTGGGTGATCTCCCGGCGCCGGTACCAGGCCTCCAGCGCCAGAAGGTCCAGGCGGATCTCTTCCTCCACGATGCACACGCAGGCGCCGGTCGTCAGGGCGGGGTATAGGTCAAACATGTTGGCGTCAAAGCCGTAGCTGGCATAGGCTGCCACCCGGCATTGCTCGTCCAGCCGGTAGCATTCCCGATACCACCCGCACAGGTTGGCCAGGTTGGCGTGATGCATCATGACGCCCTTGGGTACGCCGGTGGAGCCGGAGGTGTAGAGCAGGACGAACAGGTCCTCCACCCCGGGATGGGCGCTGTCCCTGCCGCAGGCAGGAAGCGCGGGGATGTCCTTTGTCAGAAGGACGTTTCCATGATAATCCGGCACCCGGCCTGCCAGGGCCTCGTCCGCGATCAGGAAGCGGCAGCCGGCGTCCTTCATCATAAAGGCCAGCCGTTCCGGCGGATAGGAGGGATCCAGCGGCTCATAGGCGGCGCCGGCTTTGAGGACGCCAAGCGTTGCGGTCACCATTTCGCTGCAGCGCGGGATCAGGATCGGGACGATGTCCCCTTTGCCGATGCCCTTGCCCTTGAGGAATCCGGCGATGCGGTCCGAGATCTCGTCTGTCTGCCGGTAGGTGAGCTGCTCTTCCTTGAAGACCACGGCGGGCCTGTCGGGGTATTTGTCGGCGGCCGCCCGGAACAGGGTCACGATGTCCGTAACCGGATAGGGCCGCTCGGTATGGTTGAAGGCGTCCATCTCCTTCAGGGTCTTTTCGTCCGTCAGGCAGACCTGACGCAAAAACTCCCTGCGGGTAAATTCCACAGCGGCCTGCTCCAGGCAGGAGACGAACCTGCGCACGTAGTCCTCGCTGAACAGATCCTTGCGGAACTCGCAGTTGAACAGCAGCTTCCCGTCCTTCTCGAACAGACCGATGTTCAGCGGCGATTTGGCTTCCGTCTGCAGCAGGGGGACCATCTCCGCCTTTTCCCCGCCGATGGTATCGTGCAGGAATTCCGTCCCCTGATAGGCGAACAGCACTTCCGAAGCGATGCCGTACTCCCGCGCGATCTCCGCGAAGGAATAAAGATCATGGGTCATGCTGGTCATCAGCTGCCGGCCGATCTTTTCCACCAGGGCGTGAACGCGCTCCCCGGCTTCCGTCGGGCAGCGGACCGGGAAGGTCTTGACCATCATGGTCACGCTGCGGCTCGCGCGGGAATCGCTCCGGCCGTTGTAAACCGTGGTATAGAGCGCGTCCCGTTTCCCGGTGAACCGGCTCAGCACAAAGGCAAACACCGCGTTGAAGAACGCGTTTTCCGAAAAACCGTTTGTCTCCAGGAAGGAATGGATCGCGGACAGGTCCACCCCGGAAGAAATCAGAAGCGTGCCCGCTTCCGGCTGCTTTCCCCAGGTGTCTCCGAGGGGCAGCATCTCCTTGTCCGCGTCCGCAAGCAGCCCGTCAAACCATTTTTTCGCCTCGGAATAGCGGTCGGTCCCGCGCAGCTTTTCCTCGTCCAGGGCGATCTCATATCCCGTATAGCTTTCCTTGTCCACCTCCCGGCCGGCATAGGCTTCGTTGACATCCCGGATAAACACCGCCGTACTGGTCCCGTCGCTGACGGTGTGATGGAAATCCAGGAAGAGCCAGGGGCCCTCCTCCGTCAGGTAAATCGTGGCGCGGTAAAGCTTTCCGCCCATCACCTCAAAGGGGGTGACGAGGGGAGAGGGCAGACGGGCGGACTTGACGATGGTGACCTCGGGGGGGAGATCATCCTTCCGCCGTACCCGGAAGCGGCCCTGTTCGTCCGAAAAGAGGACCGCGTTCAGATAGGGATGCGCCGCGATCGCCCGTTCCACCGCCGTTTTCAGACGCGGGACGTCGATCTTTTCGGAAAGCCTGAACAGCAGGGGAATGTTGTAGACCGTCGTATCCGGATGCAAAGCGCTTTCCACCAGAATGCCCATCTGGGTCTGGGTCAGCGGGTAGTCCGCCTGCAGCGGATACGACCCCCGCTTGGTTTGGGTCCGCAGGAAGCTTTCCAGTTTCTGCACCGTGGTATATTGCTGAAGATCCTGGATGGAGACCGGGACATCGAACGCCTTGTCCAGCAGCATGCTCAGCCGGATCACGCCGATGGAGGTGATGCCAGCCTCAAACAGATCGGTAGAGACGCCAAAGTTGGCATGCCCCATCGCCTCGGCGGCACAGTCGAATATTTTGCGCTGCGTGTCGTTTTCCGGCTGCGGCCAGGAGAAAGCGGCCTGCTGCCCGGCCTCGGGGCGGGGCAGGGCGGCGCGGTCCAGTTTGCCGTTGGCGTTGATGGGCAGACACGTCAGATGGGTAAAGGTGGCCGGGATCATGTACGCCGGAAGCCTGCGTCCCAGGGCCGCGCGCAGGGCGCTGTCAGCCATGGGCTCCGCCGACACGTAATAGGCGGCCAGGAAGGTCTGGCCTTCCGCGTCGGTATAGTCCTTTACCGCGGCATCGGAAACGCCCTCCAGCCGGCGGAGTTCGGCCTCGATCTCCCCGGGCTCCACCCGCTGGCCGTTGATCTTGACCATCCAGTCCTTGCGGTTGAGGAAGACAATGCTTCCGTCCGGGAGCCTTTGGCCCAGGTCGCCGGTGCGCAGCATCCGGTCGAAGCCGTCCTTTTCGCGGAACGGATTGGGGACGAATACCGCCGCGGTCTCCTCCGGGCGGTTGACATAGCCCAGCGCCAGATGCCCGGTCAGGCAGATCTCGCCCTCCTGCGCCTCGTTCCCCGCTTCGTCCAGAAGATAGACCTTCTCCTCTCCCACAGGAGTGCCCACCGGCGTATTGTCCCAGGCCTTGTCCACGGGGAAGCAGAGGATGCCGCCCACGCTCTCGGACAGGCCGTAGCTGTTGATGATCTCAAACTTGCCGGACGCGATGCCCGAAAGCCGTTCGCTTCCGACCACGACCCTGCGCAGCGTTTGATCTGCCGGCGTGAAATACCGGAGGATCTTGGGACTGATAAAGGAGACCGTGACTTGGTTCTCTGCAAGGACTCCTGCGAGCATCCTTGGATCCCGCATCGCCGCCAGCGGGATCAGGATGGCGCTCAGCCCCAGGGACAGCGAGACCAGGAGGCTTTGCAGCCCCGCCACAAAAAAGAACGGGGCCCCGAGGCCGATGACGTCGTCGTCCCGCCAGGTCAGGCCTTCGTCCATGCGCCGGGCGCAGCAGTACAGACCCCTTTGATCGATCATCACGCCCTTGGGGGCTCCCGTGGAGCCGGAGGTATAGATCAGCACGGCCAGATCCTCCGGCCGGGGAAGATCCTGCGTATCAAGCGGCGCGAAGGAAGACGCATCTCCGAAGAAGTCCGGCGTCACCACCAGCTTTGCCCGGCAGTCCATGCAGATGTATTTCAGACGTTCTTTCGGGTACAGCCCGTTCAGCGGGGCAAAGGCGGCCCGAAGCGCCATCGCGGCCAGGATGGCGGCCGTCTGATCCAGTCCGTTGGGCAGGATCAAGGCCACGGTGTCCCCCTGCCCGATCCCCGCGGCCCTCATCTTGGCCGCCACGTGTTTGGCATAATCGGCGAGTTCGGCAAAGGTCAGCCGTCCGCCTGCAGCGGGGTCGATGATCGCGGTTTTCTTTCCGTTTTTTTGAACCTGATCAAGAAACAGGTCGTAAAACGTGCTTTGCATAGGACAGTCCTCCTCAGCGGGCCTTTGCGGCAGCGCTACGAATGCCGCGCGGGCGGCAGGAATCACAGGGAAAACGCCAGGGTAAACACATTCATTCCGTCCTCTCGCACATACCGGGTCTCGGAGGCGGTCTGGCGGATCAGGATCAGCCCCATGCCGCCGCTGTCAAGTTGCTCGAAGGGCTTTTCCTGCGAAAAGGCAGCCGTGGGGTCAAAGGGGATCCCGTCGTCAGAGAAAACGACGCACAGTTTGTCTCCCTGCCTGGAGCAGCGGAAGGCAAGGCGGGAGGCCCCCGAATACTGAACGATGTTTGTAAGGGCCTCGTCGCAGGCCAGCAACGCCTTTTTAGCGGCGGGCGTGTCACCGGTCAGGGCGAAAACGGCTTTTTTGATGGCCTGGAAGGAGGAAAGCGAAACCGGCAGCGGACACAGTTCCCCGCCGGAGAGGGGAGATGAACGGAACAGGGTCAGCAGCGCCATGTCGTCAAAGGGCTCGACGCCCTCCCGGTAGGCGTCTACCTCGGCGCAGATCCGCTGGAGGACCGTCTCCGCCGGATCAGGCCCCCGGGGGATCTCCCTGAGCGCCGCGAGCAGGCGGTCCGTGCCAAAGGGGAGCCGCTGCGCGTTGAGGGCATCGGGCAGGCCGTCCGTATAGAGAAAAAGGCCCTGCCCGGGGGATAAAAGCATGTGCTCGTCCAGGATCCCGGCATCGTCAAACAACCCGAGGGCGATCCCGGTATCCGGCGTCAGGAACCGGGCGCCGTTCCCCAGCAGGACGGGGCGGGTATGCCCGGCGTTGGCATACCTCAGATCCCCTGTGCGTTGGTCCAGGATGGCCACGAAAACCGTGGCGAAAAGGCCTTCCGGGTTCTGCAGGAGCAGCTGTTCGTTGGTGCTGTTCAGGGCCTGGGCGGGGGAGAGACCGAGGGCCAGCTTCTCCCGGATCATGGTCTTGATGACCGCCATGAAAAGGGCGCCGGTGATCCCCTTGCCGGATACGTCTCCCATCAGGATACAGACAGCACCGTCCTTCAGGCGGAAGCAGTCATAGAAATCTCCGCCGACCGCTTTGGCCGGGCGGGTCATGGCGCTGACGCAGAAGGCTTCGTCCTTAAGAACACGCTTTTCCGGCACAAGGCCGTTTTGGATCCTGCGGGCGATGTCCATCTGCACATTGATCTCAACGCGCTCCTTGGTCAGCTTTTCGATATTGGCGATGTAGGAAGTGATCTCCTTCGTCATGGCATTGAAGGAGGAGGCGATCTCCCCGATCTCGTCCCTGCTGTGGATCTCCAACGGCTCCGGGAGCTTGCTGCTGTTTCGGGAGAACCGCTTCATGCGGTCCGAGATCAGGCGGATCGGCATGGCGACCCTTTTGCGGAACATCAGGATCATCACGAGAAAAGCGACCCCCAGCGCAATGTTTGGCAAAAGGATGTCCGCCCAAAAGTCGCTGAGAATCTGGCCGTCTTCCAGACCGAGGCTGTATTCCATGCCCAGAAAGAACGGCCCTGCATCCCCGCTTACCGGAAGCAGGGAGATCCAGAGGGCCCCCCTGGCAAAGCCCTTCCTCCAATCGATCCGTACGAGGGACTCCCTGCCGGAGAGAAGGGCGGACTCCTCCGCAGTCAGAGGATGATCCGGCAAAGGAAACAGTTCCGCACCCCGGTCGGGCGGGATCACGTCTGTTTCTTCGCTCAAAACGGCCAGCAGCATCCGGCGGCCGGACGAGCCGGGGTCAACGGTGTAAATATAGAGAGCGTCCTGATTGAAGCCCCTGCAAAAATTCCGGACCGCGTTCCAGAGAAAAAAGGAGGACTCCGAGGACGCGTCTTCGTTTGAGTCACTCCTGTAGTAATGCTCCAGCAGCGCGGTAATGGCCCTTGAGCAGCCTTCCGCCAGGCTTTTTTCCATCTCAATGATGGATCTGCGGGTGCTGTAATCATTCCAGGTCACCGAGAAGAGGATCGTCACCACCAGGATGATCAGAAAATACGCGGTGATCCGTCTGCTGAGGCGCTCCTTCATTGATCGATCTCCCCTCATCCTGCCCGGATAAACCGGAACGGTCAGGCTTCGATATGCAGTTTTTTGTACAGGCCGGTCATGTTGATGATGTCCATGATCTCATTGGACACATGGCGCAGCGTCAGGGCGCCGTCCATCTTTTTGTGGGCGGCGACCAGCTGGCGCAGCCCTGCAGAGGAAATGTATTCCAGTGCGGAACAGTCGATGACCAGGGAGGTCACGCCCTCGTCCAGCGCGCCGATCTCCTCGGCGAGGATCGGCGAGGATTCCGTATCCAGCCAGCCGTTCAGCTTCAGTTCAAGGGTCTCTCCCTGGCGTTTTTTTTCAAGGGTCATGTTTTCTTCCTCCTGCTCTGTGTCCTGCTGCTGATGGATGCTTTGGCGGCAAGGCGTTTTATTCTGATCCGGGCGGGACAGGGATGATCCTCCCCGGCCCCGGGTGTCGCAAACAAATCTGCGGCTATTATAGCATGCATCCGGACGGCTCACAAGGTCCGCGTTGGGCAGAGGGAAAGGGATCCTGCAAAAAAACAGAAGAAACACCTTTTCCTCAAAGTGCGGGGGAGGGCGGTCCCTGCGCGGGCAGGCCTTCTTTCCAGAACGGACGCCCTGTGATATGATGGGAGCGCCGGCGGGAAAGGCCGGAGCGCAAACAAGGAAAGGGAAATGGAAAAATGCGGGAAGTTACGGTCAGCGCCGTGCGCGCGGACGAACTGAGTGCAAAGGACCTTTGCGCGGTGGAGGCGGCCCTGCCGGCGCGGGCGGAGAAAGCCAGGCGGTTCAGACAGGAGCGGGACCGGCTGCTGTGCCTTGGCGCCGGGTACCTGATGATGCGGGCGGTCGGGATCCGCCGGGAGGAGGAGATTCTCATTGGGGAAAACGGGAAGCCGTACGCGCCGGGCTATCCGCCCTTCAGCATCTCCCACAGCGGCATCTGGTGCATCCTGGCTGCAGGGACACAGCGCACCATCGGGGCGGACATTGAAGCCGTCTGTGAGGCGCATCTGGACGCGGCAGGGGCGGTATTGACCCCCGGGGAGCTCGCGTGGATGGCACGGGACCCGGTGGAGCGGTTTTTCCGGCTGTGGACCTGGAAGGAGAGCCTGATGAAGGCTACGGGGCTTGGCATGGCGCTGGTGCCCCGGGAAATCGAGGTGCTTTCCTTCGCTATGGGCCGGCCGGTCCGTCTGCTTGGCAGGAAATGGCATGCCTGCGAAGGCGGCCGGGAGGGATACCGGTTCAGCGTCTGCGCGGACGAACCCATCGGAGGGCTCCGGTGGGTCGAGTACCGGGGGAACCTGTAAGAAAAGAGCATCGGGGCCGTGGGGCGTCCAGCCCGCGGACGGCCTGCAGGGAACGAAGCGAAAACAGAGAAGCGCAGCGCGGGAACAGAAGACCGCGGCGAAAAGGCGGAACGGAGAAAGAAAGGGATCAAGGATGAAAGCGCAGCCTGTAAACCCGGAACTGCAGCGGGAGGCCAGGGGGCTGATGGCCTACCTGGCCGCGCTGGAGGGAAAGGGCATCCTGACGGGGCAGCACACCCAGACCAGGGAGCAGGAGGAATTGCGGGTGATCGAGCGGGAAACCGGCAGGCTTCCGGCCCTGTGCGGCTTCGAGCTGCTTTCCTGCTCGGGGAACATCCGCAGGGAGGGGGCGTCGGAAGCGTGTCTTGAGGAGGTGGAGCGCAACCGGGAAACCCTTCCCCTGGCCATGGAATGGGGCAGGAGAGGCGGCATCGTCACCTTTACCTGGCATTGGTTTTCCCCTGTGGGCGGATGGGACAAATCCTTCTACGCCCGGAACACGGATTTTGACCCGGACCTTGCCCTGCGGGAAGGAACGGAGGAGCACCGGGCCTTTGTGGAGGATATGGACCGCATGGCGGAAAGACTCCGCCCTTTCTGTGACGCGCACATCCCGGTGCTGTGGAGGCCCTTCCACGAGGCGGAGGGGGACTGGTTCTGGTGGGGGCGCAGGGGCCCGGAAACCGCAAGGGCTTTGTACCGCTTTATGTTCAGGCGCTATACGTCGGTCCATCATCTCAACAACCTGATCTGGGTGTGGAACAGCCCGCTTCCGGAGGGATACGTGGGGGACGACTTTTGCGACATCCTGTCGCGGGACCAGTACCCGCCGCCCCATGCCCATGGCGCGTTCCGGGACAAATACGACTCCCTGAGGACCCTCACGGCGGATAAGGGCCTGGCCATCGCCGAGACGGGCATCCTTCCGGATCCGGCGGCCCTGGAGCGGGAGCAGGTTCCCTGGCTGTGGTTCATGACCTGGAGCGGCCGGTTTGTCCTGACGGAGGAGCAGAACCGTTTTGACGCCCTGCGCAAAATGTACCTGCACCCGTACGCGGTCACCCTGGACCGTCTTCCTGCGCGGTTCGGATAAGGGCGGTGCGGGCCGGCCGGGTCCGCGGCAGGATCCCGATGCGCCGGACGGTCCGCTTTGGTGCATGTTTATCCTGACTGCTTGCATTTTTTCTGTTTTTTCTGTGAAAGCGATTGCCTTTTGATCGAGCCGACACTATAATCAATGCATCTGCATGCCGTCTGAAAGCTGTGTGCAGATGCATTTTTATACACGCAAGGAGGATCGTCCATGGAAACGGCAGTTGCGGGCAATGAACGGAACGTAGTGGAGCTTGCCGTATTTGTGATCTATCTTTTGTGCATGATCGGGATCGGCGTTTATTTCTTCGTCCGGTCCAGGAACGGCGGGGAAAAGGAGTATTTCCTTGGCGGCAGGAAAATGGGCGCCTGGGTGTCCGCCCTGTCCGCGGGGGCGTCTGACATGAGCGCCTGGGTACTGATGGGCCTGCCCACGTCGGTGTTTGCCCTGGGCCTGGGGCAGACCTGGATCGCCATCGGCCTGGCCATCGGATACGCCATCAGCTGGATCCTGGAAGCGCCACGGCTTCGGGCCTTCTCCATCGCGGCGGATGACGCCATCACCATTCCCCAGTACCTGACAAAGCGCTTCCGTTCCGGTTCCTATTCCCTGCAGGTGGTGTGCGCCGTCATATTCCTTGTGGCCTACACCATCTACGCGGCCTCCAGCATCAAGGCGGCGGGAACGCTGTTCCATACGGTGCTGGGCGTGGACGCGACGGCTGCCATGTACATCGCGGCCGCCATTATCGTTTCCTACACTTTCCTGGGGGGCTTTTCCGCCGTGTGCTGGACGGATTTCTTCCAGGGCATGCTGATGCTGGGGGCGCTGCTGATCTCCCCGATCTTCGCGGCGACCCAGCTGAGCGGCAACACCGAGGCCATCACGGCGCAGACGCCCGGCTTTTTCACTCTTTTCACCTCCTGGCAGGACGTTCTCTCCGGCCTGGGCTGGGGACTGGGGTACTTTGGCATGCCTCACATCATCATCCGCTTCATGTCGGTGGAAAGCCAGAGGTCCCTGAAAAAGTCCGCGAAAATCGGCATCGCCTGGACCACGCTGATCCTTCTCTTCGCGGTGTTGGTGGGCATCGTGGGCCGTCTGTACCTGGGCAATCCTGATGACCGGATTGTAAACGACAGCCTGGTCTTCATTACGATGGTGCGCCGCCTGTTCCCCGCCCTGCTGTCAGGTATTCTTTTGTCGGCCATTCTGGCCGCGGCCATGTCCACCGCGGACAGCCAGCTGCTTTCCGCGGCTTCCGCTTTCTCCAGCGACGTTTACAAGCCGTTGATCCGCAAAAACAAGGCCAGCGACAAGGAAATGCTCTGGATGGGGCGCCTGGTGGTGTTGGCTGTGGCGGTCGTGGCGCTGATCATTGCCGCCAACCCCAACGCAGATACCATCATGGGCCTGGTATCCAACGCCTGGGGCGTTTTCGGCGCCGCCTTTGGACCGGCCATCCTGCTGAGCCTTTTCTGGAAGCGCTTCAACTTCCAGGGGGCCATTACCGGCATTGTGGTCGGGGCCGCCGTGGATATCCTGTGGCTTGCTTTCCTCAAGGGGACCGGCGTGTACGAGATCGTTCCCGGTTTCCTGGCCGGCCTTATGGCCGCCGTGGCCGTTTCCCTCCTGACCCCGGCCCCCTCCGCCGAGGTGGAGGCCCTGTTCGACCGGGGCCTGAAGGAAATGAACAAATAACCTTCCCTACCCGAAGCGCCGTGAAGCCGCCCGCCTTTCCGGGCGGTTTCACGGCGCTTTGGTTTGCCCGGGACGCATTTTGCAGTGGAAAAACAGGCCGGAGTGTGCTATGCTTTTTAGCGTCGCGTGCAGGTTTTCCCGATCGGATCCCTGAGGAAACGGGGAAAACGCGGAGCACAAGGATGGGGAGCGTGAAAGACGGCATGGCTGTCCAGATTCTGTTGCTGGTGGCGGGATTCGCCGCGCTGATCAAGGGGGCGGATCTGTTTGTGAGCGGCAGCGCGGATCTGGCCCGCAGGTTCCGGGTGCCCAGTCTGATGATCGGACTGACCATCGTCGCCCTGGGGACCAGCGCTCCGGAGCTGGCTGTCAGCGTTTCCGCGGCCCTTCAGGGGTCCAATGAGATCGCCCTGAGCAACATCGTCGGGTCCAATATCTTCAATCTGCTGGGGGTGCTTGGGGTCTGCGCGATCCTCCATCCCCTGCCGGTGGAGAGGGCGGTATTGAAAAGGGACTTTCCCTTTACCATCGCGGCGACGGTGCTGATCCTGTTTTTGACCTATGGGATGTCGCTTGTCCGGGGCCGGGCGGTCACGGACATGGCGCAGGAGGTGGGGGTCATTTCAAGACCCGTGGCGCTTTTGCTGCTGGGACTGTTCGCAGGATACATGACGGTCCTGATCCTCAACGCCCGGAAGCACCCCTCGCCTCCCGAGAAAGCGAAAAAGAACGTGCCCCAGTGCGCCCTTCTGATCCTTCTGGGGCTTGTATTGATCATCGGGGGCGGTCAGGCCGTGGTGAACAGCGCCAAGGAGATCGCGCGGGCCGCCGGGATGACCGAGACCCTGATCGGTCTGACGGTGGTGGCGGTGGGCACCTCCCTGCCAGAGCTGGTGACCTCGGCGGTGGCGGCCCGGAAGGGGGAGGCGGGCCTGGCCATCGGCAACGCGGTGGGGTCCAACACCTTCAATCTGTTGCTGATCCTGGGCCTGTCGGCCCTGATCCACCCCATCGCGGTCAACATGGCCTCGGTCCTGGACCTGACGCTGCTGCTTGTGATCAGCGTGATCGCCTACATCTTCTCCTTCACCGGGCGGAGCATCGCCCGGGCGGAGGGGATCGTGATGGTGCTCCTTTATATCGGGGACGTGGTTTTTGCCATCCTGCGGTAAACAAAATGAAACGGGGAGACGTCGTATGCGGGAGAAATTGTACCTTCCACACATCGGACAGCGGATTCTGAAGACGACCGTCGCTGTGTTCCTCTGTCTGGTTTTTTATCACCTTCGGGGCTACCGGGGGGCGGCCATGTCCGCCGAGGCCCCCATTACGGCCATCATCTGCATGCAGCCCTACGTGCATGATACGCGGGAATACGCCTTCAACCGGGTTGCCGGCACGCTGCTCGGGGCGCTCTGGGGGTTCTTGTTCCTGCTGATCGTCCCGTCGTTCCCTTCCGTGACCGGCATTCCCCTGTACGCCCTGATGGGTCTGGGCACGCTTTTCTCCCTCTACAGCGCGGTCCTCATCCGCAAGCCGGACACCTCGAGCCTCGCGGCCATCGTGTTTGTCTGCGTGGTGATCGTCTATCCGGATGTGGCGCACCCACTGGACCAGGCCTTCCACCGGGTGCTGGACGTGCTGGTGGGGACAGCCATCGCGATCCTCGTCAACGTGTTCCGCCTGCCCCGGGTGAAGCGCCTCAACCGGCTGTTTTTTGTGCGGACCCGGGACCTGGCACCGAACCAATTGGCCCAGATGCCCTCCGCGGTGCTGTTCCGCCTGAATACGCTCAACCGGGACGGTGCCAGAATCTGCCTGATTTCGGAGCACGCGCCGGCCTTCTTTATGGGCCAGGCAGGACAGCTGATGCTGAATGTGCCCATGATTGTGATGGACGGCGCGGGCATCTACGACGCCAACGAGAACGTTTATCTGTCAACGACGGCCATGAAACCGGACGCCTCCTCCTGGCTGCGGAGCCGGCTGGGGGACATGGGGGTCTCCTATTTTATCTACACCGTACATAAAAACCGGAACTGCATCTATCACCACGGCACCATGTCCCTGGAGGAGAGTGCCGTTTTTCAGCACATGCGCCGTTCCCCCTACCGCCAGTACCTGGACGACGACCGGTTTGATCCGGCGGAGATCGTGTACATCAAGGTGGTGGCCCGGGAAGAGCGCGCCGTCGGGGTCCTGCACCGGCTGAAGGAATACCTGCCCACCCAGGGGATCCGGGCCGTGTTCAGGCCCCAGGCCGGGCTGCAGGAGGGCGGAAGCGTATTTTTTTACGCATCCGAGGCCACCGTGGAAAACGCGGAGAAGGAGATCCTGCGCCTGATGCGCAAGGACCGGGCGGACCTGGAGGCGGGGGAGGTCTTCTCCACCGGGGGATATCATACGGAGCATGACGCCCTCCACCTGTTGCATACCCTGGAGCGGGCCTTCGAGCCGGTGGCGGGCTTTGCGGGACCTGCCGGGAGGAAAAAATGAAAAAAGCCTTTGCATTTTTGGCGCGGGAAAAAATGCTGACCCTGTCCCTGGCGGCGGCGGGGATCGCGCTTGTACTGACGCCGCCGAACGGGGACCTTTTGCGCAAGATCGACTGGCGGACGCTGGGGACCCTGCTGATGATGCTGTGCGTGCTGGAAGGGTTCAAGAAGGAAAACATCTTCCGGCCGCTCAAGCGTCTGGCGTCCCGCATGAAGCGGATGACGTCGCTGACCCTTTTCCTGGTGTTCGGGGTGTTCTTTACGTCCATGTTCGTGACCAACGACGTGTCCCTGATCATCTTTGTGCCCCTGACCATGCTCCTGTTCCGGGCGGCGGGCAAGGAAAACAGGATCCTGCCGGTTTTGACGCTTGAAAACATCGCCGCGGTCCGGGGGTCCCTGCTGACGCCTTTTGGGAGTCCCCAGAACCTGTTCCTCTTCGGGCAGGCGGACGTTTCCGCGGGACATTTCATGCTGCACATGCTGCCCCTGTGCGCGCTGTCCGGGGCGCTGCTGGTGGGGTTCGTTTTTTTCCTGTACCGCAAGGACCTTCGGGAGGAGATCCGTCCGGAGACCGGGGACGCCCCCTGGACGCCGGAGGGAAAAACGCGCAGGCTGGTGTATGCCGGCCTCTTCGTGCTGATCATCGCCGTGATCGTCACAAGGACCTCCCTGTGGCCCCTTTGCGTGGTGTTGGTGGTGGGCGCTGTGCTGGTGACGGACCGGGAACTGCTCAGGCGGGTGGACCTGGTGCTGCTTGTGACCTTCCTGTGCTTTTTTGTGTTCTCGTCCTCCATCGCGGATCACCCGGGCATCTCCGGCGTGCTGAAGAAGGCGGTGGCCGGCCATGAGTACCTTTGGGCCATCGGCCTGAGCCAGGTGATATCCAACGTGCCGGCGACGATCGTGCTTTATCCCTTTTCGGAGAATTTCGCCGGTCTGATCTACGGCGCGGACACCGCGGGCCTCTGCTCCCTGATCGGGTCCCTGGCGTCCGTCATCAACTACCGGCTGTACGTCCGGGAATACCCGGGGAAGGGCGGGCAATTCCTCCGGGTCTTTACCGGGATCAGCTGGGCGTTTTTCCTGCTGGTGGTGGTTCCCGGCGCGCTGCTGAGCAGGTGGCCCTTTTTCTGACGGGGAAGCAAAGATGCGGAAAAAACGGGGAGGGGGGAAGAGACAAACATGCAGAACCTTCAGACCACAGGTCTCCTGTTCGTGGCTGTGTGGACGGTGACAGTCCTTCTGACGGTGCTCAGGCCCCAGCGGTATCAGAACTGCCTGATGCTGATGGCCGCTCTGTTTGTGACCGTTGCCTTTGTCCTGGGGTTCCTTCCTGCGCAGGCGCGGGACAGGGCCGTGTCCTTTTTTGCCCTGGCGGTGACTGGGGCGCTGCTGGTGGTGCCCCTGCTCCTTGTGGTCAACGGCATTCAGATGCTCCGGCGGGAATCCGTTTCCCTGTCGCATCTTTTGTCCCTGGGGCTGGGCGTGCTTGTGGGCATCGGGGAGATCGCGGGGGCCGTCTACCTCCTCCGTCAGGTTTCTTTCGGGAGGGGCCATCCTTTGGGCACCGCGGCCCTGGTGGTCATGCTGACGGTGTTTTATTTCAGCTTCCTGGTGCTGAGCTTTGTATTGTATTCCGCTTTTATTCAGATCCTTCCCCACAGGATGAACTTTGATTATGTGATCATCCACGGCTGCGGTCTGACACACGGCGACCATATGACCCGCCTTCTGTCCGGCAGGGTGGACAAAGCCCTGGAGGTCTGGCGGAAATGCGGAAAAAAGCCGGTGCTCATTCCCAGCGGGGGGCAGGGCAAAGACGAAACGGTCAGCGAGGCCCAGGCCATGAAGGATTATCTGATCAGCCGCGGTGTGCCGGAGGGGAGCATCCTTAAAGAGGACCGCTCCGCCACCACCGAGGAGAACCTGCGCTTTTCCAAGGAGCTGATCCAGGCGCGGCCGGGGAAGCACAAAACGGCCCTGGTGTCCAGCAATTACCATGTGTACCGCTGCCTGCGCCTGGCGAAAAAGGTCGGGCTGGAATGCACCGGCATCGGGGCGGGGGTTGCGCTGTATTTCTGGCCTTCGGCCCTGATCCGGGAATTCATCGCCGTCTTTGTCACCCTGGAATTCCTTGCGCCTGCGCTCCTTGGATACGTGCTGTTTATGGGCCTTGGACTCTATGGGTTATTATAACGGCATTGCGAACGGAAAGGACGATCCCATGAAACATACTTCCACGCTGCTTTGCCTGGCGATGGCGATGCTCATGTTTCTTCCCCTTTCGGCCGGCGGGGATGGGGGAGGCATGCGGATCGAAAACGGCATGGCCCAGCCCTTCCTGAAGGTGACCGACGCCCAAAGGGAGGACTATACCAATGAAGGCAGCGACATCCTGCGCTTTGTGGTCTATGTGGAGACGGATCTGGACACCGACCTGGACGGGAAAAGGGACCTTGTGAAAACCATGGTCCAATTGCCCCGGCCGGCGGCGGAAGGGGTTTACCGGGCCCCGGCGATCTATGAGGCGCGGCCCTATATCGCCGGCATGTACGGATACCGGGGGACCCTTCCCAAAACGGGGACGCCGGCGTTTGACTTTAGCGTCCTGTATAAAAGCCCGCCCGCACGGGTCCCCCGGGGGGAGCGCACGGCCCTGGAGGCCGCAGAGGCGGCCAGGGTGTCGGACTGGTTTTATCACCTGGAGGGGGACCCCTTTGACCAGACCTATCTTGGAAATTTGACGGCCTACGACGAATTTCTGGCCCGGGGGTTCGCGGTGGTGCAGACGGCGGGGCTGGGCACCTGGGGCTCCGAGGGCATCCTGTGCTGCTCCGGCCAGCAGGAAACGCAAGCCTTCCGCTGCGTGGTGGAATGGCTGACGGGCAAACGGAACGCCTTTACCGACCGGACGGGGGAGATCGGGATCACTGCCTCCTGGTGCAGCGGCAGGATCGGCATGACGGGCCGGTCCTACGCGGGCGCCATGGCCTTTCAGGTCGCATCCACGGGGGTGGAGGGGCTGGAGACGGTGGTGCCGGTGGCCGGGATCGCCCGTTGGTATGATTACGCCAACGCCCAGGGACTGCCCTCCGGCCTTGGAAAATCCTGGGATTCGATAACGGACCTGGCCATGATGTGCGCAAGCCGCTTTTTCCAGGAGGGGGAGGAGAAGCCCAAAGGCCTCTTTGAAAGGTACCTTGCGGGGATCCGGGATGAACAGATCGCCCTCCGGGGGAACTTAGGTCCCTTCTGGCAGGAGCGGGATTACACAGGGAAGACCGGCTTTCGGGCTTCGGCCCTGATCGTGCAGGGACTCAGGGACGAGGTTGTGCGGCCCAGGCACTTCGCCCTGATGTTGGATACGTTTCGGCGGGAGGGGTGTTTTGTCAGGTGTATCCTGCATCAGAACGGACACGTGACCCCTGCCAACGAGCAGACCCGGACGGATGTGATGATCGGCGGGCATACCTATACCGAATGGCTGAACCTGTGGTTTACCCACTTTCTTCTGGGGGTGGAAAACGAGGTGTCCGCCATGCCGGCCTTTACCGTGCAGAGCAACGTGGACGGGCGGTTTTATGGAACCGACCGCTGGATGGAGGAAAGCCTGCGGATGCCTTCCGGGACGGAGGGGGAGGCCCTCGTCCGTGCCGAGGGGGCGTATCTGAGCAACACCGCGCTGCTGAATGAGACCTTCGACGGCGCTTCCGGGGCGGATCATCTTTTGTGGCGGATGGACGTGCCGGAGGAGATCCCCCTTGGCGGCACGGTGCAGGTGCACCTGCGGGTCAAAACGTCCGACACGGACCGGCCGGTGCTGATGGTCGGCGCGGTGCTGGTAGACCATGCCGAAACGCCCTTCCCCTGCTTTGACCCCGGGGCCATTGGCGTGCTGGGGCAGACGGTCCTCAAGGAAGGCGGCGTGGATCGGGGAGAGGGGGCCGCGAAATACGATCTGGTCGCCTGGCAGCAGACCCCGCGGCAGCGGGCCCTTGTGACCTACGGTACCCTGGACCTGAGAAACCCGGAGGGGGAAAAGGTGGAAACGGAGATCGCGGCGGATACGTATTATGAGTACACCCTGGATCTGCAGCCGACCTTCTACACCGTTCCGGCAGGGCATCAACTGGAGTTGTACATCGTGCCCTTCTGCGGGTTTTCGGACGACACCGTTCTTTTCGAGACCTTTTCCCGGGAGGAACTGGAGGCCATGGGCCTGGACCCGGAGGCGCTGGTGCCCTTGACGCGGGACTACGGCTTTACGGTGGACTGCGGGGCCGGGTATGCCCTTTTGCCGCGGGCGAAACCGTAACGCGGCAGACCTTCCCGAAAAAAAGACCGAAGGAAGCGTAAAGATGCGGATTCTTCTCGTTTTGCTGGCCCTTGTGAGTATGGCGTATTCCGGCATCGCTTTCGGCGCGGGGGCGGACGGCGCCGAAAAGCCCCTGACCCTTCTGTCCGTCAACGTCCGCAAAGGGGACGCGCATCTGCTCAGATGCGGAGAAAGCGTTTATCTGATCGATACCGGCAAGAAAAAGGAATTTGATACGCTGTACCGGGTATTGAGGGAAAACGGCGTCGGGAGGCTGACCGGGGTCATCCTGACCCATTCCCATTCGGACCACACCGGCGGGCTGAAAAAACTGATCCAGTCGGACATCGTGATCGAAAACGTATATATGTCGGCTTATTACGCCGCGAAAAACGGGGACAAGGAGCATCCGGTGGTGAAAGCCCTGAAAAACACGGGGCTGCAGCCGGTGCCCCTGAAGGCCGGCGACCGGCTGACGCTTGACGGGGGCGAGCTGCTTGTCCTGGGACCGCTGGCGGAAATGAAGGCCCCGGACGAAGAAAACAGCAATTCCCTGGTGCTGCTTGCCCGGGGCGGCGGGGGCAGCATCCTGCTTACGGGGGATATGGAGTTCCCGGAGGAGGAAAGCCTGCTGAACGCGGGGCTGATCCCCCGTGCGGACGTGATCAAGATCGGGAACCACGGGGAAGGGGACGCCACGGGCGAAAGGCTGATCGCGGCCGTATCCCCGTCCTTCGCGATTATCTCCACAAACAGCGAGGATGAGCCGGACACCCCCGATCCCCGGGTGCTCAGGCTGTTGAAAAACAGGGGGATCACGGTCCTTGAAACGGAGAGGGCCCCAAATGGGGTCCTGGTGACGATCAGCGATGGCAGCATCCGCTGCGAGCTGAAATGAAGGGCGTACGCAATGCCCCCGATCCCGCTCGCTGGACGGCCTTCTGAAGGAGGGCCGTTTTTTGCGCTAAAAAAAGGACTGCCTTGTTCAGACAGTCCCATCGGATGCAAAGGAATCAGGAAGCGCCCATGAGGGCCTTGTCAATGGCCCGGGCGGCCGTTTTGCCGGCGCCCATGGCGGAGATGACCGTGGCCGCCCCGGTGACGGCGTCGCCGCCGGCGTAGACATTGGACCGGGAGGTCAGCCCGTCTTCGTTGACGATGATGCCACCCCTGCGGTTGACCTCAAGGCCTTCGGTGGTGCTCTTGATCAGGGGATTGGGGCTGGTGCCGATGGCCATGACCACGGTGTCCACATCCAGGTCAAATTCGCTGCCCGGGATCTCCACGGGACGGCGTCGCCCGGAAGCGTCCGGCGCGCCAAGCTCCATCCGGACGCAGCGAATGCCCGTCACGAAACCGTTCTTTGGATCTCTGGGGTTGTCCTTGTTCTCATAGCCGAGAATCTCCACGGGATTGCAAAGCAGGCGGAAATCGATGCCTTCCTCCTGGGCGTGTTCCACCTCTTCCTTCCGGGCGGGGAGCTCTTCCATGCTGCGGCGGTAAATGATGTATACTGTTTCGGCGCCCAAACGCAATGCGGTGCGCGCGGCATCCATGGCCACGTTGCCGCCGCCCACCACGGCGACCCGGCCGCCCTTCATGATGGGGGTCTTGGGATCGTCCCGGTAGGCCTTCATCAGGTTGCTGCGGGTCAGGAACTCATTGGCGGAATAGACGCCCTTCAGGGCCTCTCCGGGGATGTCCATAAAGTTGGGAAGTCCCGCGCCGGAGCCGATGAAAACGGCCTCAAAGCCCATGTCGAAAAGCTCGTCCACGGTCAGGGTCTTGCCGATGATGACGTTGGTTTCGATGTCCACCCCCAGGTCCCGGAGGGTTTCCACCTCCCGGGCTACGATGGCCTTGGGCAGACGGAACTCCGGAATGCCGTATACCAGAACGCCGCCGGCGGTGTGCAGGGCCTCGTATACCGTCACCTGATACCCCTTTTTGGCCAGGTCTCCCGCGCAGGTCAGGCCGGAAGGGCCAGCCCCTACGATGGCGACCCGGTGGCCGTTGGGCTCGGGCGCCTGGGCCTTTTGGTCGGCGTGAGCGTTGTGCCAGTCCGCGACGAAGCGCTCCAGACGGCCGATGCCCACGGGCTCCATGCGGGCCCGCACCTGAAGGGTGCACTGACTTTCGCATTGGGTCTCCTGGGGACAGACGCGGCCGCAGACCGCGGGCAGGGAGGAGGACTCGGAAATGATCTGATAGGCTTCCTCAAACCGTTCCTGACGGACCTTGAGAATAAAATCCGGGATGTTGACGTTGACCGGACAGGCGCTGACGCAGGGCCTGTTTTTGCAGTTCAGGCAGCGCTTGGCTTCCTCCAGGGCAATTTCCACGGGATACCCCAGGGCCACTTCCTTAAAATTGTGCGCGCGCACCTCGGGAGCCTGGGTGGGCATGGGGTGTTTGTTCCGTTCGACGGGCATGGTTTCTCCCTCCTTACGCTTGTTTGAAAAGGCTGCAGGTCTCCTCATAGGCATGGCGCTCATATTCCGCGTACATGCGGGAGCGGCTCATGGCCTCGTCAAAGTCGACCTCGTAGCCGTCAAAGTCCGGCCCGTCCACGCAGGCAAACCGGGTGACGCGCTTTCCGTCCCGGTTCAGCGTGAGCCTGCAGCCTCCGCACATGCCGGTCCCGTCGATCATGATGGGATTCATGCTGACGGTCACCGGAATGCCAAAGGGCCTTGCGGCCGCCACGACGAACTTCATCATGATCATGGGGCCGATGGTGATGATCCTGTCAAAGGGCTCCCCGGCCTCAAGCATCTCCTTGAGCGGGACGGTGACATTGCCGTGGCGGCCATAGGAGCCGTCGTCGGTCATGACGGTCAATTGGTCCGAGCAGGCGCTGAACTCCTCCTCCAGGATCAAAAGCTCCTTGCTGCGGAAGCCGATGATGCTGGTGACTTTGGCCCCCTGCCGGTGGAATTCTTCGGCAAGGGGCAGCGCGATGGCGCAGCCGACGCCTCCGCCCACGATGCAGACGTTCCGGATGCCTTCGGTATGGGTAGGCACCCCCAGGGGCCCCGCGAAATCCTGAAGGCTGTCACCGGCTTCCTTCCGGTTGAGCAGGGCTGTGGTGGCCCCCACGACCTGGAAGATGACTTTTACGGTGCCCTCCAGGGGGTTGGTGCCGGCCACGGTCAGGGGGATGCGCTCCCCTTCCGCGTCCACGCGAAGGATAATGAACTGGCCCGGCCTGGCTTTGCGTGCCACCAAGGGAGCTTCCACCTCGATCTGGCTGACGGTGGGATTGAGCACCCGTTTTCTGACGATTTTGTACATGATTACCTCCATATTCGTAAAAAGGCAGCCCTTGAACCCCCAAGAGCCGCCTTTGAACTTCTGCCTGAAAAGGACCGGCGCTGAAAAAAACGGTCTTTCCGCGCATGAAACAACGCGGACACCGTTAGGATACCAGCACATAAGCGGCATTGCAATGCGGGACGGGAAAAAAACAATGGAAAAACAGCATCCGGCAAAGCCTGTCCGGAGCGGGAGGGCATTGACAAAGCGTCTGTTCGATGCCATGATGGGGAAAAGACCTGCGGGGAGGACGGAGAGCATGGAGACGATTTATCTTGCGGGAGGCTGTTTCTGGGGGACACAGAGATTCCTGGACCAGTTTGACGGGGTGCTGGAGACCCAGACCGGTTACGCCAACGGCCCGACGGCCCACCCAAGCTATCAGGAGGTGTGCGCGGACAGCGGGCACGCGGAAACGGTCCGGGTCGTGTACGACGAGCGGACGCTGCCCCTCGGGCGGCTGCTGGAATACTATTTTATGGTGATCGATCCCCTTTCGGTGAACCGGCAGGGGCATGACGAGGGGATCCAGTACCGGACCGGCATCTACTACACGTTGGAGAGCCAGCTGGAGGAGATCCGGGCCGTATACAGGGCGGAAGAAGAAAAGGCCGGCGCGCCTCTGGCGGTGGAGGTGAAACCCCTGGAGAACTTTTTCCCGGCGGAGGAATACCACCAGAAATACCTGGAGAAGAATCCCGGCGGGTACTGCCATATCCCGCCTGCGTTTTTCAGCCTGGGGAAATAGGCGCCCCGGACGGGGACGGCGGGGATCCCGCGCCCCCCTCCCCCCAGAGCTCCTTCATGCCGACAGCCCGCAGCGCCGCGTCGAAATGACACCGCGCGATGCCCAGGTCGATCCGGCTGAAGGGGCCCGGCCCGCATTCGGAGAGGACAGAACCGTCGCTGCACAGGCGGAAGTGGAATTTCTGCTGGTTGATGGCCGTGGGGGCAAGCAGAGCCAGGGCGACCCCGTCCCGGAACCAGGGGGGCGGATACCCGTCCGACCCGGCCACCTGGGCCATCGTCTTGGAACGGCGGGGCCGGCCCTGGTCCGCGCCGTACCCGACTGCGATGACGATGGGCATCTTCTCCCCCGGGGCCAGGGTGACGGGGGTGTTCCTGGCGCTGAAGGTGCCGCACCAGCAGGTGTTCAGGGCCAGCTGCTGGGCGTACAGGACCACCTTTTCGCCGAAATAGCCGATGCGTTCCTCCAGAGAAGCGTCCGCGGGCCCCGCGCAGGCGATGACGCTTGGGGCGCTTGCGAGGCCTGCTGCGCGGGGAAGGAGCCGATGGAACGTCCCGCCCGCCTCGGGCAGGAACTGAAGGTGCAGATGCCCCTTTTCGTTGCATTCCGAGATCATTTGACACAACAGGCGAGCCGTTTCCGGCTCGATTTTTTTGTCCAGATAGGACCGGACCGAATGCCTTTGACGGATGGCTTCCACTTCTGTCATGGGGCGGCTCCTTTCCTGCTTTGGGGGGCATTCTGAGACGGAGACACGGAAAGAAACGAGCGGATCTCATCAAGGCGGGCCTCCGCTTCCACCCGGCCGATGCGGTAGACCCTTTCCAGCTCCCTTGGCCGGTGCTCGGTATGGCCGATGTTCAAGGGAGAGGGCGGGCGCAGGACCAGGACGCTTCGGGCCGCCTCGGCGCGGTCGATCTCCTCCATCTGCCGGTTATAGCGTTCGGGCCGGAGGGAAAGGGCCCGGGCGATCTTCGGATAGCCCGGCAGGGCAAGGCGCAGGAGAGGCAGGGGCAGGGCCCGCTTCTTCCGGTAGCCTTTGGGCTGGGTCAGGACCAGGACGCGCCGGTCATACCCTTCGGATTCCATAAAGGCGCAGGGAACGGGTTCCACGATGCCGCCATCCAGCAAAAGACGGCCCTCGGCGGGAACGGGGCGGGAGACAAAGGGCATGGAAGCGGAGGCGCGAAGCCAGGCCATGTCCATTTCGCCGCCGTCGGCGCATCTGTGATACAGGATCTCCCCGGTCTCCGCATCGGTGGCGCCCACAAAAAAGGCCATGGGGTTCAGGGCAAAGGTCTTCCGGTCAAAGGGATCCAGGATATCCGGCAGAAGCCGGTAGCAGAAGTCCGCCCCGTAAAGATCCCCCGTCCGCAGGAGAGAGCGGAGGCTGCAGTAGCGTTTGTCACGGGCGTATTTCAGATTGTAGCGGAAGGGGCGGCCGATCTGGCGGGACTTGTAATTGCAGCCAAAGACCGCGCCTGCGGAGATCCCTGCGGCCGCGTCAAAGCTGATGCCGTTTTCCATCAGAACGTCGATGACGCCGCAGGTGAACATGCCGCGCATGGCACCGCCTTCCATAAGCAGCGCTGTTTTCAAGGCCGCGCCTCCTTTCCGGTTTGCTTAAGGGAAAGTATACCATGAAGCGGGCGAACTGGGAAGGCCGACGGGGCAGGAATGGGAACACAAAAAAGAGAAATCCTTTTTGGGGCGTGCTTGTGCACGGCAGGGGAAGATGGTATACTGCATTGGGGAAGGAGGGATCGAATGTACCTTGCGGACGGCTGGACCGATTTTGAGGTGCTGGATACAGGAGATGGATCCAAGTTGGAGCGGTGGGGACGCTATGTCCTGGACCGTCCGGATCCACAGGTGATCTGGCCCCGGGCCTGTCCCGGGGAATGGGCCAAGGCAGACGGCGTTTATCACCGGAGCGATCGGGGCGGGGGCAGGTGGTCCTTCCATACCGAGCTGCCGGAGAGCTGGGTGATCTCCTACCGGGGCATCCGTTTCAGGGTCCGGCCCACCGGGTTCAAGCATACCGGGCTGTTTCCCGAGCAGGCGGTCAACTGGGACGAAATGTGCCGCCTGATCCGCGTTCGAAAGGAAGCGGGCAGGGAGGTGCGGATGCTGAACCTCTTTGGCTATACCGGCGGGGCCACCATGGCTTGCGCCGGGGCAGGCGCCCATGTGACTCATGTGGACGCGGCCAAGGGCATGGTGCAGTGGGCCAAGGAGAACCGGGAACTGAACGGGACAAGCGAGGACCGCTTCCGGTTCATCGTGGAGGACGCCCTGGCCTTCGTGCGCCGGGAAGCGCGCAGGGGCCACGCCTACGAGGCGATCCTCATGGATCCCCCCAGCTACGGCCGGGGGCCCGGCGGCGAGATCTGGAAACTGGAAACGGAGCTTTACGGCCTGGTCAGCGCCTGTGAGGACGTGCTTTCCACGGACGCGCTTTTTGTGTTTATCAACAGTTATACCACCGGCCTGCAGCCGGCGGTCATCGGCAACATCCTGGGAAGGACCTTTGGACGAAGGGGCGGCAGGGTGGACGCACAGGAGGTCTGCCTTCCTGTCCGTTCGGGCGGCTTTTTGCCCTGCGGGGCCACGGGACGATGGATTTGCGAGCCCTGAATGGAAGATCGGGGCCGGATGGAAGGAGTAAAAATGGAAGCACCTGTGATTTTGTATGAGGACAACCACGTCATCGTCACCGTCAAACAGCCCAATCAGCTGGTCCAGGGGGACGCGACCGGGGACCAGGATCTTCTGGGACAGATCAAGGAGTATGTCCGGGAAAAATACCAGAAGCCGGGGGAGGCTTATATCGGCCTGGTGCATCGCATGGACCGCCCGGTGGGCGGACTGCTCTGCTTTGCCCGTACCAGCAAGGCGGCTGCCCGCCTTTCACAGCAGGTGCGGGATCATTCGATGTATCGGGAGTACGTGTGCGTGGCCGAGGGGGATACGCCGGACGACTTTACCCTGCGGGACTATCTGGTGAAGGATGAGAAAAACAACAAGGTGGCCGTCCTGCCGGAGTATCTGCGGGCCCAGGGCAAGGAGGCCGTTCTGCATGGGCATACCGTGGCCAGGAAAAACGGATATTCCCTGTGCGCGATCCGGCTTGAGACCGGAAGGGCCCATCAGATCCGGGTTCAGATGAGCCACGCGGGCCATCCCCTGTGGGGGGACGCCAAATACGGCCACGGGCAGCCCGGTCAGCAGATCGCCCTGTGGGGAATGCGGCTGAGCCTGACCCATCCGACCACGTCGGAAAGGATGCTGTTTATCGCGCCGGTGCCGAAAAACGGGATCTTCGCCTCGTTTTCGACTCAATTGGACACCCTGGAGAACCTTTGGCCGGGCATCAGAGAGGCATAAGAATGAGCAAACCGTTTTCATTTGAACTGATCAAAACCTGCAAACAGTCCGGCGCGCGGCTGGGCATCCTGCACACCCCTCATGGGGACATCCATACGCCGGTTTATATGCCCGTGGGCACCCAGGCCTGCGTCAAGGCCATGACCAGCCGGGAAATGGAAGAGATCGGGACCCAGATCCTGCTGAGCAACACCTACCATCTGCATCTTCGCCCCGGGGAGGAGCTGGTGCGGCGGGCGGGCGGTCTGCACCGTTTTATGGACTGGAACCATCCGATCCTGACCGACAGCGGCGGATTTCAGGTGTTTTCCCTGGCGGGACTGAGAAAGATCACAGAGGACGGGGTGTCCTTCCGCAGCCATCTGGACGGCTCCTCCCGGTATCTGAGCCCGGAGGTGTCCATGCGCGTGCAGGAGGCCCTGGGATCCGACATCGCCATGGCCTTTGACATCTGCTCGCCCTATCCAACGGACCACAGCGGGGCGGAAAAGGCCATGCGCATCACCCACCGCTGGGCGGAACGCTGCAAAAAGGCCCACACGCGGGAGGATCAGGCGGTCTTTGGCATCGTGCAGGGCGCCTTTTACAAGGACCTGCGCATTGAGAGCGCAAAGGCGCTGGCGGACATGGATTTTCCCGGGTACGGCATTGGCGGGCTTTCCGTTGGGGAGCCCAAGCCCATCATGTATGAGATGCTGGAGGCCATTGAACCGTACATGCCCAAGGAAAAGCCCCGCTATCTGATGGGCGTGGGTACGCCGGACTGCTTTCTGGAGGGCGTGATCAGGGGCGTAGACATGTTCGATTGCGTCCTGGCAACCCGGATCGCGAGGAACGGCACGGTATTCACCCGCGACGGACGGCTGGTCATCCGCAATAAAACCTCCGCCGAGGAGTTCATTCCCATCGAGGAGGACTGCGACTGCTACGCCTGCAGACACTATACCCGGGCGTATATCCGTCATCTGCTCAAAGCCGGGGAGATTACAGGCGCGAGGCTGTGCTCCATTCACAACCTCCGGTTCCTGATCCGGATGATGGAGGAGGTGCGGCAGGCCATTTTGGAGGACCGGCTGCTGGATTACCGGCGGGCGTTTTACGCCAGATACGACCTGACCAGAAATTTCTGACCTTCCGGTCCGGACAAAAAAGACCGCAGAGCCTTAAGACGGTTCCGCGGTCTTTCTTTATTCCGGAGGGAGGTCAGAACAGCCGGGTCAGAAGGTATTTTCCCCAGGCAAGCACTTCCCGGAAGTGGTTTTTGATCCACCATTCCGGCAGGGTCGGCGCGCCGATCCCCTGGGCGTCAAGGCCCGCGTCCCGGGCGATGGCCAGGGCCCGGGGCAGATGATAGTCGCTGGTGACCACAATAAAACGGGAAGCGGAAGGGGGCAGAAGGGCCTTGGCCAGGGCAATGTTTTCCCGGGTGGAGACGGAGGTGGCCTCCCGGAGGATGCTGTCTTCCGGCACGCCCCGGGCGGTCAGGTAATCCTTCATGACGTCCGCCTCGGCCCGGGGCTCGTCTTGCCCCTGACCGCCGCAGACCACGATGAGGAGGTCCCGCTGGGCCTGCCAGCGCTCATAGGCGGCATCCAACCGTCCCTGAAGCTGCAGGGAGGGGGTGCCGTCCGGATAGACCTGGGCCCCCAAAACAATGACCGCGTCAAAGGACCCCGTGGGAGCGGGCACCGTTTTTTCTGCGATCACAAGGGCAAGCAGGCAAAGAAGAAAAACAACGGCGAGCGCGGCGGGGATCCATAGCAGCCTGGCCCATGGGGCGCGTCGGGCGTGGGGGGTGTTCATGACGGCATTTTCCTTTCAGACGAAAAAGGGGATTCAGAACAGGGCTTTTTCCTTCATGCTGATGCCCTGTCTGCCGGCGACGATGATGTGGTCGTACAGGGTGATGCCGACGCTCTCAAGCAGCCGCTGAAGCGTCAGGGTCATCTCCAGGTCCTCCCCGGAGGGCTCTATCCCCCCGGCGGGATGGTTGTGAGAAAGCACACAGCCGGTGGCCCCGCTGTTGAGCAGGGCGGAAAGGACGGTGCGCGGAAACACCGAGACCCGGTCCGGGGTGCCCTTGGCCACTTCGGAGACGCGGATGAGCTGCAGACGGGAGTCAAAGGACAGAACGAAAAAGGCTTCATTCCGGGGCTCCGGATAAAGGGCAACGCAATAGGCCTTCAGGGCTTCCCGGTCGGTGATGGTGACCCTTTCGCCGGCGAGGCTTTTCTGATAAGCCAGGTCCAGGGGCAGGATCAGGCTCAAAAGGAGGCTGGCGTTCTCCCCGATGCCTTCGACCTGCTCAAGGTCCTTCCGGTCCGCCTGAAAAACCCCGTGCAGGGACCCAAAGCGCTCGATCAGCAGGTGGCCGAGGAGATTGGTGTCCTTGCGGGGGATGGCAAAGGTGAGAAGGAGCTCCAGCATCTCATGGGGCTGAAAGTGGGTCAGTCCCTCTTTTTCAAATCGCGCCTTCAGGCGCTGCCGGTGCCCTTCATGCATGGAAAAGCCCCCCTTTTGCGGCCTTTGGATGAAATGATTCTATCATCCGCGCCCGGAAAATGCAAGCCGCGGAACGAGGGCGTGCTCAAGGCCCTGAGACAGGGGAAAAGACCAAAAGTTTTTGTAAAAAACAGGGGGAGCGGGGTTTTCAGCGGGTGGTCCGGTGATGTATAATAATCCATGAGCCAATTCTTGGGGGTGCGCTGCATTGTCTGATCTTTGGTTTCAGTTGGAGAACCTGGTTTGGAACATTTTTCATCGGCCGAGTTTCGCCGATATTGTGGATATCCTGATCATCGCCTTCCTGCTTTACCGCCTGATCCAGATGGTGCGCAGAACCCGCTCGATCCAGGTCATCAAAGGCATTGCGATCCTGATCCTGATCCAGTACGTCAGCGATCTGGCGGGCCTCAAAACCCTGTCCTGGCTGATGAAAAACGTGCTCAACAACGGCGTCATCGCGCTGATCATCCTGTTCCAGCCGGAATTCAGGCGGGCGCTGGAGCAGCTGGGCCGCGGGACAAGGCTGGAAAGACACCATACCGAAAAAACCGAGAGCGAGCGCATTATCGACGAAATGTGCTCCTGCCTGCTGTCCCTGGCCAAACGCCGCGTCGGGGCGCTGATCGTGATCGAAGGGAAGACCGGCCTGCAGGATGTCATGGAGACCGGCACGCGGGTCGACGCGGTGATCTCCCGGGCCCTGCTGGAAAACATTTTTGAACCCAATACGCCCCTGCACGACGGGGCGGTGATCATCCGTGAGGAAAGAGTGGCCTCCGCGGCCTGCATGCTGACCTTGTCTGATTCAAACACCATTTCCTCCTCCCTCGGCACGCGGCACAGGGCCGGCCTTGGCATCAGCGAGACCACGGACGCGACGGTGCTGATCGTGTCGGAGGAAACAGGCATCATTTCCCTGGCTTCCGGAGGCAAGCTGACGCGCTATCTGGACGAAAGCGGGATCCGGGAGATCCTGGGCAGGATCTATAACGAAAAGAAATATACCCTTGCGGATTTCTGGAGCCATCTGACCAGGAGGAGCGGGGATGGGGAAGGAGGGAAGCGCCCATGATGGGGGAACAGCCGTTTCATCCCAGAAGCGGGGAAACGGATCATAAATCGGATTCCATCTGGAAACGCCTCTGGCGCATGGTCTGCTACCAATGGCAGTGGAAATTGCTTTGCCTTCTCCTTGCAGTCTGCCTTTGGGGGATCGTGATTTCCCAGAACACGTCCCTGACCCGGGAAAAAAGCATCCCGGGGGTGACCGTGAACCTGAATACGGAGAGCCTGAAGCAGAAAGGCCTGATCGTGGTCAGCGGCCTGGAGGACCTTGAGACGGTCAACCTGAAGGCGGAGGTGCCCATCCGTTACTACAACACCGTAAACGCCTCCACTTTCAAGATCAGCCTGGATCTGTCCGAGGTGACGGCCCCTGGGGAACAGGATGTAAAGCTGGTGGCGGCCGGTACCATTTACGGCTCGGTCAAGGAAATCAGCATCCCCAGCGCGCACCTGGTCCTTGAAAGATACATCACGAAAGGAAACATCCCGGTGCGTATCGACCTGAACGGGGAGCCGCCGGAAGGCTATTGGGGCAAGAGCCCCAGGGCGGAGGTCAGCGATGTCTCGGTGGCGGGGCCCGCCTCGGTGGTCAACAGCATCGCACGGTGCATCGTCCATTATGCGGTTCCGGAGTGGAACGGCGGCTACGGGACGGAAAGGACCGCGTCTCCTATCGAGTTTTACGACAGGAACAATACCCCGGTGAGCGGACAGTTCCTGACGGTGACCGCGGACGGTCTGGGCGTGGAAATCGGCACCATCACCGTTCAGCAGACCTTTTATCCGGCGGTCACGCTGAGACTGACGGATGCCGGCCTTATTCAGGGGACCCCCAGGGAGGGGTACGAGGTCAAAAATGTCCGGTATTCCGTCAACAGCATCACGGCGGCGGCCGAGGATGTCTCCATGCTGACCGAGGACCTGGCTTATCTGACGGGGACCGTGGACGTGACCGGACGGACGGAAGACATGACCAGCGTGCTGGAAGTGATGCGGCCGAGCAGCTATGTATATATCAGCACGGACAAGGTGGCCGTGACCGTTGAGATCGGGCCAAAGGAGCAGTCTGAATGAACGTATTCGCGGATAGCCTTTTGTCGCTGCTGCTGGGCTGGATGAAGGGACTGACGCAAATGCTGTGGGCGTTTTTTTCGGAGGGCGCTTCCGGCGGGTTCCTCTCCTGGCTCGGGGATCACTGGCTGGGGCTGGTATTGTTTTTGTGCGCGGTCGGGCTGACATTGGATTTTGTTTTCTGGCTCAGGCAAAGGAAAAAGAAAAGCCTCCCTGCCCGGGATGAGGCGCGACCGGGGGAGGAATGGGGATTCGGACAGGACTTTGGGGACAGCCTGGAAATGCGGACCCTTGCGGCCCAGGAGGAAGCCGAGGCCGGGCGGGAAACAGAAGCGGCGCAGGTGCTGTTCCAGGAGGAAAGAAAGCCCCTTGTCGAGAATACAGAAAAGCGGTTTTTCCCTGTTCAGGGAGCCTACTCCGAGCCGGAGAGCCTCTTTTCCGCCGTGACGGAGGCGCGCGCCGCCGAAGCGGAGCCGATGCGGGAAAGCTCGGTTGAAAGGGAGACCCGGCGCAGGCGCAGCGTCAAGCACGAAGGACGGGAGCGCAAAAGGCTGTTCCGCCGGGTGAACGCCCTGATCGGTCCGGACGAGCAGGACCATGGCCTGCTGGACGGGCTGCCGCCGGTCATTGACAAAAATGAGGCTTTTCACAAGCCGGTCTATCCCAAATAGGGTCAAGGAATCGAAAGATGCAGACGTCGTTTTTGCCTGCGGCCTTTGTCCGCAATATGGCTCAGCTCCTTGAAGGGGAGATGGAGCCGTTTCTTTTATCCTATGAGCAGCCTCCGAACCGGGGGATCCGTTTCCGGGAGGGCCTGGAGCACACCTGTCCGGACGCGGAGGGACCGGTTCCCTGGTTTCCTCAGGGCAGGTATCTGAAGGGGGAATCCCTCGCGGGAGCCGCTCCTGTGCATGACGCGGGGGCGTATTACCTGCAGGAGCCCAGTGCCATGGCGCCGGCGGCGCTGCTTGCGCCCCGGCCCGGGGAAAGGGTCCTGGACCTTTGCGCGGCGCCGGGGGGAAAAAGCACCCAGCTTGGGCAGCTGCTTCAGGGGCGGGGCGTCCTCGTGGCCAATGAAATCGAACCGGGCCGCGCGGCGGTCCTTGCCGGGAACCTGGAGAGGATGGGCATCCGGAACAGCATCGCCGTCAATGAACGGCCCAGGAGGCTGGCGGAAGCCTGGGGCCCCTGGTTCGACCGGGTGCTGGTGGACGCGCCCTGCAGCGGGGAAGGCATGTTCCGCCGGCATCCGGAGACCGCGGCGGAATGGCATGAAAAGGCGCCGGAACTGTGCGCCGCAAGGCAGCTTGAGATCCTGGACTGCGCTGCGGAACTGCTCCGTCCGGGGGGCACGCTGGTGTATTCCACGTGTACCTTCAATCAAACGGAAAATGAGGGTGTGATCGCCCGCTTTTTGGACAGGCATCCCGCGTTTGGCCGGGGTCAGGGACGGCTTTCCGGGATCGGGGGAGAGGAGGGCATGTACCGCTTCTGGCCCCACAAGGTCCGGGGGGAAGGCCATTTTGCCGCGATCCTTGAGAAGGAGGGCGCGCCGGGCAGGGAGACCCGCCCGACCCCGGGGCTGAGCCTGGCCGTCCCCAAAACGCTGGAAACGCTTGCACGCGGTTTTCTTGAGGAGCATGTCCGGGAGGAACTTTGCGGGCCTGTTGGGCTGTTTAAAAACACGGTGGTCCTTCTGCCGGAGGAAATGCCCCCGCTCAAGGGCATTCGTATCCTTCGGCTTGGGCTTCACATCGGAAGCGCCAAGGGGAGCGTTTTCGCCCCGGACCATGCCCTGGCTCTCGCGTGTGAAAGCCAAAGACGTCTGGAGATATCCGACAGGGAGGCGGAAGAATGGACCACGGGGCAGGTGCTCAGGTGCGGGGAAGACCTGAGAGGCTGGGTAACGCCGGTCTGCCGGGGGGTTGCCCTGGGCTGGGGCAAGGCCAGCGGCGGCATGGTAAAAAACCATTATCCCAAGGGACTGAGAAGAAGAACGGGCTTTTTGACCTGAAAAAGCAGGGCCGCAGCCGGATGACGGCCGCGGCCCTTTCCATATGACGGGGGAGGAAACCTTATTTGCCAAAGAGGCTTTTGACCTTGTCCAAAATGCCGGCCAGGCCGGAAGAGGCGGCTTCGGAACCGAGCTTGGAGGTGACCAGGGAGATGACGGACTTGATCTGGTCCTCGGGGATGTCGATGCCCAGGGTGTTTTTGATGGTGCCGACGGGGTCCTTCTTGAAGCTGTTCAGGAGGTCGGAATTGCCGGTCAGCTTGGAGAGGATCTGATTTGCGATCTTTTCGATATCAATGTCCATGGGATGCCTCCTTGTTTATCGCCTTGCGGGCTTTTTTGCCATTATAGTACACAAGATAGGCCGGTGTCAATTCACGTAAACGGACCGGCGGATGCGAAAACAGGAAAAGAACACGCGCAGGGACGTCGGTCTTGTATTTGCGCGGCAAATGAAATATAATGTTCGCGACGGTTGCGGCCGGGAGAATCAAGACGAATGGAGAGCGGGAAGATGTACAAAACCAACGCTTGGAAAACCTATGATGAAGCGCAGAGAAAGGCCCTGGAGGCTTTCAACGACGGGTATCGGGCATTCCTGGACCAGGGGAAAACCGAAAGGGAATGCGTTGAGGCTTCCGTGAAGATTGCAAAGGCACGCCATTTTCGCGATCTGGACGAGATCCTATGCGAAAACGGGGCTTTGAAAGCCGGGGATCGGGTGTATAAAAACTGGATGGGAAAGTGCTTTATGGCCTTTGTTGTGGGGAGCGATCCCCTGGAAAAGGGCATGAACATCCTGGGGGCGCACATCGACTCTCCGCGACTGGACATCAAGCAAAACCCGCTGTTTGAGGACCAGGGCCTTTGCTATCTGGACACCCATTATTACGGCGGGATCAAGAAATACCAGTGGCTGGCGCTTCCCCTGGCCCTTCACGGCGTGGCCGTCAAAAAGAATGGGGAAAAGGTGGTCATCGCCCTGGGTGAGGAAGCGGAGGATATGGTCTTCGCCATTTCGGACCTGCTTCCCCATCTGGCCCAGGAGCAAATGGGGAAGAACGCGGCGAAGCTGATCGACGGCGAGGCGCTGAACATCCTCATCGGCTCCGAGCCCGGAACGGAGGAAAAGGAGCCTGTCAAAAAACGGATCCTTGATTTGCTCCGGGATCGTTACGGTCTGGAGGAAGAGGACCTGGTTTCCGCTGAGCTGGAGGCGGTCCCCGCTGGGCGCGCCAGGGAATTGGGCCTGGACAGGTCCATGATCCTTGGATACGGCCACGACGACCGGGTATGCGCCTATCCGTCCCTGATGGCGCTTGCCGACTATGAGGGGACGCCGGAGCGCACGCTTTGCGCGGTGCTGACGGACAAGGAGGAGATCGGCAGCGTCGGCGCGACCGGCATGGGCGCCTTCTATTTCGAGAATACGGTTGCCGAGCTGCTCAACCTGTGCGGACAATACAGCGAACTGAAGCTGCGGCGGATGCTGCAGAACAGCCTGATGCTTTCCAGCGACGTTTCGGCGGCCTTTGACCCATCCTTCGCCGGTGTATTTGAGAAAAACAACGCGGCGTACCTGGGAATGGGCGTGTGCTTCAACAAATACACCGGAAGCCGCGGGAAGAGCGGGTCCAGCGACGCCAACGCGGAATTTGTCGCCTGTATCCGGAAGATCATGGACGACAACGGCGTCTGTTTCCAGACGGCGGAGCTGGGCAGGGTCGACGCGGGCGGCGGCGGGACCATCGCTTATCTGTGCGCCAGGTACGCGATGAACGTCATCGACTGCGGCGTACCGGTCCTGAGCATGCACGCCCCCTGGGAAACGGTCAGCAAGGCCGATGTCTATGAAGCGTACAAATGCTACCGGGCCTTCCTGAAGGACGCCGGGAAATAAAAGCTCTTCCCTCCAATACGTCAAGGACCCCTTCGGTTTGCGAAGGGGTCCTTGGCGTATTGGAGAAAGAGGGGAAACGCTTAAGGCCGTTACCCGACAGGTGGCTCTATGCCGACATAATAGCGGTCTGCCTGGGCCTCATAGGTGTCCCGGCTGACGAGGGTAACGGAGACCAGCTCCCCGTTTTGCCATTGCTGAAGGTAGGTTTCGTTGACAAATCCATCCCGTCCGGGACGGGCCAGGTATTCTTCATCGGTGTAGGTAACGTAGAGTTTGCGGGTATCCTTGATATACTCGGCAGGCTCGGGCTTTGGGATCTCTTCCACGGTCTGCGTCTCAAGGGTGTAATACACCCCGTTGCCCAGGGAACGGCCGTAAAGATTGACCACGCACTGGAGAGCCTTGCCGTTCTGCTCCACATGGGCGGTGATATAGATGGGGCCGTCGGAGGTGTTGGTGAAGACAAAATCGATTTTCTTCCCGCCCCAATAGACCGTGGCGTCCTGCCCAAAGGTGGTGTAGGAGACCGTTTCGGAGTGGGGTTCGCGTTTGTTGACTTTCAGGTTCGCCAGCAGCACAGCCTTGTAGAGGGTCGTGCTGGCCTGGCAGACGCCGCCGCCGATGCCGACCACCAGGTCCCCGTAGACATATTCGTCCGCTTCCAGAAAGCCGTTGGCCTTGGTGCGCTCCCCGACAGTGTCGTTGAAGGAGACCCGCTGGTCCTTTTCGACGATCATTCCGTTGAAGCGGGAGAAGGCCACGCGGATATTGTCGTTGCGGTTGGCCGTCGAGGAGGAGGAGATAGGGGTGGTCCCGGTGGAGATCAGCGTAAGCCCGGCCCGGACATCCTCGGTCGTCACCTGGGGCCGGAGGGTTTCCGGAACCAGCTCAACGGTCCCGGAAATGCCGTTTGAGAGCATGCTGAGAACGGTTTCCCGGAAGGGCGCCGTGTCCAGGCGCCGGCCGTAGGATTCGGGCGCAATGGTAAAGGGATCCGCGGCGTCGGGGTTGAAAGCGGCAAGACGGGCATCCACAGGGGCCCTGTAGAGGTCCTGCGCGATCTCGGAGAGGATCTGGTCCAGGTAAACGGTGGTCAGGGAACTCTGGGTGGTGTAGTCCGTGTAAGGCTGGGATTTGACTGCGTCCAAGTCCCGCTTGCGCTGGAACGCGTCCCCCGTGTGGCCCAGGGCGTAGGCCCTCATGGTGACGTCGTACACCTGGTCCATGTTGGTTTGGATGCCCATGATGCCATAATTGAGGGTATAGTAAAGATGCCCGGAATAGGTCAGGTCCACGGACCAGGAATTCTGCATCTCATTGACGTTGGCCACAAGGGTGTCATAGCCCTGCTGCAGGGTCAGCCCCCCCATGTGCAGGCCGTTGATATAGATGTTGTCAAGGAAGACGTTCTCGTATTCCTTCGTCTGGGAATAGGCTCCGTACCAGCGCACCAAATAGACCCCTCCGGCAAGGAGGGACAGGGTCAGCAAGACCAGAAAAAGGGCTTTAAAGGAAAACCTGCCTTTGCGCTGACGCGGGGGAAGACTTTCGGAGCGGCTGCCGGCGGGGGGTTCCCTTGGAGGTTCCGGAGGCCGGAAGCCTTGCTGTTGATACATCATGAACTGTACATACACTCCCGGGACGATGTGCTGATCAAAGAGCGCCGGGACAGACGCCCGGCAGCTCACGCTTTATTGGATAACGCCTTCCGCGAAAATGGAGGGATCCGGGTCGGCTTCCGCGGAGGGGGAAGCCGCCTGTCCCGTCTGCCCGTTCAGGAAGGAGAGAAAATCGCTGCGGCTGATGGTTTCTTTTTCGATCAGGAGGGCGCCGAGGCCGTTGAGCTTGTCCATGTGGTCCTTCAGGATGGTCACGGCCTGAATATAGCACTGCCCCAGGATGGAGCGGACTTCCTCGTCGATGACCGAAGCGGTCTCCTCGCTGTATTCCCGTGTCTGCCCGAATTCCATGCCAACGAACACTTCCTGATCGCTGCCAAGGTACACGTTTCCGAGCTTGTCGGACATGCCGAACCGGGTCACCATGGCCCGGGCGATCTCGGTGGCGCGCTTCAGGTCGCTGACCGCGCCGGTGCAAATGTCCTCCTGGGTCAGGCTTTCCGCGGCCCGTCCGCCGAGCATCATGGTGATGTTCTGGAGGAGCTTGTTCCTGCTCTGGTGGTCGTATTCCTTCTCGGGCAGGGCCAGGGTCAGGCCGGCGGCCTGGCCTCTGGGGACGATGGTGATCATGTGGATCTCGTCGCAGAGGGGAAGATAATGCCCGACGATGGCATGGCCGGCTTCGTGGAAGGCGGTGATGCGGCGGTCCTCCTCAAGCACTTTGTGGCTCCGCTTCTCGGGACCCATCTGGATGCGCTCCACGGCCTCAATAAGGTCGTTCTGGGTCACGCTGGAAACCTTTTTCCTGGCGGCGAGGATGGCGCCCTCGTTCATGATGTTTTCCAGGTCCGCGCCGGTGGCGTAGGGCGTCCGCTTGGCGATGTTTTCCAGATCCACGTCCTCTGCAAGGGGTTTGCCCCGGGCATGCACCTTCAGGATCGCGATGCGGCCGTTCAGGTCCGGATAATTGACCGTGACCTGCCTGTCAAACCGGCCGGGCCGCAGCAGGGCGGGGTCAAGGATGTCGCGGCGGTTGGTGGCGGCCATCACAATGACGCCTTCGTTGGCCGTAAAGCCGTCCATTTCCACCAGAAGCTGGTTCAGGGTCTGTTCCCGTTCATCATGTCCGCCGCCCAGGCCCGCGCCGCGGTGACGGCCGACGGCGTCGATCTCGTCGATAAAGACGATGCTGGGCGCGTTCCGCTTGGCCTGGTCAAACAGATCCCGGACCCGGCTGGCGCCGACACCGACGAACATCTCCACAAAATCGGAGCCGCTGATGGAAAAGAAGGGCACGTTGGCTTCCCCGGCCACCGCCCGGGCGAGCAGGGTCTTTCCCGTTCCGGGAGGTCCTACAAGGAGGACGCCCTTGGGGATCCGGGCACCCAATTCACTGTAGACTTTCGGGTTTTTCAGGAAATCGACGATCTCCTTCAGTTCCTCTTTTTCCTCGTCCGCGCCTGCCACGTCCGCGAAGGTCTTTTTATTCTTGGAGGGGTCCACCATGTTGGCCCGGGATTTGCCAAAGTTCATCACCTTGCTGCCGCCGCCGGACTGCTGACGCATCAGATAGAACCAGAAGACGATCAGGATGACGGTCGGGATCAGGTAGGGGATGATCTGGATATACCAGGGGGTGACGTAGGGGGTGACGTACTGGAGGGTGAAGGGAAAATCATCCACGCTGACCAGGCTTGGGTCTTTGCCGGTCTGGTTCGCGGTCAGCACCCGGACCGTGTCGATAAAGTCGGACCCGATGACGGTTTTAAAGTCATAGGAGGACGGGAAGGAAGCGGTGCTGCGGGTAAAGGATGTGCCCCGCTTGAGCCCGTAAAGGGTACTCCCGTCGATGGCGACCTTCGCCACCTGGTCATTTTTGATCATGGTCAGCAGGGCGGGATATTCGATGACCTCGGGCTCGGCGGTATTGTTCATGCCGGAAAGCACCACCGCCAGCAGGATGAAGGCGGCGATCATCACGATATATACGGCCAGACCGTGGGAAGCTTTACGCAAAATTCAATCCTCCTGATTCAGGCAGAATTCAAGCAGCAGAAAAACAACGCTACATACTATAACAAAAAAAAGCGCCGTTGACAATAGACCGATATGGGAGAAAAAGACCGGATGGGAAAAATTCTACAATAAATGGCCGCGGGACGGGCGGGTCAGTCCCGGATGGCGGAGGGGGAGAGGATGCCCACCTCCGGAAGGTTCCGGTACTTTTCGGCGTAATCCAGGCCGTAGCCGACCACGAAGGCATCCGGGATGGTGAAGCCGCAGTAATCGGGCTTCAGGTCCACGACCCGGCGGGAGGGCTTGTCCAACAGGGTGGCGATGCGGACCTGGGCAGCGCCGCGGGACAAAAGCAGGTCCCTGAGCCGAAGAAGGGTCCGGCCGGTGTCGATGATGTCTTCCACCAGAAGGAGATGCTCCCCCTTGACGCTGCGGGACAGGTCTTTGGTGATCTCAAGGGTGCCGGAGGAAACGGTCTGGCCGCCGTAGCTGGAGGCGGCCATGAAGTCGATCTCGACCGGGACCGTGATGGTTTTCAACAGGTCCGAAAAGAACACGACGGCCCCTTTCAGGACGCAGACCATCAGGGGCGGATGGGCGCTGAAATCAGCGCTGATGGCGCGCCCGAGCTCCGCCACGCGTTTTTCAAGGGTCTGCCGGTCATAAAGGATGCGTTCAAGATCCTGGTACATGTCGTGTGTCATCTTGTCAAACCTCCGTATCAGCCGATTCGGGGACGGCTTCATCCATATCTCCGGGAAGGAACCCGGGATAGTACAGGGCAACGGATTCTTCCTCCGGACGGACGCGGGCCTTTTCGCCTGCCCCTGCGCCAGGGACCCAGATCACTTCGCTGCCCAGGGCAAGAACGGGATAATAAGGCCGGAAGGACGGCTCTGTGCCGCGGGCGGAAAGAAAGGCCCGCAGGGGCTTGGTATATTCCGCACCGAAGGGGACGATCCGGTCCTCCCGGGCGGAGGGACGGAGGACCGCCTCCGAAAACAGACGCTTTGGGATCGCCTGAAAGCGCACGCCGTCACCGGACAGACGCCCGGGATTGGGCAGCGCCCTCAGGGGAACCAGGGGAAGGGACGGGGGATGAGGAGGGAAAAAATGAAGATAGCTTTCCGTCCTGAGGGCGCGGCATCCCCCGCCGATGGAGCAGGATTCCCCCACCCCCAGGCGGGAAAGGCGGATGATCTGGTCCATGCCGGGCATCTCGCATTGCTTCCAGCGGACCAGAAACAGGCGCAGGCACCGCCTGAGGAGCACCGGGGGGGCGCCGTAGAGCACCGGCGCGCGGATACAGGCGCAAGGAGAGGTCACACGGGCGTTCCCTTCCAGCAGCCGGGCAGCCAGCGCGTCCAAATAGCGGCTTTCCTCGCCGAGAATCCCGGCGGAGCAGGCAATACGCGTCACACAGGCAGGCGCCCTGTCGCGCATGGGGCCCAGGACGTCATGCCGGATCAGATTCCTCAGGTAGGAGCGGTCTTCATTGGTCTCGTCCTCGACCCAGCTTTGGCCCCGCCGGCCAAGAAAAGCGCGGAGCGTTTCCGGGAGGAGCGCAAGCAGGGGCCGCCACAGACGGACCCTTTCCTGCCCGCAGAAGCCGGAGAGGACCTCCATGCCGCCGATCCCGCTGACCGTGCCCCGCATCAAACGCATCAGCACCGTTTCAGCCTGATCCTGGGCGTGGTGCGCCAGGGCAACGACGTCGGCGCCTGTGCGGACCGCGTGGTCCAAAAGCGCCCTGTAGCGGGCCCTTCTGGCCTCATCCTCGCTTTTTCCCCGGAGGGACAGACGGACGGAACGAAAGGGAATGCAAAAACGCTGACACAGATCTGCGCAGAACGTTTCGTCCCTGTCGGCGTTCTCCCGCAGCCCGTGGTGGACGTGAAGGGCGGAAAGGTCAAAGGGAAGGACGGACCGGAGCGAAACAAGCGCGCAAAGAAGCGCGGTGGAATCCGCGCCGCCGGAAAAGGCGCACAGGACGCTGCGCGGCTGTCCGATGGCCAGATAGGAGGAATGAACGGTGCGGACTACGACGTCCTGCGCCGCGGGGGAAGGGGGAGAAACGCTTTTCACTTTGGGTCACTCATCCTTCTTTGCCAGTCCGAGAAACGGGCCCCGGTCCGTGGAGGGACGCGGGATCCGTCCATCTATTGTACAATGCAAACGGACCATCTTCAAGCCGTCCGGCATTTTTTTGAGATGGGGAGACGGGAGACGGGAAAAACGGAAAAAGCCGGCGCCGGCGGGGAAAAACGGAGGAAAAAAGCTTGACAGGGAACGGCGGAACCGGTATAATGCGTGTGTTCAAGCAGAAGCTGCCCGCTTCTCTCCGGTGCGAATCCGTTTTGCCCGGGTCATAGCTTTTCCGTAGGACGGAGGACTGTGCGTTTGCCGGCGGGTGGTTTCACCTGCCGTTATTTTTTACTTGGAGGTGCGTCGACATCAACACTGAATGGATGATCAATGAAGAAATCCGGGACAGAGAGGTACGCCTGATCGGGGCTGACGGCACGCAGCTGGGGATCATGCCCACAGCCAAAGCTTTGGCGCTCGCGGAAGAGCAGGAACTGGATCTGGTCAAGATCGTTCCCGGCGCTTCCCCTGCGGTGTGCAGGCTGATGGACTATGACAAGCATCGTTTTGAGCAGGCCAAGCGCGAAAAGGAAATGCGCAAGAACCAAAAGACGATGGACATCAAAGAGGTGCAGCTTTCAGCGACCATCGAAGAGAACGACGTGGCGATCAAGGCCAAGAACGCCCTGCGCTTTCTGCAGGACGGGAACAAGGTCAAGGTCTCCATTCGCTTCCGCGGAAGGCAGATTGCCCATTCTGACATCGGATTGAAGGTAATGCAAAACTTTGTTGAGCGCGTTCAGGACGTATGCACCGTAGAAAAACGGCCCATGATGGAAGGCAGAAACATGCTCATGGTGCTTGCTCCCAAAGCGGACAAGGCTGTCAAAGGACAGGGCCAGCCAAAGCCTGCCCCCGCCCCCAAAGCCTGACCCAATACATTCCGGAAGGAGGACGAACCTATGCCCAAACAGAAAACTCATCGCGGCGCGGCCAAGCGCTTTTCCCTTACCAAAACCGGAAAAGTGAAGCACAAGAAAATGAATGCGAACCACATCCTCAACAAGAAGACCACCAAGCGTATCCGTCATCTTCGCGCTGGCGGCATGCTCCAGAACAAAGAAGAAGCCAAGACCATCCGCAAGCTGATCCCTTATAAATGATTGCCTGTCGCCGGTAAGGAGGTAGATTTATGGCACGTATTAAAAGGGCTGTCAATGCCCATAAAAAGCGCCGCAAGGCGCTGAAGCTGGCGAAAGGCTACTTTGGGACCCGTTCCAAGCAGTACCGCAGCGCCAGCGAACAGGTGCGCCGTTCCCTTCGTTACGCTTACACGGGCCGCAAGCTCCGCAAGCGTGACTTCCGCCGCCTGTGGATCGTCCGCATCAACGCGGCCGCGAGGATGAACGGCATGAGCTATTCCACGTTCATCAACGGCCTGAAAAAGCAGAACATCGAAGTGAACCGCAAGATGCTCGCGGATATGGCCGTGAACGATCTGAACGCGTTCGCCCAGCTGGTGGAGATCGCCAAGAAGGCCTGAACAGACCATTGACGGCCCCAAATGGGACCGACCGGGCGGGAGAGGACCGCTGCAGAAGCAAAACATCTGCGGCGGCCCTTCTTTTTGTTGCTTCAAAGAAGAAAAACGCAAAAGATTTGCAATCCGGGCAGGAAACTGATATGATGAACAGGCGTTCTTTGATTTTGAAAGGCCAATCCAAGGAGGAGCAGTTGATGAACAGTCATTGCAGAAAAAGCGTATGGGCCGCGCTCATCGCGGCGCTGATGCTTGCCGTTTTTCTTCCAGCCTGTGCTGCGGGCGGGGAATTCGTGTTTGCCAACGGGGACACAGAGGCGTTTCTGGACCGGGACCTGACAAGACCCCTGGGTACGATCGACGGGGAGAGCGTCCTGTACATGCTTGGCACCGCCCGGAATGACGCAGGAGCAGAGGTCGCGCAGGTGGTGTTCGCCTTCCGGTACATCCTCAGGACCGCCTGGGTGGATGCCCGGTATGTCCGTTCGATGTCCGCACAGGAACTGGCGGAGTATACCGACCGCGCCCAGGAAGGTATTTATTACGGCGAAGACGCTTACCTTCTGAACGCGGGGTTCGCCGAGGCCAAGGCAACCGCGGAACCGGCGATTGTGGAGGGATTTGTGCTTGCCTCCGAGGCCCGGGAAGGGACGGAGGCAACGCAGGCGCCAGCCGTGCCTGTCGCTTCCCTCATCGTGCCCACAGCTGCCCCCACGGCCCCCGCGGGCTTTGAGATGGCGGGGCCGCTCCCCGTGTTTACGGCGGCTCCCGTTCCCCAAAGCGGAGATGAAGAGGCCGCGATCGGTTTGAATTTCCATTTTGACGAGAACTATACGCGCTGGAGGGAACAGCAGCAAGGGGGGTCCACGGCCCCTGTTCCCCAGGCGGCACCGGCGGAAAGCGCCGCCGAGCCCGGCGGGATTACGGCCCCGGAAGGATTCACGCCGGTCCTTGCGACAGAGCAGCCTGAAAACAGCCCGCTTGCCGCCTCTTTTGCGGTAGAGGAACCGGAGGCAACGGCAGCCCCCGCGGTGACGGCCGCAGACACAGGCACAGAAGCCCCGCAGGACGGACAGAAGGCTCTTCCCGCGACGGCCTTTGCCCCTGAAGACGACCTGAAGCTGAACCTGGCGGGCGTTTATTCCGGTTGTGTTTTCTTTGACGGGAGCGAGCCCTGGGAACGCATGGAATCCACTGGGGACACGGTGGCGTTCTGCACGGCGGTGAATTTCCGGGTGGACGGGAGCGCCGTATGCGATCTTTTCCCGGTCACGGCGGATGAGACGGTGCTGCCCAGGATCCGCATGTCCGGGGACAACCTGCTTCAGGTGGTCCTGCCTGTGTCCATGGGCATTGCCGACGAGGAAGCCTTCCGGAGCCATCTTGCCGCTTCTCCCTTCGGGATCCTTTTCTACGGCAGGGAAGAGACGGCTCCGGACCGTTGGTATCTGCTGCTTACCTGCCGGCAGGGAGGCGCCGAACACACCCTGATCGCGGGACCGGTTTACGATTCCTCCCTCGAGGGGGCGGTGAACCTGGTGGACAGTTTTGACGCGAGGACGGCCCTGCAGAGCTTTGTGGCCCTGGAATGGCTTACCGCTGAGCAGACTTCGTTCCTGTCGGAATGATTTGTGCCCCTTTTTGCTGTCTTCAACCGCGGAAGACAGAATATACAGAAAAAAAACACTGTTTCCCCTGGTTTTTCCTTCAAATTTTGATTAAAACCCAAATTTGATGTGGACAACCAGGCGAAACTATGATAAAATGAGCCTGTTGTATCTGAGCCTTGTACAGAAAGCAGGGTTCGGGAAATGCGGCGGTCTTCCGTGCGAAAGTGCGATCCTTTTGCAAGGGAAGGATGCCCTAAATTGGTCTATAAGACCTAAAAAGGAGTGTTTAGCCATGAAAAAGTTTGCTGCGCTTGTTCTTGCCCTTGCTCTGGTCCTGACGGCTGTCAGCGCCTTCGCCGCCCCCAGCATCACTGTGAGCGGTCTGAACAATGTCTACGCCACCTCTCCCATGGAGGGCGCGCCTCTGGCCATGAACGCTGTTGGCGTTCGTCTTGGCGATGATCTGGCTGATGCCGAAATGAATCGCATTGCCTCCTCCGAGCCCATCGAGGCCGCTTTTGCCGAGGATGTTGCCGCTGCCGTGGCCGGTGCCAAGGACATCAACAGCTTTGTTTCTCTCGTGATTGATCCCAACGCGGACCTGAGCAACGGTCTGGTGCTGAGCTTCGAGACTCCCGTTCCCTTCGAGGGCGAAGTCGTCGCGCTGCTGGGCATCTATGATTCCACCACCGAAGCTTACACCTATGCTGCGCTGCCCACCACCGTTAACGAGAGCGGCAGCGTGACCGTCACCCTGACCTCCGAGCAGGCGATTGCTGCGGCCAATGCTGCTTCCGCCATCGTGGTCTTCGTTGAACTGTAATATCGTTTTCAGGAGCGGGCTCTGCCCGCTCTTTTTTTTTGCCTCGCAGGCTTCAACCGGACGGAGCCGGTGCGGCAGGATCTGTTGGAGGGAGACCTCCTTTGCGCTTTGAAACGGACGCAGGATCGTCGCAAAGAGCAAAGGAGGCCTTCTTTGATTTGAAGGGTGCGTCAGGCCTGGAATGGTTGCGTAAGGGACGAAACGCCGGGAAGGAGCGGAGCGGGCCGTTCCTGTTTGCGGGATGAACCGGGCGGGAAAATGGACGCAGCAGCTGCGCACATGGAGCTGCAGGCTTTCTCTCGAAACCGGACCCTATTTCATAGTAAGATGCAGAAGGCCCCTCTGCCTGCAGGGGGGAAAAAGAGACGCTTATTCGGGCGGGCCGTGGAAAAGGGCCTTCCCGGGCCTTTGAGGGCGCGTCAGACCATCTCCGGGTTGGCGGAACCGATCTGGACACGTTGGAGCGGGAAGGCGTGCGAAGGTTCCGGAAATGGACCCGGGGGCGAGGTTTATACCGGGACCGGAAAGGAAACAGGGCTGCCTCCAATTTGAGACAGCCCTGCGGTTGGATGGATCAACGGTGTTCTTTCCCTGCGGAAGGGATCATTCCAGTTCAAAGGCGCCGGTATACAGCTGATAATACTTGCCTTTCTTTTCGATCAGCTGCGCGTGCGTTCCGCGCTCGATGATGCGTCCGTCCTCAAGCACCATGATGACGTCCGCGTTCTGCACGGTGGAGAGCCGGTGGGCAATGACAAAGACGGTTCTTCCCTGCATCAGGGCGTCCATTCCCTTCTGAACGATGGCTTCGGTACGGGTGTCGATGGAGGAGGTGGCCTCGTCCATGATCATGACCGGAGGATCGGCAACGGCGGCCCTTGCGATGGAGAGAAGCTGTCGCTGCCCCTGACTGAGGTTTGCGCCGTCGGATTCCAGGACGGTATTGTAGCCGTCCGGCAGCATGTTGATGAAGGAGTCGGCGTTGACGAGTTTGGCAGCGGCAATGCATTCCTCGTCGGTGGCGTCCAGCTTGCCATAGCGGATATTGTCCATCACGGTGCCGGTAAACAGGTTGACATCCTGAAGGATGACCCCCAGCGAATGGCGCAGGTCAGCCTTCCGTATCTTGTTGATGTTGATCTCGTCATACCGGACTTTGCCGTCGGCAATATCATAAAAGCGGTTAATCAGGTTGGTGATGGTGGTTTTCCCGGCTCCGGTCGCCCCGACAAGGGCGACTTTCTGGCCCTGCCTGGCGTACAGGGTAATGTCATGCAGGACGAGCTTTTCATCCGTATAGCCAAAGTCCACATGATCGAAGGTGACCTCGCCCTTCAGTTCCGTATAGGAAACGCTGCCGTCTGCCTGGTGGGGATGCTTCCAGGCCCAGAGACCGGTGCGCTCCTTGGTTTCTTCCAGCGCGCCTGAGCCATTCCTGCGGGCGTTGACCAGGGTAACGTAGCCCTGATCCGTTTCCGGGGCTTCATCCAGCAGCTGGAAGATGCGGCCAGCGCCGGCCATGGCCATCACGATGACATTCAGCTGCTGGCTGAGCTGCCCGATGGGCATGATGAAATTCCGGCTCAGCTGCAGGAAAGAGGCGATGGCCCCGACCGTCAGGGTGTTGATGCCCCTCAGAGACACGTTTGTGACTCCGCCGATGGCCAGCGCGCCGCCGATGATGGCCAGGATGGCATAGATGATGTAACCGAAATTGTTGTTGATGGGGCCCATGATGGAGGAATAGATATTGGCCTTGGAGGAGACGTCGAAAAGATGATCATTCTTCAGGTCAAATTCTTCTTTGGTCTTTTCTTCATGACAGAAGACCTTGACAACCTTCTGGCCGTTGATCATTTCCTCGATATAGGCGTTCATCTCGCCCAGGGACTTCTGCTGGGCCACAAAGTACGTGCCGCTCTTGCCGACGATCTTGCCGGTAACCCGGGTCATCAGCACCAGGAACAGCAGCATGATCAGCGTCAGCCACAGGCTCTGGATCAGCATGGAAACGAAGACGGAAAGAACGGTCATGAGGGAGGAAAGCATCTGGGGAATGGACTGGGTGATCAGCTGCCGAAGGGTATCGGTGTCGTTGGTGTACCGGGACATGATGTCCCCGTAGGAATGGGTGTCAAAGTAGCGGATGGGCAGGGTCTGCATATGGGCGAACATCTCGTCCCGGATCTTTTTGAGCACGCCCTGGCCGATGACGGCCATGATGCGGTTTTGCAGGAAGCCGGCGGTGATGCCGACAAGATAGATGCAGGCCATGATCAGAAGCGCCCGGACAAGCGGAGCATAGTCAGGCACATCCTGGGAAAGCATGGGCGTGATGTAATGGTCGATCAGGCGTCCGAGAAACAGGGAAGACGAGACGCTGGCGACGGCGCTGAGAACAATGCAGACGAGCACAAGCACAAATTGCTTTTTGTACACCAGGATCCTTTGCATCAGCCGGCTGAAGGTGGCCCGGTCCAGCGCTTTAAGGGTCTGGGCGGTCTGCTTGATCCCCATGGGCCCGGAAGGACCTCTGCGGGGCCCGGAAAGGCCTTTGGGCTGCGCAGACTGTTTGGAAGGATTGTCAGACATTTGAACGGACCCCCTTTCGCTGGCTTTCCGCGATCTCGCGGTACATGGAACAGGTGCGCATCAGTTCATCCGGGGCGCCCTGAGCCACGATGCGTCCTCCGTCCAGGAGCAGGACCAGGTCCGCATCCTCCACGGAAGCGATGCGCTGGGCGATGATCAGCTTTGTGGTGTCCGGAATGGACTCTCGGAAGGCGCTGCGGATCTGGGCGTCGGTATGGGTGTCCACGGCGGAAGTGGAATCGTCCAGGATCAGGATTTTGGGCTTTTTCAGCAGAGCCCGGGCGATACAAAGCCGCTGACGCTGTCCGCCGGAAACATTGGTTCCTCCCTGCTCGATCCAGGTGTCATACCCCTGGGGGAAACGGGAAATAAACTCGCTGCAGCAGGCGGCGTCGCAGGCTTTGCGGATCTCCTCGTCCGTTGCGTTTTCGTCGCCCCAGCGGAGATTGTCGCGGATGGTCCCGCTGAAAAGCACGTTCTTCTGCAGCACCATGGCGACCTGGTCCCGAAGGACCTCCATATCATAGTCGCGTACGTCCACCCCGCCCACCAGGACCCTGCCGGAGGTGGCTTCATAAAGCCGCGGGATCAGCTGCACCAAAGTGGATTTGGAGGAACCTGTCCCTCCCAAAATGCCCACCGTGGCCCCGGAAGGGATGTCCAAACAGATGTCTGTAAGGGCGAGCCGCTCCGGATCGTCGGAATAGCTGAAGGAAACATGATCAAAGCGGATGGAGCCGTCGGCGACCTTCCGGACCGCGTTTTCCGGGGAATGAAGCTGGCTTTCTTCCTCCAGCACGGCGGAGATACGCTCCATGGAAGCCCGGGAGATGGTGATCATGATGACGATGAAGGAAACCATCATGAGGCTCATAAGGATCATGGTGGTATACGACATCATGGAAAGCAGCTGCCCCGTGGTCATCCCCGCCGCGGCCTGGTTCCCGCTTTGAACGATCAAATGCGCGCCGAACCAGGAGATCAGCAGCATACAGGCATAGACGCAGAAGGACATCAGCGGGTTGTTCCAGGCCACGATCTTTTCGGCCCGGGAGAAGTCACGGAAGATGGAATCGGAAACGGCGCCGAATTTGCGGTTTTCATGCGCTTCCCGGACAAAGGACTTGACCACACGGATACCGCGCACGTTTTCCTGGACCACCAGATTCAATTTGTCATAGGTTTTGAAGACCTTTTCAAACAGCTTGTGGGCGCTGCCCATGATCAGGAACAGCCCCAGGGCCAGAACGGGGACCGCGCCGAGGAAGATCAGCGCAAGGGACGCGTTGATGCGGAAGGCGGCGACCATGGCGAAGAGCATCATGAACGGCGCGCGGACAGCGGTCCGGATGATCATCTGATAGGCGTTCTGGACATTGCTGACGTCCGTTGTGAGACGGGTCACCAGACTGGAGGAAGAAAAGTGGTCGATGTTGGAGAAGGAAAAGGTCTGAAGCTTATAAAACAGGTCCTTCCGCAGATTCTTTGCAAATCCGGCTCCGGCGATGGAGGCGTGCTTTCCGGCCAATACGCCGAAGGCGAGGGAGACAAAGGAGGATAGGACCAGCAGCAGGCCCATCCAGGCGACGAAGCCCAGGTTTTGTTTTTGAATGCCGTCATCGATCATCCGGGCCATCAGCAGGGGGATGAGGATCTCCATGACGACCTCGCCCAAAACCAGGGTGGGCGCGAGAAAAGCGTTCTTTTTATATTCCCGCACGCTTTTCAGCAGTTTTTTGACCATGCGTTTCCTCTTTTCCGGAGGCGAGCTCCATTTGTCAGGGGGTGCAGGCATTTCCTTTGAAACCGTTGCGCGTGAAGGGCCGGGACGCCCATGGGTGCGGTTCCGCAGAATTGCCGGGACAAAACCTATTTTAACATGGATGATCAAACTGTCAACAATAACCGGCCGCGGGTTTTGCGCGCCGGGACGGGAATGAAAACGGAAAGGACGAAAAAAACCGGGGCAGGGCCCCGGAAGGGAGGACGAAGGCGGCTGTGGGCTCAGGCGCTGACAGGCCGGTCCGCCGGATCGTAGCAGGAACGAACGAGCGCCCTGAACAGGTATTCCTGTCCGCGCTCGTTGGGATGGATGCCGTCGGGGCAGTACAGGGACGAAAACTGTCTGGTGCACAGCATGGCGTCCCTCAGGTCCACCAGAAACACGTTTTCCTTCAGGGCCACTTCGAGGGTGGCGTGGGCCCATCGTTCCTGCCAGCGGGCCATTTCTTCCGGCTCTCCAAGGTATTCCAGGATCCGGGCGGGGTCCAGCCGGCGGGAGACCCAGCGGCAGTACCTTTCCCCATTCAGGGGCAGGGGCGTGACCAGGATGGGCAGTCCGCCCCGGCTTCGGGTCAGGTCTACAAGGCGGGTCAGACAGTCCTTGTAGACCTTCAAAGGGACCTTGGGCTCGTGATGGGCTTTGGGATCAAGGGAAACGCTTTCCCAGTCCAGATCGCAGTCGTTTCCGCCGAATTCGAAGGCGCAGGCAACGCCCGGGCGGATAAAGGAAGGGTCAAAATCCTGAAGACACTGTTTGGCGGTGGCCCCCATGACGCTGTGATTGTATACCGGATAAGGCGCGTATGCGGAAAGCTGACGGACGCAGCCCAGCTTTGAGATGCGGTACCGCTGGTGCTCCTGGGACCAGACGACCCCTTTCCCGATGGAATCCCCAAAGACATGCAGCTCCCGAATGTCTTTCATACAGGCACCTCCTCAAAAAGACATTATATGGTTTTCAATACTATATTACGATGAAATAAATACAATGTCAAGAGGTCTGTAAAAATGGGGGCGACGCGAAGCCGAAAGGGCCGGAGGTTTCCTGTTTGCAAAAAGAACGGATTTGGGTATAATGCTTACATCCCCGGCAAGGGGGCGCGGAGCACGGTGAAGCGCTGCGCGGACGGGAACGCATACGAGGCTTGAAAGGGGAACAGGATGCGGCTTCAGAAATATCTGGCACAGTGTGGTGTCGCAAGCAGAAGACACGCGGAGGAAATGATCGCCGCGGGAGACGTAACGGTCAATGGGGTCAGGATCACCCAGATGGGCACCCAGGTTGAGGAAGGGGACACGGTTTGCGTCAAAGGAAAGCGCGTAACGCCCGAAACCGAGAAGGTGTATATCATGTACCACAAACCGGCCGGGGAAGTGACCACGGTGACGGACCCGGAAGGGCGGCAGACGGTGATGGACCGTTTCCGGGACCAGCCCGTAAGGCTTTATCCGGTCGGACGGCTGGATTTTGACAGCGAGGGACTTTTGCTTTTGACCAATGACGGGGACCTGGCGGACAGGATGATGCATCCCTCCAATGAGGTGGACAAAGCCTATTACTGCCGGGTGATGGGCACAGTGGGGGAGGAGGACCTGAGGAAGCTGCAGAAGGGCATCCTTCTGGATGATCATCCTACCAGCCCGGCCAAGGTCCGCCTGATCAGGCAGGAGCCCCTGGCGGCGGTGGTGATGGTGACCATCCACGAAGGCAGAAACCGTCAGGTCCGAAGGATGTTCGAGGCTCTTGGCTACAAGGTGCTGATGCTTCGCCGGGTCAGGTTCGGCGTATTGGAGCTTGGGGAATTAAAGCGCGGGCAGTGGCGGTACCTGAGCGAGCAGGAGGTCCGCACGTTGAAAAGGAGCGTAGAATGAGCTATCAGCTTCGCTCCGCGCGCTTCCTGGCGCAGGAGTGCCTCCGGGCGCATTTAAAGGAAGGGGACAGGTGCGTGGATGCGACCATGGGGAACGGGCACGACACCCTGTTCCTGGCGGGACTCGTGGGGGATTCCGGACGGGTATACGCCTTTGACATTCAGCCCCAGGCCCTTGAGCACACCCTGGAAGGACTGCGGAAGGAGAACATGGAGCAAAGGGTCTCCCTTTTTCTTTCCGGACACCAGCAGATGGACCGCTTCGTAAAGGAAAAAGTGGACGCGGTCATGTTCAACCTTGGCTGGCTTCCGGGCGGGGACAAGGGGATCACCACGCTGTGGGAAACCACCCGGGAGGCGGTCTGGAAGGGGCTTTCCCTCCTGAAGCCCATGGGGGTCATGACCATTTGCGTCTATCCGGGCCATGCTGAGGGCAATCGGGAGAGGGAATCCCTTCCCGCGCTGCTGTCGGCGCTGCCGACGCGGGAATTCAACGTACTGCACAGCGTCTTTGCAAACGCGGCGCCGGATACGCCGGAGTGCTGGATCCTTCAAAAGCAGCCGGGCTGAGAGATCCCGAGGGACAAAAAAAGAGCGCGAACGAAGAGAGGCGTCCGTGCTCTTTTTTTGCGCAGGGTTTAGGGGCGCAGGCCCGGGAAGCGTTCAGTCGACGCCCGTTTCCAGCAGCCAGGAGGGCGGATCCCCCCGGCCTGCCTCGATCAGCGCGTCCATGAAAGTGACAACGTTCTCGGTGTTCTGGTTGTTGGCCAGAATGGCCATTACCATCCCGCGGTTGTCCAGGGACATGCCTTCCATGTAGCCGTACAGCGTATCCATGGGGATCCCGTACAGCGTGAGGCTGTCTTCATAAACGTCGACCCCCTGATCGTTCATGCCAAGATAGGCGTGCACTTTTCCGGCGGAAAGGTCGATCCCATCCGTCCGGATCCGCCCGCTGTCCACATAGTCCCCCAGATTCAGGAAAGCGCCGGAGCCGGCGTAGGTTTTAAAGTCCGAAGCGGGGAGAAGATAAATGTCCCCTTCACCGGCCGCGATCCAGACGGAGAGCTGCATGACGGAGGAGGAGTCGTCTCCGAAGCTGATCAGGGAAGAAGAAACCAGTTCCATGTCCGGGACCGACTCCTTCCAGATGGGCTCCAGGAAAGCGTCCGCGATTTCCTGGGAGGTCGTGCCGCTTTTGATATACACGTCCACGCGCTTCTCCTGCGGGACCCGGTAGGCTGTCTGGGTGTAAAAGAGCTCCCAGAACAGAAATGCCGCCCCGCAGAGCAGGATGTATTTCCACAGGTTGTAGGTCATGTGATCACTGACACGCTTTTTGGTCAGCGGTGTGGAGATGCTCATGGGAAATCAGGTTCCTTCCTTCAGGATAACATGGTTAGTATATCACTGAAATTTGACAAAATCTTGGAGGGAACAGGCGGAAACCGGCAATTGTGAGCAGAAAACGGATAAAAATGTGTCAAAACAAGGTCAGTCCGCATCGAAAATACCCCCTTCCAGGGCGCTTCTGGCGGCAAGAATGTATTTGGCGGTATCCAGAGGGTCCACGGAACGCCGGGGCTGGCGTTTGCCGAGTTCCAGAGGACAGTCCCGATAGGAATGGAGGCGCAGGCTCATGCCGGCCCTGCCGGAGGAAAGAGAGGAGAGGGCACGGGGATAGTCCATGCATTCCTTCAGGGGCAGGAGGCAGCGAAGGACCATCCGTCCCTCCCCGTCCGCCTCGCTTTCGAGCACCTCTCCGCGCATGGCCGCCGTATCGCTGATGATCCTGCCCGCCAGCTCGGAGGGGAGGGAAAAACGGGCTTCCATGATCGGCTCAAGCAGTACGCTGCCGCACCGGCTCAGGCCGTCCTGGATCGCCCACGGGGTGGCGACGATGAAATCCAGGGGATGGGTGTGGATCAGATGATGGCTGCCCTCGATCAGGGTGATCTCCACATCGGTGACCGGCCATCCCAGGCGGCCCTGACGCAGCGCGATGGGAAGGGCCTGCGCCACCTGGTGTTGATAGCTTTCCGCGATGTCCGCATGGGATACGACAGAGTTGAAAACGACGCCGCTTCCCCGCTTTCCGGGCTTGAGAAGAAACTTCAGGATGGCCCAGCAGGGCTTGGGCATGGTATAGGCGGCGAACCCGATCCCCTCCCGGAGGATGGTTTCACGGTAAAGCACATCCGGACTTCCAAAGGAAACGTCCAGGCCGAACCGCTCCTTTAATTGCTCCTGGAGGACCTCCAGCTGGATGCTTCCCATGACCCTCAGCTGCTGCCGGGAGAGGGAACGGTCATAATGCGTCTCCAGCAGAGGGTCCTCGAACCCAAGGGTATCCAGGGCCTTTTTCAGAGACTCCGGGTCGGCAGTCCCTTCTGGATGAACCTGGACCTCCAGCAGGGGTCTTTTCATCAGCCCGGGCTGGATGCGGGCGGGGAGCAGGGCTTTATCCCCCAGGACAGAGCCGGCCTTCAGGGCGGAAAGGCCATAAACAAGGCCGATCTCGCCGCCGGAAAGAAGTCCCGTGTCCTTCCCCATAGCGTCCCGGATCTGGGTGATTTTATGCTGGAGGATCTCCCGCTCCCACGAGGGGGAGAGCGGCCCCTCACATTCGATGCTCATCCGGGTGGCCAGAGTGCCGCCAAAGACCCGGACCCACAGGCCCCGGCCCAGGGCATTGTCCTGCCTTGCGGCAAAGGCTACGGCGCTCAGGACAGGGCCGGGCGCGGGCGGAGGAAGGCATTCCACCATGGCGTCCAGAAGGGCCTCGATCCCGTTTCCCTTCAGCGCAGAGCCCGTTAGGACGGGGAAAAGGACCCCTGCTCGGGCAAAATTGGAAAAGCGCTCCCGCAGGAGGGCCTGGGGTAGGGATTCCCCTTCCAGGTACTTTTCCATCAGGGCATCGTCCAGGTCCACGACGGCTTCCTCCAGGGCCCCCTCCCGGGAAACAGCACAGACCCTGAAGCTCAGTTTTTTCAGCTGGGAGAGGACGCGGCCGGGATCCGCGCCCTCCCGGTCCATTTTGTTGATAAAAAAGAGCACGGGCAGCTTTTGCCGCTTAAGAATGGAAAGAATGACCTCGGTCTGGGGCTGGACGCCCTCCGGGGCGGAGATGAGCACAACGGCGCCGTCGATGGCCCAGATGGCGCGTTCGATCTCCCCGGAAAAGTCGCTGTGCCCGGGCGTGTCGATCAGATGGATACGGCAGTGCTTCCATGAAAAACAGGTGACACTGGACCGGACGGAGATGCCGCGCCTTTTTTCCACGGGGAGATCATCCGTATAGGCGGTCCCGCTGTCCACGCTCCCCAGCTTTCTGAGAACGCCCGAGCGCAGCAGGACCTGCTCGGTCAGGGTCGTTTTGCCCGCGTCGACATGGGCGAAGAACCCAATGTTGCGAATCGCTTCGGTATCCATGGCGTTGGGCTCCTTTCTGAAAGAAAGAATGATCCTGCTTTTCAAGAGGAAGTCTACCATAAGTTCCGGCGGATTCCAATGCTTTTTTGGACGTGGCCGGGGTTCAAAAATGTTACGGATTTGTGACGAAATGTAAAGCGAATAAGAACAAATAATACAGTTGGTTCATATCTTTTTTTAGAAGGACGTGGATAATCCGGCGGGCAAAAAAGTGGAAAACTTCAGGGGACGAGGGGGGAGTTATCCACAAAACAGCCGGGCAATGCCCCGCAATCGGGCCTTTTCCGGTGGATAAACCGGTGGATAAAGTGGAAAACCCGTTCGAGCGCGCCGGAGGCCCAAAGCCCGCGCAAAAGGCGGGAAACCGGGCGGGAAACCGGGAAACGGGACTTGGGGCAGGCGTGAAACCGGTGGAAAAGTCTCCCGGAGGGGGAGTCATGAAAATGTCATAAAAGCTTCACTTGACAAAAAAGCCCTTGTTTCTCCGGTGCTTGATGGTATAATCAAAGCAGAAGACGCATGGAGAAAAACGGAAAGGGGAATTGCCGGTATGAAAGTGAAGCTTGAGAATCTTGGCAAAAGGGACGCGTGGGAAAAGGCGGGGGTCATCCTGCCGGCGTTTGACGTGATCAGGATGCGTCAGCAGACCCGGGAGCATCCGGTCTGGGTCCACTTTGGGGCAGGAAACATTTTCCGCGCGTTTATCGCGGATCTTCAGCAGACCCTCCTGGACCGGGGGGAAGCGGAATGCGGCATCGTGGCGGTGGATACCTTCGATGTGGACAACATCCGCATGATCTACGGCGGCTATGACAACCTGACCATGGCGGCGACGCTGAACGCGGACGCCACGGTCAGCCTGAAGCTGATCGCCTCGGTTTCCGAAGCGCTGGTGGCCAAATGGGAGGAAAAAGAGGACTTTGCCCGCCTGACGGACATTTTTGAGAATCCCTCCCTGCAGATGGTATCCTTTACCATTACCGAAAAAGGGTACGCCCTGAGAGGGCTGGACGGGGCGTTTACTCCGGCGGCCCTCCGGGACATCGACGCGGGGCCGGAGACGCCGAGCCATGCCATGAGCGTCGCCGCGGCCCTTTTGTACCGGCGGTGGCGGAAGAACGCGTCGCCCATCGCCATGGTCAGCATGGACAACTGCAGCCATAACGGCGAAAAGCTCAGGAACGCGGTTACGGATATCGCGCGGGCATGGGTGGAGAAGGGCTTTGTCCCTGCGGAGTTCCTGACCTGGCTGTGCGATGAGGACCGGGTCTCCTTCCCCTGGAGCATGATCGACAAGATCACCCCGAGACCCGCGAAGGCCGTGGAGGAGCTTCTTTGCAAGCGCGGCATTGAGGACATGGCCCCCATCCAGACGCCAAGAGGGTCTTTTGTGGCGCCCTTTGTCAATGCCGAGCGGCCCCAGTACCTGGTGGTGGAGGACCATTTCCCCGCCGGGCGTCCCGCGCTGGAAAAAGCGGGGGTGTATATGACCGACCGGGATACGGTCAACAAGACGGAACGCATGAAGGTGACCACCTGCCTGAATCCGCTGCATACGGCCCTGGCGGTGTACGGGTGCCTTCTGGGCTATACCCTGATCGCCGACGAGATGAAGGACGCGGACCTTAAAAAGCTGGTGGAGACCATCGGGTACAGCGAAGGCCTTCCGGTGGTGACGGATCCGGGGATCCTCAGCCCCAGGGCGTTTATCGACGAGGTGGTGAGGGAGCGGCTGCCCAATCCCTTTATGCCGGATACGCCCCAGCGGATCGCGACGGATACCAGCCAGAAGATTCCGATCCGCTTTGGCGAAACCATCAAGAGCTACATGGCGGACCCCCGGCGGAGCACGAAGGAACTCAAGGGCATCCCCCTGGTCCTGGCCGGCTGGCTGAGATACCTCCTGGGCGTGGACGACCAGGGGAACCCCATGGAATTGTCCGGAGACCCGATGCTGGAAACCCTGCGGGAGGCAATGAAGGACATCCGGTTTGGAGATCCGGCTTCCGTGGGGGACAGGCTCAGGCCCATTCTGTCCAATCCGGTGCTGTTCGGGGTGGATCTGTACGAGGCTGGGCTCGCGGACAGGGTCAAAGCCTGCTTTGAACAGGAGATCGCCGGGCCAGGTGCGGTGCGGAGCGTGCTGCACAAGGCCATGGAAAACTGAATCAGCCCCGGGCGCCTGCGCCCCGGAGTCATTGTCCGGCCCTGCGAAGAGCGTGGGGCCGGACTTTTTTCCCCTGAAAGGGGGGAGGGACACAAACTTTACGGGGAAAGGATTCTGTGCTAAAATAGAACCCATCTTCAGGAAGGGAGGCGGGGGAAACGCTCAGAAGCCTGTTTACGGCCGGAAGCGGGGAAAACCTGCTGCCTGAGATCATCCGGCTTTTGTACATGATCCCGGCTGTGCTCATCTCGCTGACCCTGCACGAGGTGGCGCATGGGTATGTGGCCCTTAAGTGCGGGGATCCAACTGCCCGCAACATGGGACGCCTTTCGCTGAATCCGCTCAGGCACCTGAACCCGCTTGGGACCCTCAGCATGCTTTTCCTTGGCATCGGATGGGCGAATCCCGTGCCGGTCAACCCCCGCAATTTCCGCAATTTCCGCAGGGACGACATTCTGGTTTCCCTGGCCGGCATCGCCATGAATCTGCTCCTGTTTTTGCTGGGTACCTTTTTTTCGGTGCTGTGCGTACGGCTGATGTTCACGGACGTTTCTCTCAGGCGCCTGGCGGAAGGGGGAGCCGCGACGCTGGTGCGGGCCTCCCTTTACAGCGGGGACACGCTTTCGGAGTATATGAGGACATGGACGGAACACGGCCTTCTCAACCATGACTGGCTGCAGTACGTTTTGAGGTTCCTGGGGGTCTTTTCATCGGTGAACGTCAGCCTGGCGGTGTTCAATTTCCTTCCGGTGCCGCCCCTGGACGGCTATCATCTGTTCAATGACGTGCTGTTCAAAGGCAAACTTCGCATGACGCCGCAGGTCGTGCGTATCGCTGCCCTGGCGCTTTTGGCCGTCAATCTGTTTACCAATTGGATCGGCTATCTGGTGTACTACGTATCATCGGGGCTTCAGAGCGTGCTGCTTGCGGTGCTTCTGCCCCTGTTCGGGATGGCGTGATATGGCACTGACAATTCATCTGAATCAGTTTGACGGTCCGCTGGACATGCTGCTTTTCCTGATCGGCAAGGCGAAGATCGATATCCGGGACATTTTCGTCTCTGAGGTCACGGACCAGTATATCCAGTCCGTCCGGGAGGCGGAGGACCTGGATATGGAGGACGCCAGCGCCTTCATCACCATGGCGGCCACCCTGATTGAGATCAAAAGCCGGTCCCTCCTGCCCAAGCCGGAGCTGGAGGCGGACGAAGAGGACCCGGAAAAGGCCCTGATCCGTCAGCTGGAGGAGTATCAGCGCTACAAACAGACCTCGCAGGAACTGAAAGCCCTGGAAAACGCGGCGGCCGCCCTGTTTGCCAAGCTGCCCGAGGAATACCCGCTTCCGCCGCCGACTTATGAGCTGAAGGGACTGACCCTGGAGGGGCTCTGCAAGGCCTTTTCGGAGGTGCTAAGGCGTCTGGAGGAAAAGGGGGAAGAGGGGAACGCCTTTGTGCCGCGGCGCATCGTGCGGGACGCCCATGATATCCCGGGATGCATGAAGCATATCACGGGCATGCTGCGGAAGGGACCGGTCCGCTTTTTTGAACTGTTTTCCCCGCAGCCGGACCGGGAGGAGGTTATTACCCTGTTTCTTGCCCTGCTGGAGCTTTTGCGCCTGGGGCAGGCCACCGTCGTTCAGGAGGACGTCTACGCGGATATCCTGGTCAGGCAGGGAGACGGACGGCCGGTGGAGGAGGAAAAGCCTGCCGCATCCGGGGTGACCCCCGAATAGAGGAAGAGAGGAACATCAGCGTTTTTATGACGACGGAAGAGATCGCCCACATTATAGAGGCCATTTTGTTTGTGACCGGCGAGCCGGTGGAGATCAAGGCCCTTGGCAAAGGGCTGGAATTTTCCGAGCTGGAGATCCGTCAGGCGGTGGATTTCCTGGCGGAAGATTGCGCGGACCATCGCCGCGGCATCTGCCTGAAACGTTTCGGGGAGCATGTGCAGCTGACCACCCAGGCGGAATACGCGCCCTATATTGAAAAAATGCTGCAGCCCATCCAGAAGCAGTCCCTTTCCCAGGCGGCTCTGGAGACCCTGTCGATCGTGGCCTACAGGCAGCCGGTGACGAAACTGGAAATTGAGGCCATACGGGGCGTCAAATGCGATTATTCCATTCAGTCGCTGGCGAACAAGGACCTGATCATGGAGGTGGGCAGGAAGGACGCCATCGGCAGACCCATCCTGTATGGAACAACGGATCATTTCCTGGCCCATTTCGGCCTGGAAAGCCTTGCGGATCTGCCGCCCATGGAGCAGGCCCCCCCGGAAGAGGACGGGGATGCGTTGATCCCATAAGGGATGAGGGACAGTTTAATGCACATCTATCTGGATTACGCAGCAACGGCGCCCCTGCGCAAGGAAGCGCTGGAGGCGATGATGCCCTATCTGACGGAGCGTTATGGCAACGCCTCCGGGACCCATGCCCCGGGCAGGGAGGCCAGAAGGGCCCTGGAACAGGCCCGGGCCAGCATCGCGGAATGCATTGGGGCCCGGGAGGAAGAGATCTATTTTACCTCCGGCGGGTCTGAGAGCGATACCTGGGCCCTCTTTGGGACCTGTGAAATGCGCGGCGGGAGAAAGACATGCCTTGCGGTTTCCGCCATCGAGCATCACGCGGTGCTCAATGCCTGCGGCGCGCTGGAAAAACACGGATGCACTGTCGTGAGGCTTCAGCCGGACGGGGAAGGCAGGATCACGCCGGAAAAGGTGGAGGAAGCCCTCCGGGAGGAGCCATACCTGGTGTCCGTGATGACGGCCAACAATGAGATCGGCACCCTGGAACCCGTGGAGGAGATCGGGGCGCTGCTGCGCGGCAGGAACGTTTTGTTCCATACGGACGCGGTGCAGGCCATGGGGGCGGTCCGGGTCCGGGTGGACCGGATCGGATGCCATCTTCTGTCCGCTTCGGCCCACAAGTTCGGCGGACCCAAGGGGATCGGTTTTCTCTATATTCGCGAGGGAACGAGCATTGCCCCGTTGATCCGGGGCGGTATGCAGGAGCGGGGAAAGCGGCCCGGGACGGAAAATACGGCCGCCGCCGTGGGCATGGCCGCCGCCCTGAAATGCGCAATGGAGGAGAGGACGGAGACAGAAGGCCGCCTTTGCGCCCTGAGGGACGAAATGGTGGACGGGATCCTCCGGGAGATCCCCGGAAGCCGTCTGAACGGGCCCCGGGAGGGACGTCTGCCCGGAAACGTGAACGTGCGCTTTGAAGGGGTGGACGGGACGCTGCTTTTGATGCGGCTGGATATGAAGGGCATTTACGCTTCGGCGGGGGCTGCCTGTACCGCCGGACTGAGCGAGCCTTCCCATGTGCTCAGGGCCATCGGGCTGAAGGATGAGGAGATCAAAAGTTCGGTCCGGTTCAGCCTCGGCAGGGAAACGACCCTGCAGGAGGTCCGGGAAACGGTCGGAGAACTGAAACAGATCGTAAAAGAGCTTCGGGATTGACCCGAAGCTCTTTTCCAAAGACTGGATAAAGGGGTTACGAACGCGCGCGGCGCCAGTTGGCGGGCATCAGGAGCATCAGGACGGGGAAGATCTCAAGCCGTCCGATCAGCATGTCCAGGGTCAGCACGATCTTGCTGGGGATGGACAGGAAGGCGTAATTGGACATGGGTCCTACCTCCGCCAGGCCTGGCCCCACGTTGTTGAGGCAGGCAAGGACGCCTGAAAAAGTGCCCTCAAAGCTCATGCCGTCCAATGAAACCAACAGCAGGGAAAAGCCCAGTACAAAGATATACGCCCCGAAATAGAAATAAACAAAGTTCAGGGTGGAATCCGGGATCGGGTCGCCGTCCGCGTGGATCTTGAGAACGGTGTTGGGGTGCAGAAGCTTCTTCAGGGAGAGCCGGAGGCTTTTAAAGAGAATGACGAGCCGGGAGATCTTGACGCCGCCTGCGGTGGAGCCGGCGCAGGCGCCGGTAAACATGAGCCCGATCAGAAGCATTTTGCAGAAGGTGGGCCACAGGTTGAAATCCGCCGTGGCGAAACCCGTGGTGGAGACGATGGAAGCCACCTGGAAGGAGGCGCTCCTGAGGGCGGGTTCAAAGCCCTCCGGATAGAGGGGAAGAATACAGATGGTGAGAAGGACGACGGAGAGGAGAACCAGCGCCAGGAAGACCTTTAATTCGTCGTTCCGGCGGATCTTGCGGAAGGAGCGCATGATGATCAGGTAATAGACGCCGAAGTTGACGCCGAAAAGAATCATAAAGACCGTGATGACCCACTGCATGTACGGGGTATAGGATGCCATGCCGGAGGAACGGACCGAAAAACCGCCGGTGCCGGCCGTGCCAAAGGAGATGCAGACCGCGTCAAAAAGGTTCATGCCGCCAAGGAGCAGCAGCACCATTTCCATCAGGGTCATCCCCACGTAGATCTTGTAGAGGATCTGTGCGCTCTGACGGGTCTTTGGCACCAGCTTGCTGACCTGGGGACCGGGGGATTCCGCGCGCATGATGAACACGCTGTCCCCGCTGTTGGCCGAAGGGGTCAGGGCCAGAAGAAAAACCAGGACGCCCATGCCGCCCAGCCAGTGACTGAAGGAACGCCAATAGAGGATGCCCTTTGGAAGGGGGTCCAGGTCCGTCAGGATGCTGGCGCCGGTGGTGGAAAAACCGGAAGCCGCCTCAAACAGCGCGTCAATATAGTTTGGGATGCTTCCGCTGATGCAAAAGGGCAGGGCCCCCGCGGCGGAGACCAGGAACCAGGCGAGGGCCGTGATCATATAGCCTTCCCTGGCGCGGACGCCGGTGCGCTTCGGGCGCTTGAGGAGGACCGGAACGCAAAGCACGCAGATCAGGACGACGGTGATGCCAAAGCCCAGGGCGGAACGGCTTTCCCCCAGGCAGAGGCTGATCACCAGGGCCGGAAGCATGAAAACGGCCGTGATCATCAGGGTGCCTGCAAGATACCGCAGGATCATCCGGTAATTCATAATTCCTCCCGATTCGTCAGGGCTGTCTGGAGAAGATGTCGTTCAGGGTGATGAAGATGCGGTCTGCCCTGGCCACGACGCCGATGGTGTCTCCCTCGTTGAAGACCGAGTCGCCTCCCGGAATGGAGAGGACCCCGTTATGGCTGATCACCGCGATCAGAAGGTCCTTTTTCAGGGGGATGTCCTTGAGGGGGATCCCAAGATACCAGGTGGAGGCGTCGGCCCGGAATTCCATGGCGTCCACTTTGTTTTCCACCATGCGGTGGAGGCCCAGAACCTGGGAGCCCTGCCGGTTTTCCATGGCGCGGACGTATCGGAGGATGTCGTTGGTGGAAAGCACCTTCGGCGTGATGACGCACTCGATGTTGGAGGCACGCAGGATATCGCTGTATTCGGTGCGGTTGATCTTCGTGATCACCTTGGGGACGCGGATGCTGTTGGCGTACATGGAGATGACGATGTTCTGCTCGTCAAAATTCAGCAGGGAAACCACGGCATCGGTTTCCTCCAGCCCCTCGTTGAGCAGAACGGAAAAACTGCTTGCGTCTTCGTTGACCACCGTGACGCCGTCCAGCGCTTCGCTCAGCTTTTCGCAGTGGGGACGGTCGATGTCGATGACCTTGACGTGGATCCCGGCTTTTGTCAGCATCTGGCAAAGATAAATGCCGATGCGGCTTGCGCCGAGAATCATGACGTTGCGGATCTTCGCCGTCTCAAGCCCCGTAAACCGGATCAGGGACAAAAGGCAGTCCGAGGGGGCGGTGACATAAATATGGTCGTTCCCTTTCAGGGTGAAGCTGCCGTCGGGAATGTACACCTCTCCGCCCCGCTCCACCGCGCAGACCAGGACGCGTACCTTGAGCATGTTGTAAAGCTCCATCAGCCGAAGGCCGTCAAGCTTTCCTCCTACACGGACGGGGAGCTCGACGATCTCCGCGCGGCCCTTGGAGATCAGCTCCCTTTTCAGCAGGGATGGATAGCGGATCAGGCCGAAAATCTCCCGCGCGGCGGTGCGCTCCGGATTGACGACCATGGACAGGCCCAATTCATCCCGCAAAAGGTAGTAGGCTTCGCTGTATTCAGGGCTGCGAATGCGGGCAATGGTATGGATGCACCCAAGCTTCCTTGCCAGCATGCAGCAAAGCAGGTTCACTTCGTCCTTGGCGGTCACGGCGATCACCAGGTCCGCTTCCGGGACCCCTGCCTGTCGTTGGACATCCACGTCGGCGCCGTTGCCCTGAACGGTCATCACGTCCAGGTGCTCCTCTGAATAGAAAAGGACCTCCTTGCGGGTGTCGACCACGGTGATATCGTGGCCTTCCCTGCTGAGCACCTCGGTGAGGGTATAACCGACTTTTCCGTTACCGATAACAACGATGTTCATACACGCACTCCATGGTCAGGGTCAGAAAGAAAACGGAAGCATGCTTCCAATTATATCAGAAATGCCTGAATTTGCAATACGGCGTCCCGGGACCGGCACAGGCTTGACGCGCCCAGAAGATCGGGGTATGATCAGGAAAAAGAAACGGGAGGACACTTCACTTGAGAAAACCTGGGGGTTCCTTGCCGGACAGGACCGGGCGAATCACCCTGTGCGGGCTTTTGACGGCGATCATGCTGATCCTGGGGTTTGTGGAAAGCCTGATCCCCTTCAATTTCGGCGTTCCGGGCATCAAGCTGGGGCTGAGCAACGGGGTGCTGATCTTCGCGGTCTATATGCTCGGGTTCCGTACAGCCCTTGTCCTGATGACGGTCAAAGTTTTTTTCAGCGCGCTGCTGTTCGGAAGCCTGTCCATGCCCATGTGGTTTGCATTCGCGGGGGGCCTGGTCAGCGTTTGCGTGATGGGCCTTCTTGCGCAGGACAGGGACCTGAGCCCCATTGTGGTTTCCATGGCCGGCGGGCTGGCCCACAATGTGGGGCAGGTGTGCATGTGCATGCTGCTGGTTACCCGGACGAACATGCTTTTTTATATGGGCATCCTGATGCTGGTGGGCATGCTTACGGGTTCCCTGACCGGATTGATCGCGGACAGGGTGATGATGCATATGAAGAGCCTCCGGCTGCGGGCGGCGCCGCCTCGGACAAAGCGGATGTAAGGCCCCCGGAGGGATAAAACCAAAAGACCGGCCCGGGCAGTCTGCCCGGGCCATTTCCGGTCAATGGGCCTTCCGTTCCTCAAGGGTGCACTGGAGCTGCTTGAGGTAACGGTCGGTCAGCTTGAATTTTCGCCTGAATACGGCCAAAGCGGCCGCAAGGCCAAGAATGGGGACCAGAGTCATGAACAAACGAAGCCCGTTCAGGGTGGAAGGGGGCGGGAGCGCCCCGGCTTCCTCCAGGGCGCTTCCGGAAAGGCCGATCATGTCCAGCCATGTGCTGCTCAGAAACACCGCGAAGCCGGAGGCGGCCTTGAATACCAGGGTCTGCATGGAGAAAATGACACTCTCTTCCCGGTGGCCGGTCGTCACCTCTCCGTAGTCAACGGCGCCGGAGAGAAAGATGGTGGTGATGACGCTGGTCATACCGTTCCCGGTAAAGACCATGATGCCCGGGATGCATACCACCAGAAGCTGGTTCGGGATGCGGACAAAACTCAGGCCCAGCAACACCGTGTAGCCGATGATGGCAAGGAGCAAGGCGGAGGAAAAAATCTGTTCGTTGCTCCATTTCCTGCGCAGCAGGGGATAAATGAACACCATGCCCAGCACCTGGGAAACCCCGCCCACGGAAGCGAACAGGGAATAGCTTTTTTCCCAGGCGTCCCCGCCCAGATCGTACTTGAAGAAATAGAGGATCAGGTTGCTGGTGATGTACAGGGCCGTGTTGATCAGGATCAGGGTGGCGGCCACCACGAGTGCCTGGTCGTTGGAAAAAAGGGTTTTAAGGATCACCCGGACCCGGGAGGTCTTCATTTCGGACCTTCCCCGCTCCCGGACCATCAGGCAGCAGACCCCCTCGGCAAGCACAAAGAAGCAGGCGATGATCAGCGCGGCATAGCGGAAGCCTGCCTTTTCATCCCCCTTGCCAAGAAAGGCCACCGCCAGCATCAGCCCGATCTGGATGATGGCCGCGCCGATGCAGGAGCAGGTCTTCCCGACAACGGAGAGGGTCTCCCTGTCCTCCAGAGAGGAGGTGATGGCGGGGATCATGGACCAGAAGGGGATGTCCATCATGGTATAGGTGAGTCCCCACAGGATATAGAAAACCGAGAAATAGACCAGCAGGGAAGAGCCTTTCAGGTCCGGAGCGGAGAAGAGGGCATACAGGACCACCGCGTTCAGCACGGTCCCGGAAAACAGCCAGGGCCGGAATTTGCCCCAACGGGTCCGGGTCCGGGCCACCAGGACCCCCATGAAGGGGTCGTTCAGTGCATCAAAGAACCGGGCGACCATCAGAATGACCCCTACAAGCGTTCCCGACATGCCCAGGACATCCTGATAATAATACAGGACATACGAAGCGGACAGCGCGTAAACCATGTCCTTTCCGACGGCGCCCAGACCGAAGGAGGCTTTTTGCGGCACGGTGATCCTCATGACCGTCATCCCCCTGCTTACAGGTCGGCCTCAAGACGGACACAGCGTCCGACGATGGTCAGCTCGTTGAAGTTTTTGATTTCGCTTTCGCACTCCAGGTCGTATTTCTGCAGCATGGCCTGGAAATGGGGAAGCACCTTGATCTTGCGCAGAAAACAGCCGATGGGCGTTTTCAGAAGCATGATGCTGTTGTCCACCGGGGCCTGCGCGGGGACCACCAGAACATAGTCGCCCTTCATGACCCGAAAGCCGCGCAGGTCGTTGTCCGGCGCGGCAAAGTAGTAGACCTTGTCCGCGGGGGCGCCGGCGATCTTCCCGTCGGTGACCGGCAGCAGCCGATGATCGACTTCCTTCATAACGGCATTGTAAACGGGAACATGCTTCAGGACGCCTGCGAGGGCGTCCAGCCAGATGGAGCCGTCCGCAGGCACGTTGGGCGCCTTTCCGGCAGCGGTGCGTTCCTCCGCCGCTTTGGGGGCGGCGGGAGCGGCCGCCGCGGCCTTCTGAAGCCTTGGCACGGCGGATTGCAGGTCCACGGTGGAGGCGATGTCGTCCAGCGTGAATTCAGCCTCCGTGGAACCTCCCTGCAGGCCGATGGCTTTGAGGATCCTTCTGGCCTGGTCGTCGGCAATGATGCGCTTTCCGCTTTCCACGTCCTGAAGAAATTTTTCACTGACTCCGCATTTCCTGGACACCTGCTTGTACGTTAGGTTCTGCCGGGTCCTCTCCAGACGGATCAAATCACCCAATCTGCTCAATTCGTCAGGTCCTTTCTGCCGCGCTCCGAAAAGCCGGGCGGCGGCGCACAGTTCGTTTAATCTTCCTTACAAGCAGAAGGTTATTTCGCCTTCTTCAGCCTGCCGGCCTCCTCGCGAAGGGCGAAAAAGGTCTCCCGGATCCGGTGGGACAAAAGGTCGGCATTTTCGGCGTTGACGCCTTTTTCCTTCAGGTCGTCATACTCAATTTCCCTCCCGACCACCACATGGTTGAGGTGGAAGGGACGCAGCCTGCCGTCGATATAGACAGGCCGGAGCGGCACTCCGGACCGGAGCGCCAACAGGGAAACGCCGCTTTCGACGGTCTCCATCAGGGAGTCCAGATGGCGGGTCCCCTCCGGGAAAATGCCAAGGACCGCTCCGTCCCGCAGGGCTTTGGAGCAGGCGCGCATGGCCGCGAGATCGGTCTCCTTCCGGCTGACGGGGATCATGTGAAGGCCGTTCATCAGCCAGCGGGTAAAGGCACTGCCTTCCAGCTCCCTTTTGCCGAGAAACCGGATCTCATAGGGACAGGGATAGGCGATGACCAGGGGATCCAGGGCGCTTTTGTGGTTGGAGATGAGGATGCAAGGGGCGGTGATCTCCTTGAGGCGTTCCGGATAATGATACCGGACCGGGCAAAAGCCCCTTGCGACCAGAAAGGACGCGATCCTGCCCAGGGTGTAGACGAACGTGCGCTCTTTGGGGGCTGCTTTGACGTCACTCATGCTTTTATCGCCTCGATCAGCCTGAGAATGGTATCCACGGTCTCATCGAAGGTCAGGTGGGTGGAATCCACCACCACCGCGTCCTCCGCCTTCCTGAGGGGATCGGTTTCCCGGTTTTCGTCCTGGGCATCCCGCTGCCGGACTTCCCGGAGGATTTCATCATACGAGGCGCTCTGTCCGCTTTCCTGAAGCTGGCTGAGCCTGCGTTTGGCGCGCACCTCGGCCGATGAGGTCAGAAAGATCTTGACGGAGGCGTCCGGCAGCACCACCGTGCCGATATCACGCCCGTCCAGAAGCATCGGCTGCTCCCGCGCAAGCTCCCTTTGGCGGGCGACCATCGCGCGCCGGACCGCTGGATATCTTGAGACCGCCGAAGCGGCAGAGCCCACTTCCTGGGTGCGGATCCTTTGATCCACCGCCACGCCGTTGAGAAGGGTCGTCTGACGGCCGTCGGCGTAGCGGACGTCGACCCGGACACGGCCCTTTTCCAGCATATCCACGACCGCTTTTTCGTCCCGGGGGTCAATGCCCGCATCCAGGGCGGCAAGCCCGACGGCCCGGTACATCGCCCCCGTATCCAGATGAAGGATGTTCAGTTTTGCGCAAACCGCGTCACATACGGTGGATTTGCCCGCGCCGACAGGGCCGTCCACAGCAATGGATAAAAACATAAAGATACTCCTTCAATACGCTATGAATTTCAGGTGCTATTTTATCGTCATTTCGCGCGTGCGTCAAGCGGCGGCGGGGAAGCGGGCAAGGCTGGGAGCCCATTCGGGGGAAAGAAAAAAAGAATAAAAAAATTTAAAAAAATTCAAATAATTAGCAGGAATTTCCGCCTGAACGGCGAAATAACTGAAATTGAGTCAATTTATTTTGGAGGACTTCATGCCGGTACAGATAGCGCATTTTGCCGGGTACTGTGTCGGGGTGCGCAAGGCCATGGAAAAGGCCGCATGGGCCGCTGAAAACGTCCTGCCCGGCAAAGAAGTCTTTTCCCTCGGAGATTTGATTCACAACCGCCTTGCTGTCGGGAAACTGATGGAAAAGGGCATTCGAAGGGCGGACCGGGTGGAGGAGATCCCCCCGGGGTCCGTGGTGATCCTGAGAAGTCACGGGGTGCCGCCCGAGACCGTGGATGCCTGCAGGGCGCGGGGCCTGGAGATCGTGGACTGCACCTGCGCGTATGTGAATTCGGTGCATGCCATGGCCCGGGAAGCGGCCGAGAAAGGGATCCCCCTGCTGCTGATCGGCGAGGCGGAGCATCCCGAGGTGATGGCGACCCGCGGCTGGTGTTTCCGCGTCGGACCGGACGGGGAACGCCTTGAAGGGGTCTGCCACATCCTGCCCGGGGTCCGGGAGGCGGAGGCACTGCCTCCCATGAGGAAAGCGCTTGCGGTTTCGCAGACCACTTTCCCGATGGGAAAATGGCAGGAGATCATCCGGGTGCTGACGGAGCGGATTCCGGGACTTGAAATCAAAAAAACCATTTGCAATGCGACCGCGCAGCGGCAGGAGGAGGCGATGAAGATCGCTTCGGAAAGCGACTGCATGATCGTGGTCGGCGGCTCAAACAGCGCAAACACCTTCAGGCTGTATGAATCCTGCAGAGCGCTGTGCCCTCGAACCTGCCTGGTGGAATGTGCGAAGGATCTTCCTGAACACTTTTGCAATATTCACAGGGATAAAATTGGATTAACCGCCGGGGCTTCAACTCCGGATTGGTTGCTTAAGGAGGTTGTCACACACATGAACGACATCGAGAAGGACATTGCCCAGGAGACCGCCCTCGCGGAAGAGGAACAGCGCAAACAGGATTTTTTGGCAGACGTTGACAAGACCTTTGTGCGCATCCACAACGGACAGACCCTGACCGGCACCGTTGTCCAGGTCACGGATGACGAAGTCTGCGTCAACATCGGGTACAAATCCGACGGAATCATCAAACGCGATGATCTGGTGGACAAAGAAGTCAAGCTTGGCGACGAGATCGAAGTGGAAGTCGTCAAGGTCAATGACGGAGAAGGCAACGTTCTTCTTTCCCAGCGCAACATCATCAACCGCAAGGTGTGGGACGCGCTGATGGAAAAATACGAGAACAACGAGTATGTGGACGCGGTGGGCAAGGAAGCTGTCAAGGGCGGTCTGATTGCCTCTGTGGACGGCATCCGCGCTTTCGTTCCCGCTTCCCGTCTGGCGCTTCACTATGTGGACAAGATCAGCCAGTTCGTTGGTCAGCCCATGAAGCTGAAGATCATCGATGTGGACAAGCAGAAGAAGCGCATCGTTGCCAGCAGGAAGGACGTGCTGATCGAAGAAGCCGCCGCCAAGAAAGCCGCTGCCTGGGAAAGGCTGAAGGTCGGCGATGTGGTCAAGGGCATTGTCCGCCGTTTCGCTGCCTTCGGCGCTTTTGTGGACCTGGGCGGCGTCGACGGTTTGATCCATGTGACGGACCTGAGCTACGGCCATGTGAATCAGCCCAGCGACATCCTTTCCATCAACCAGGAGATTGATGTCAAGATCCTGTCCCTGGATCCGGAAAAGGAACGCATCCAGCTTGGCTACAAGCAGCTGCAGCCCCAGCCCTGGGACAACATTGAGGAGAAATATCCCGTGGGTTCCGTACTTGAAAGGAACGTGGTCCGCATCCGCACCTTCGGCGCGTTTGTGGAACTGGAGCCCGGCGTGGATGGTCTGGTGCACATCTCTCAGTGCGCGATGACCCGGGTCAACAAGGTGGAGGATGTCCTGAAGGTCGGTCAGCCCGTCCGCGTCAAGGTGCTGGCGGTGGATCCCGAAGCGCAGCGCATCAGCCTGAGCATCCGTGAAGTCCTGGAAGACGAACAGGCCATGAATGAGGATCTGTCCTTTGACATCCCCGGCGACGAAGCGCCTGTGGAAGAAGCGCCCGCTGCGGATGAAGCGCCGGCCCCCGAGCAGGAGTAACCGAGATAATGCCGCCCCGCTTTCCGCGGCCGGATGGCCGCAGGGGAGGAAGGCATTCCGCGTGACTAAAAATCAAATTGCCCGCCGCGAGGCGGGCATTTTGATACCGTACGGGTTTGTGCCTGTCTTTGCAGAAAACCGGAAAGGAGCACCATGAAAAAAGGGCTGGGTCTTTTGTTCTTTCTTCTGCTGCTGATCCCGCTGCTTGCTTTTGCGGAGGAGGCCCGCGACATCGTGTCCTCCTGCAGTTTTTCTTCCTCCGGAGGCAGATACAGCATCGAACGCATCGCCGACGGGGATTACGGGACGGAATATTTCTGCGCCAAAAGGCGGCATCCCTACATTGAGGTGACCGCCCCGGAGGGGGAAAAGATCTGCGGGGTCTATCTGTGCTTTGGGGATCTGAGCATCAGGCCCTGGGAGATCCAGGTCCTGAAGGACGGGGCATGGAGCGCGGTGGCCTCCGGAGACGGAAGCTATGCCCATGAATACGTCCCTCTGGAGCCTGCGGACGCTTTCCGGGTAGTCAACAGCGAAGACAGACAAACGGAGCTTTACCTGAGCGAGATCCATGTGTTTACCGCGGGGGACCTTCCGGACTGGGTGCAGATCTGGAGCCCAACGGTCGGAAAGGCGGATCTGATGGTGCTGGCTGCCCATCCGGATGACGAGATCCTGTTCTTTGGCGGCACGATCCCCTATTATGCGGGGGAGCTGGAAATGAACGTGGTGGTGGCCTACATGACCTGCGGCACCTATGAAAGGCGGAGCGAGCTGCTGGACGGCCTGTGGCTTGCCGGGGTAAGAAACTATCCGGTGATCGGCACCTTTTGGGACAAATACTCCAAACGGCTGACCACCGCCTATGACGCCTGGGGGAAGACGAGCGCGAACCAATTCATAACCGGCCTTTTCAGGACCTATCGACCCGAGGTGGTGGTGACCCACGATGTCAACGGAGAGTATGGACATGGTGCCCACAGACTCTGCGCGGACGCCTGCCTTGCTTGTGTGGACTACGCGGCCGACAGCGCGAAATGGCCTTCGCTGGGGGAGGCGTGGCAGGTAAAGAAACTCTACACCCACCTTGGAAAGAACGCCATCGAGATGAACTGGGACGAGCCACTGGATCATTTCAACGGGAAAACCGGCTACGAAGTGGCGCAGGCGATGTATGAAAAGCACGTTTCGCAGCAGAAGGCGGGACAGAAAAACGAAAACGGCGTGTTTGAGGTCTTCAGGGTCGAGCCGCGGGAAAGCGATTATTCCTGCTACCGGTTTTCCCTGGCTTTCAGCAGGGTGGGCGAGGATGAGCTGCGCGATGATTTTTTTGAAAATGTCCTTTTGTTTTCTGATTGAGGTGTTTACAAGGCAGAGGAATTGTGTTAATATCAACTTTGTGAACCGTTTGCTCAGGCGCCCGTTTCTCCGCGGCGTTCCGGGTTAACGGCAATTTGAAAACCTGGAGGAGTTTGAACCATGGACAAGGCACTGAAAGCGCAGATCATGCAGAACTACGCGATCCACGAAGGCGATACCGGTTCCCCTGAAGTGCAGGTGGCGCTGCTCACCGAACGGATCAATCACCTGAACGAGCATCTGAAGGACAACAAAAACGACCATCATTCCAGAAGAGGCCTTCTTCTGATGGTTGGCCGTCGCAGGGGCCTGCTTGAGTATCTGAAGAAGAATGACATTATGCGGTACCGTGCGCTGGTTGAAAAGCTTGGACTTCGTAAATAAGTTCAAAGGCTATCGGCCGATATCAAGGCTGATAGCCTTTTAATCGTATTTGAGGGGTTCAGATACGGGATGAATGTGGTGTGAGGAGAAGATAAGATGGAACCAAAAAGCTATTCAATGGAATTTGCAGGCAGAACATTGACGGTTGAATTCGGCCGGTATGCCCAGCAGGCGGGCGGTTCCGCCCTGGTCCGGTACGGAGAAACGGTCGTATTGGTGAACGCGACCGCTTCCGATACGCCCCGGGAAGGCGTTGACTTTTTCCCGCTGACCGTTGACTTTGAAGAAAAGCAGTACGCGGTGGGCAAGATCCCCGGAGGCTTCATCAAGCGTGAAGGGCGGCCCACCGAAAAGGCAACCCTGACCTGCCGCCTGATCGACCGTCCTCTTCGTCCCCTGTTTCCCAAGGGACTGAGGAACGATGTTCAGGTGGTGGCCCAGACCCTTTCCGTCGATCCGAACAACCCGCCTGAGTTCCCCTCCATGCTGGGTTCCTCCATCGCCATCGCCATCAGTGACATTCCGTGGGCCGGCCCCACGGCAGCGGTGGTGGTTGGCCGGATCAACGGTAAATTCATTCTGAATCCCACCGAAGCGGAAGACGCCCAGAGCGATATGCACGTGACGGTTGCCGGGACCAGGGACGCCATCATGATGGTGGAAGCCGGCGCCAAAGAAGTCAGCGAAGACGCCATGCTGGACGCGATCCTGTATGCCCATGAGGGCATCAAGGAACTGGTCACCTTCCAGGAGAAGATCATCTCAGAGATCGGCAAACCCAAGAAGGACTATCCCCTGGTGACCACTGGGGAGGACGTCAAGGCCGCGGTCCGGGAATACGCCTACGACAAATGCGTTTATACCTATGAAACCTATGTGCGCAAAGAACGCCAGGAGCGGGAGGCCCAGGTCAAGGAAGACGTGCTGGCCCATTTTGCGGACATTTTTCCTGGCAGGGATTCCGAAGTGGCGGACGCGCTTTACTACCTGAACAAGGAAGTCATGCGCCGCAACATCCTGGACAAGGGGATCCGCGCCGACGGCCGCAAGGTGAACGAGGTGAGGCCTATCTGGTGCGAGGTCGGCATCCTGCCGCGCACCCACGGGTCCGCGGTATTTACCCGCGGCGAAACCCAGGCCCTGACCGTGACCACCCTGGGTTCTGTCAGCGAAGCCCAGCAGCTGGACGGGCTTTCCAGCGAGGAAAGCAAGCGGTATATCCATCAGTATAACATGCCCTCTTACGCCACCGGCGAGGCCGGAAGGCTGCGTTCCCCCAACCGCCGGGAGATCGGACACGGAGCCCTCGCCGAACGCGCGCTGGTTCCGGTCATTCCCGACGAAAGCGAATTCCCCTATGCCCTGCGCCTTGTGAGCGAGATCATGAGCAGCAACGGCTCTTCCTCCATGGCTTCCGTGTGCGGCAGCACCCTGTCCCTGATGGACGCTGGCGTACCTATTCACGCGCCGGTAGCCGGTGTGGCCATGGGCCTGATCCAGGATACCGAAAGCGACAAGATCGCGGTCCTTACGGACATCCAGGGCCTTGAAGACTTCCTTGGGGACATGGACTTCAAGGTGGCCGGCACCATGAACGGCATTACAGCCATCCAGATGGACATCAAGATCAAGGGCATCAACCGGGAGATCCTTTCCAGGGCCCTGAAGCAGGCTCTTGAGGGCAGGCTCCACATCCTGGGCATCATGCTCAATACCATTGGCCAGCCCAGGGAGCATCTGAGCAAGTACGCCCCCAAGATCATCCAGTTCTCCATCAACCCGGAGAAGATCCGCGAGGTCATCGGCTCCGGCGGAAAGATGATCAACAAGATCATTGCGGAGACCGGCGTCAAGATCGACATCGAGGACGATGGACGGGTGTTTATCTCCACTCCGGACGAGGCGGCTGCCGCCCGTGCCAAGGCCATCATCGAGGGCATTGCCAGGGATATCCAGGCGGGCGATGTGTTCACCGGCAAAGTGGTCCGGATTATGAATTTCGGCGCTTTTGTGGAACTTCTGCCCGGCAAGGACGGCCTGGTCCATATTTCCAAGCTGGCGGATCACCGGGTGGAAAAGGTTGAGGATGTCGTCAAGATCGGGGACGAAATTGAGGTCAAGGTCAGTGAGATCGACGCCCAGGGCAGGATCAACCTGATCCGGAACGATATTGTTTACGAGAACAATCACGCGGGAAGGACCGCTCCGGCGGGCACCCGTCCCCCGAGGCGTGAAAGCAGCAGGTCCTGACGGTTTTCCGGGATGGACAGGCCAGGAGCGGCGGCAACGCCGCTCCTTTTTGAACGCCCGGATCAAAAAAGCGCACCTTAAGGGAAACGGGAGGACGCCTTGCGCGTTATATGGGCGAGGGGCCCTTGGGTCATTGCCGGAGCCCTTCTTGAAGTCGTGGACAAAATGCGGTAAAATAAGGAAGGTGTGCCGGAATGAAAAGAACAACCGTTTGGCTGACCGTGGGGATCCTGGTTTTTGCGCTGGCCTTTGGAAGCGCCTTTGGAGAGGCGGCAGGCCCTGCCTGGCAGGCGGCCCGTGTGGAAACACGGCCTGTGGAAGGCGTCCGGTGCGCCTATCCCCGTTTTACGCTTTCCGGGACCTCTTTTCCCCAGGAAGCGCTCAACGATTTGGTGTACCGGGAGGCCCGGCTGCAGGAATACCTGGATCTGGCGGGGCAAATGACCCCCGGGGGCCAAGGGCTGACCGTGGATTATACCTTGTTTTCCCCGTCCGGGAACGGCCGGTTTTTGTCCTTTGTTCTTTGGGCAAAGGGAAGGATGCCCTTTGGCAGGCCGTCCCAGAAATGGTATCCCTTTGTTGTGGACCTGATGGGAAACGGAAGACTGACCTTTGAGGACCTGTTCCCGGACGCGGAAGACGCTATGGAAAGGATCCGCGGATTCCTGGAAGAGGAGATGGAGGAGACTCTGTCCGATTACCTGGAAAACCGGGAGCTGCTGCCTGTGCCGCAGGACCGGTTTGCCCTCTGTGACCAGGGGATCCTGTTTTATTACGAATACGAGCAGCTGTCCTTTCTCTCCGGTTTCGCGGGGGAGATCCTGATCCCCTGGCACGTCCTTGACGGCCTGGAGGAGGATCCTGCCCTTCCCTGGAGGGAGGCCTTCGGGGCAAAGTTTCATCCGGAGGCGGACAGCGGCCTCAAGATCCTGGAGGCGGCCCGGGAGGGAGGGCTTCCAGGGATCCCGGTCCGGATCGGGGAGGAGTTGCCGACGCTTCTTGAGAAGCTGCGGTGTGTGACGGATCCCGGGGCCTGGTACGGCGGAAGCAGCTTTGAAACGGAGGATGCCCGGATGCTTGGCACCCTGCTTCTGACCGATCAGGAGGAGGAAACCGTAAGGGGCATCTGCTCGTCCCGGGTGAATATGGCGGGGATCATCACCGGGAAAACGGGCCTGGAGGAATGTCTCGGGCTCCTTGGGACCCCAGCGCAATGCGTTCAGACAGATGAAAACAGCCGCTACGCGCCGCTCTTTGGCGCGGGGACCGTGGCCGTGTATCCCGCCGAAAACAATCAGCTGATTCTGTACGCCGGGGAGGACCGGATCCTTGAGAAGGTCCTGCTGGTGTATGAACCGGAAAGGGTAAAATGAAACAAACCGGCAAAAATAAGAAAAAAACGGACCGTATGAACCGCACTTCACTTCGCGCCCCCAAGACCCGCTTTTTCCTGGGGATCTGTTTTCTGACCGTGGGAGGGCTGTTTGCCCTGTCCATGACGTCACTTCACGATCTCAGCCGGCTGCTTGAGGAATGCAAGGCCTGCCTGAACGGCCTGTGTGGGAATACCCTGCACTGGGTCTTTCCGGTGTTTTTGCTATGCACGGGGCTGAAATGGACGGTCAGTTTGCAGCACGGGGTCTCCTGGAGCGCCCTGGCGAAGGGCTGGGCCCTGTACCTGCTGCTGCTGGGCTTCCTGACCCTGATCACGCAGATCCCAGGCTTTGGAGAACTGATGCCCTATATCGGGGAGATCGCCAACCGGCGAGCCGGCGTCCAGGCTCCGGCCTCCTATGGCGCGTACCTTTCCTTTGCCTATCGCTTCGGGGCGGTGGACCTTCAGGCACAGGGAGCATTGGGAATGGCGGTGGCCTATCCGGTATGGCGGTTCCTGGGCCGGAGCACGGTGGCCGGCGCCGTTCTTCTTGGGGCCGGAATGCTGGCGCTTGTTTTTTCCCTGTTCAGAATTAAGGCCGTTGAACTGATTGCGAATTTGACCGACACCCTGGCGGAAAGACGGCACCGGCGGAGCCTTGAGAAAAACGCTTCCGCCGCTGCGGACGAAGGGCCCATGGAAGGGCAGTATCCCCAAATGCCGGAGGCCGAATACAGGCCGGTGCGTCCTGCCGTAGAGAATGTTGTGCAGCAGAACGCGCCTTCTTCCAGATACCATCAGGCGGCCGTGCCTTTCCCCGGGTATCAGCCGTACCGTGATTTCAGGGAGGAGGGCGCCGCGGGCGCAGAAAGCGGGGGAGCGGACGAGCCCAAGTACTACCCGGTATCCCAGGATCTGGTGTATGATGAGTATGTTCAGGAGCGAGGGACTACGCAGCCCCGAGCCTCGTCAGGCGGGAAAAAAGCGTCGAAGACGGGGACGAGGCCCACTGCCGGAATGAGCGAGGAGACGCCTCCGTTTGCACAGTCCGGTTTTTTGGACGTGGAAAAGGCCGCGCAAATGCCTCCTTTCCCTTATGACAAGGCGGAGGATGTGCAGATCTCTTCCGCCGCTCCGGCTTACCCCGGATCCGGTGAACAGCTGCGGACGCCCGTGCCGCAGGAACCGGAGCCGGTGGAGGGGGCGGCAGCGCCTTCTGGCGGGGAGAGGAAAACGAAGCCGCCCGCTCAGGAAGAGGACTTGCTGCCCTGGGAGGATCCCGCTCCAAAGGAGAAAAACGGGGCGTCAGGCGAGTTCCCGGACAGCCGGGCCCCCAAGGCGGAAATGGAAGCGTCCGAAAAAACCGGGGACGGGGAGGAGGAGCGTCCGCCCGTATACAGCCGAGGCGCGGCCAAGGCCCCTTCCGCGGCGGAAACAGGCGCGTCACGGGGGACGCGCCGGACGGAGGAAAGCATCCCGCTTCGGGGAATCAGCCCCGAACCCCTTGCTGCGGAAGGACAGAAAACCGCGCAGGTGCAGCTTAACGGCGCGGTGCCGGTTTTTACGGAGAATGTGCTGGATAGACCCATCGAACACCAGCCCCTCGGGGGGGCCGTGGCCAGGGCGCAGGAAACGGTGGCGACCCTGGACGGGATGACCCGGGACAAGACCGGCATTATGGATATCGATACCCGGTCCACCGTACAGTACCAGTATCCGCCCATTGAGCTTTTGAACCCGGGTGTCGATTTCAACAGACAGGACCATACCCAGGAGGATCGCCAGAAGGCGCAGCAGATCGAAAGCACCCTGGAGAGCTTCAATATCCAGTCCAAGGTGATGCAGATCATGCACGGCCCGGCCATTACCCGCTTTGCGATCCAAATCGCGCCGGGGATCCGGGTGCAGCGGGTCACCGGCATGGCAGACAACCTGGCCCTGAGCCTTGCGACCAAGCATGTGCGCGTGGAAGCGCCCATCCAGGGGACCAATTATATCGGCATCGAGGTGCCCAACAAGCTGATTTCCACGGTTTCTCTCAGGGAAGTCCTGGACAGCCCGCAGATGAAACAGAACAGGTCCCCCCTGGCGGTCTCCCTTGGAAAGGATATTGCAGGCACGCCGGTGATCTGCGACCTGAGCAAGATGCCGCATCTTTTGATCGCGGGCGCCACCGGCAGCGGTAAATCCGTATGCATCCATTCCATTGTCTGCAGCCTTTTGTTCCGCTCCAGTCCCCAGGAGGTCCGTTTGATCATGATCGACCCCAAGCAGGTGGAACTGTCGGTGTACAATGATGTGCCCCATTTGCTGATCCCGGTGGTGACGGATGTCCGGAAGGCGGCCGGTGCCCTTGGATGGGCGGTCAAGGAAATGACGGAGCGGTATTCCAAATTCTCCGATGAAGGGGTCCGTAACCTGGAGGGATACAACCGGAACCACCAGTCGGACGGCGGAAAGCTGCCCAACATCGTCATTATCATCGACGAAATGGCGGACCTGATGGACGTTTGCCGAAAGGATGTGGAGGAATATATCCGGCGTCTGGCCGCATTGGCCAGGGCGGCGGGCATTTATATGGTGCTTGCCACCCAGCGTCCCAGCGTGGACGTTATTACCGGCGTCATCAAAAACAATATCCCCAGCAGGATCGCCTTCGCGGTCTCCAGCGGTACGGACAGCCGTACCATTCTGGACACCTTTGGCGCGGAAAAGCTGATGGGCAAGGGCGATATGCTGTACAAACCCGCTGGACTTTCCGCCAGCCGCGTTCAGGGAAGCTTTGTTTCCGACGATGAAGTGGCTGCGTTTACGGACTACATCAAGCAGCATTCCGCCCCGGAATACAACAGCGCGATCCTGGATCATCTGTCCTCCAGCGGACAGAAGGACAATGGCGCGGATGATCTGGACGGCGGAGCCATGGATGACGACAGTGAAGGGGTGGACAGCGAGGATCCGCTGCTGCATGAAGCCATCCAGATGGCCATTGAGGACGGACAGACCTCCACCAGCATGCTGCAGCGCAGGCTGCGCATCGGATACGCCCGGGCAGGAAGACTGGTGGACGACATGGAAAAACGGGGCGTGGTCAGTTCCCAGGAGGGCTCCAAGCCCAGGAAGACCCTGATCACCCGGGAGCAGTATTATGAGATGTTCTCGGACGACAGCGGCCTTGAAAGCTGAAAAGAACAGGAAGGGACCGGGGAAAACACAGATTCGGATCACTCTGCGAAGGAGGAATGAGCAATGGTTGACGGGATTATCATCGGTGCCGGGGTGGTGGGCTGCGCCCTGGCAGAACGGCTGGGCCGCTATAACGGGGAATGGCTGGTCCTTGAGGCCGGGGAGGATGTGGCCAGCGGCGCGAGCAAGGCCAACAGCGGCATTGTACACGCGGGCTTTGACGCGGCCCCCGGTTCCAGGAAGGCTTATTACAACGTACGGGGGGCCCGGATGTATGCGGCTGAGGCGGCCAGGCTGGGCGTGCCGTACCGCAGGAACGGCGCTTATGTAGTGGCCTTTGACAGCGAAGAAACACGGGTGCTTGAGGAATTGCTGCGGCAGGGGAAACAAAACGGCGTGGAGGACCTGCGGCTTTTGACCGGGGATGAGGCCCGGGCGAAGGAGAAGGGGCTTTCCGTGGAGATCGTCGCGTGCTTGGACGTTCCTCAAAGTGCGGTGGTAAGTCCCTATGAAATGACGCTGGGGTATGCCTACCACGCGGCCCAGTGCGGGGTCCGTTTCATCTTCGGCCAGCAGGTCACGGGTATCGACGGGGATCCCGAGGGCGGATTTACGGTCCGGACCTCCGGCGGATCCTGGCGTGCCCGGACCGTCATCAACTGTGCCGGCTGTGCATCGGATAAAGTCCGGGCCATGATGTCCGGGGAGCCCATCCGCATCATACCAAGGCGCGGGGAATACTATCTGTTTGACATGGCCGCGGGCTGCCCTGTGGAACGGACGATCTTCCAGGCGCCGGGCAAAATGGGAAAAGGGGTCCTTGTAACCCCGACCGTCCATGGGAATCTGCTGATCGGCCCCTCCGCGGAGGAGATCCCGGACGCGGAGGACACCAGGACCACTGCCGAGGGCCTGGCCTTCGTTCGCGAAAAGGCCTTCAAAACCTGTCAGGCCCTTCCGATGAACCGGGTGATCACCACCTTTGCGGGCGTGCGGGCCCATGAACAGAAAGGCGATTTTCTGGTAGGGCCTGTCCCCGGGGCGGCTCCGGGCGCCTTTGAGGCCGCCGGGATCGAAAGTCCCGGGCTGTCCTCGGCGCCGGCCATTGCCGAGGATCTGGCAGAGCAGATCGCGGCGTATCTTCAATGCGTACAGAAGGACCGGGTGCCGGAGCCGGTCCCGCTGCTCAAGCCGTTTTCGGAGATGGACAGCGCGCAAAGGCAGGCCGCATGGGAGAAAAACCCGGCTTACGGGAACCTTGTCTGCCGGTGCGAGCAGGTCACGGAGGCGGAGATCCTGGACGCCATTCACCGGCCGGTGGGAGCCCGCTCCCTGGACGGGGTCAAGCGGCGCACGAGGGCCAGCATGGGCAGGTGTCAGGGCGGATTTTGTACACCCCGTATTTTGGAACTGCTGTGCAGGGAAACCGGCATGGACCCGCTTGAGGTGACCAAGTGCGGCGGTGAAAGCCGGGTATTGACCGGGGCGATTTCTCCGGAACAGGGGGAGGGTTCAACCTATGCTGAATGAGAAGCATCTTCAGGTCGTGATCGTCGGGGCAGGTCCTGCGGGGCTTTCCGCGGCCATCGCTGCCCGTGAAAGCGGGGCGGAACGCCTTCTGGTCCTGGAAAGGGAAGAGCAGCCGGGGGGCATCCTGCAGCAATGCATTCATAACGGGTTCGGGCTTCACCGGTTTTCCCAGGAACTGACCGGGCCCGAATATGCCTGGAGGGATATCGAAACCTGCAGGGAGATGGGTATCGACATTCAAACCGGCACGACGGTGCTGTCGGTGTCCCGGGACCGGAAGGTGACCGCCATCAGCAGGAAAAGGGGTCTGGAGGTGTTCCAGGCGGACGCGGTGATCCTGGCCATGGGCTGCAGGGAACGGCCCAGGGGGGCCCTCGCGACGCCGGGCACCCGCTGCGCCGGTATTTACAGTGCCGGGACCGCCCAGAAATATATCAACCTGATGGGATACATGCCCGGCAGGCGGGTGGTCATCCTTGGCAGCGGGGACATCGGACTGATCATGGCCCGGAGGATGACCCTCCAGGGGGCAAAGGTGCTGGCCTGCGTGGAGATCATGCCCTACTCGAGCGGGTTGAACCGGAACATCGTCCAGTGCCTGAACGACTATAACATTCCGCTGCTTCTGGAGCACACCGTGACGGATATCCGCGGCAGGGAGCGCCTGGAGGGAGTGACGGTGGCCAAAGTGGATCAAAACAGGCAGCCTGTTCCCGGAACGGAAAGGAACTTCGACTGCGATACCCTTCTGCTTTCCGTTGGGCTGATCCCGGAGAATGAGCTTGCGCGGGACTGCGGCGTACCCTTGTGCGGCGCGACCGGGGGTGCGTTTGTGGATGAGCGGCTTCAGACGGAGGTCCCGGGCATTTTTGCCTGCGGAAATGTGCTGCACGTGCATGATCTGGTGGATTATGTCAGCGAGGAAAGCCGACTCGCAGGACAGGCGGCGGCCGAATGGGCCATGGGAAGAGCCCCGAAGACGGAAAAGGTGATGCAGGTCCAGGACGGTTTTGGGGTGCGCGGTACGGTGCCCCAGCGGATCGCTCTTCGGGCGGACGGAGAAACGGAAAATGTCCATCTGATGTTCCGCACAAGCAATGTCTTCAGGGACTGCGCCCTGGTGCTTACGGCGGACGGGGCGGAGGTCCTCCGGCAGAAAAAACGCATCCTGACGCCCGGGGAAATGGTGAAACTGACCCTCTCCCCGCAATTGATGGAGAAAATCGGAACGGCGCGCACTCTGACCGTTGCGGTAGATGTCCAAGGATGAGAAAAAGGGGCTGTGAAAAAGCCCAAAGAAAGACAGCGGAGGACCGGACACGGGGCCGGAAATCCGCTGTCTTTTTTATAATGCTGAGTTGTGAAAAAGAAGAACCCAAGGGCAGCTTCCCCAAACGGGGGAGCTTTCGGGCGTTTTACAGCCTTGAAAAACGGCTTTCAAGGACCCGGAAGGAAAGCAGCGCGGCGGACAGGGCATAGCCTGCGGCAAGCCCCCAAAAGACCTCCTCGCCCTTCGCGGCAAGGGCAAATCCGGAGCGGAAAACGCGGGTAAAGACGAAAGATGGCAGATACGAAAGGAAAAGAGGGAACGGAGAGCCGCCTTCTTGTGCAAGGACGATCCCGGAACCCAGAAAGACACAAACCGTCAGGCCCAAGGCGCAGACGAGCCAGAGCCCGTTTCGGCCAAGGAGGCTTCCGCACAGGATTCCCAGGGAAACGTAGAAGAGCGCCGGAAGGACAGAGAGCGGAGGGAGCAGCAGCATGTTCGATTGGGGGGGAAGCCCCGTCAGCATGAGCGGAACGCAGAAAAACAGCGCGGCTGCGGCGCCTGTCAGAAGAAAGGCGGCAAGATATGAACCCAGCAGCAGAAATCCACTGCATCCGGCGGCTTTCAGCCGAAGAAGGACGGATGTTTCCGTTTCCGTGCGCAGGAAAACGGCGCTGTGCAGGGCAAGAGCGCTCAGCCCCCCGCAGAGGGTGGAAAAACCGTTCTGCGCGAAAGCCGCAGCCAGCCTTCCGGAAACGGTAAAAAAACAAAGGATCGCCCAGAACAAATACAGGCTCAGGTATGGAAGCGGATGACGGAGGGATTTCAGCAGCGTCCGCTTGCACATCAGGTAATATTTCATCATTTCTGCCCTCTGTATAGCAGGTCACAGGCTTCCGGAAAGGAATGGGCGTTGGCTGTCAGCACGGCGGAAAGACAGGTGCCGTCAAAAAAAGGAAGGCTGTTTTTCATCAGGATCAGCCTGCCGCCCAGCCATTCCGCGTTTACGGGGTCCGAAACGGAGACGATCAGGGTCTGCCGCCCCTTTCCGGCACGAAGCAGATCCAGGACCCTTTGACAGTGCGTGGGAGAGAGCCCTTCAAAGGGCTCGTCCAACAGAAAAAGAAAGCCGCGCTGCATCAGCACGCAGACCAGGGCAACATACCGTTTCCAGTCTGTGGGCAGGGAATCCGCCCGGAGAAAGGCGGCCTTTTGCAGCGCGAAGGTCTCGATGGCTTCATCGCACATCAGGTCCGCCTGCGTTTTTCCGTTCCCTTTGAGCAGACAGTGCAAAAAAAGCGTGTCCCGGACCGTAAGCGGCCCCATCAGAGGATCCCTGCGCACCAGAAAAGACGCGTGGCGCTTCAACTGGGGAAGGGAGAGCTCCAGCCCGTCGGAGACGATCCGCACAAGCCCGCTGCCAGGTTTGTCGAGCCCGGCCAAAATGCGCAAAAGGCTCTCCTTGCCGCAGCCTTCCGGCCCAAACAGGACCACGGTCTCCCCGTCCGGGATCGAAAGGTCAAAGGGCTCCCTGGACCAGACAGGGTCTTTGGATAACGTTACTTTGTGAAACTCGATCATGCTCTCTCCCGGCACCAGGCCATTTTCCAAAGAAGATGTTCTTAGTGTATGCCAGGTTTGACTGCGCGTCAAGCCAAAACGGAAGACCATTCCTTTCCCGGCCCCCCTCCACTTTGGAGGGAGTTGCGGGCATCCCCGGGATTTTTTGAAAAGAAAATAAAAAAATGCTTGACAAAGCGTTTGATTTGCGGTAATCTAACAAAGCGCCTTGCGAGAGCAGGGGCGCGGGAATCTTGAAAACGATACAGG
>CAMJUL010000001.1 GCA_946408995.1 uncultured Clostridia bacterium | reverse complement strand
CATGAGCGGTGGTGTGGGAGGACGGGGGTTAGCCACCCCCTCCTACCCGATTAAGCGTAAGCGGTAACAGGGATCCATAGAAAGGGCATGTGCCGGACCGGCTAACCGCCCCGGTTCCCATCCTCGCGTTCAAAACGCCCGCCTTCAGGAATGTTCCCGGCCGGGAAGGAATCCGAACCGGCAGCCAGGAGTAAGAGGTGATAAGGAACCATTCTGAACCGCTTGATTTACAGCCGACAGACCGCAGTGCTCATGGCAAAGAAATCGAGTAAAATCAAGCATCGGAGAGTAACAAGGAGGTACAGAATGGATATCACCTATCACGAAGAGAACGGTTACCTGATCCCCAATGTCGTAGTTGGATTCGATACCACCCGTTCTATCGGCAAGTATGGCCGGATGCGGAGGGAGTATCTGCGGGAGCATCGTCCGGTTCTGTTTGGTCTCATGGTTCAGAACGGGACCTTGTTTGAACACTTGATCGAAACGGAGGACGCCGCCCAAAGTAGGCTGGAAGCAATTGTTCCCGCATTAGCGAAAGCTGCTGGAGCCACAGAAGCGCTCAAAGCTGCCGATCAGCTGAGGTGGGTCGGCATCATGAACGCTTGCAAAGCCCAAGCGGAAGAAGTGATCTTCCGGGAGATCATCTTCACATAAAGGATAGCACAAATACATAACCTCGGCAAGCCGTCAGGAAAGATTTCAAGCCTGACGGCTTTTTCTATACCCAAACATCAATTTGAAAGCCGATCTATACGGCGGAAAGGAAAGCATATGAAAGAAACAATGAACAACAACTATGGAACAGAGGAAAAGGTACTGGTCACTGCAATTGACCATGGCTTTGGGAACATGAAAACGGTCAATACTTGTTTCAAGACGGGCGTGGTGGTCTATGATTCCGAACCGACTTTCAAGAACAATCTATTGGTTTATCAGGGGCGGTACTTCAAGATCGGAGAGGGCCACAAGGAGTTTATCGCAGACAAGATTCAGGACGAGGACTACTATATCCTGACTCTTGCAGCTATCGCGCGGGAAATGAATATTCGGAAGTTGTACTCAGCAAAAGTGCATATTGCCGCAGGCTTGCCCCTGACCTGGGTACGGGAACAGCGGGAGAGCTTTCGGAAGTATCTACTGAAAAATGAAGCGGCTGACTTTTCTTTCAATGGAAGGGATTATCACGTCCAATTCGTAGGCGCGGATGTATTTCCTCAAGGCTTTGCGGCGGTGGCAAACAAGCTGGGAGAGTTTTCCGGGGTGAACATGCTGGCGGATATAGGCAACGGCACCATGAATGTGATGTACATTAATGACCGGATGCCCCAGGAGCAGAAATGCTATACGGAAAAGTATGGCGTCAATCAATGTATGCTGGCGGTGAAAGAAAACCTGATGAAGCAATTCGGCGTGGCAGCAGACGAATCAGTGATTGAGCGGGTATTCCGCTTTGGAACAGCGGAAATCAGCGAAAGGTTTCTGGCTTCCATCCGACAGACGGCGGCAGCATATGTGCAGGGCATTTTTCGTAAGATGCGGGAACACGAGTACAACCCGGAATTGATGCGGTTGTTTGTGGTAGGCGGCGGTGCCTGCCTGATTCGGAGCTTTGCGGAATACGATCCGAAACGGGTCATCATCAATGACGACGTATGTGCCGCCGCCAAAGGATACGAGATGATGGCGAAGCGGAAACTGGCGAAGGCAGGGATTGCCGTATGGTGAAGGAACGAGAAACGATCAATACCAATATCCGGCTGAACCTGGCAAATCCGGATGATCGGGAAGCCTGGGAGCATTTACAGCGTATGGATCGGAAGAAGTATAAATCATACAGCCGGGCGGTGGTGATAGCGGTCAACGATTATTTTGGGAGAGCAGAACGGGCAGAAGCTGACCCCTACCTGGAAACCCGAGAGAAGGAAGATGCTTTTCTGCAATCGGTATTAGACACGGTGGAGAAAGGCGCGAAGGAGGCCATGCCGATGGTGATTCTGAATACGCTCATTGGTCTGCTTCAATCAGCGGCCGGAAACGAACAGATTGCAGTGAATCCGCAATCTTTTACCCCGGAGAGCGAGGAAGCATCCAGCGAAAACAACAAGCAGGAAGCCTCCCTGGATGACGCTTTATCATTCGCCGACAATTTCTGATCCTGCCAATCCTGCATATTTCAAACTCAAATTGGCAGGATTCTTGAAAGCGGCGCTGTTACTTTTCATCCGAACAAACATTGTCGCTTTTTTTCTGCCGTTTTATCGCAAATCAGCAGAAAAGGACTTGCGATATGGAGAGAAACCAAGCATTTCAACAGAGGGAGTTGACGATTATGACAGAAAACGAGAAGAAATTGCTCCAAGCGCAACACCGGCTGGAAGAAGCCCAGGCTCGTGATCGGGTGAAGGAACGGAAAGCCCGGACGAGGCGGCTGATCCAGGAAGGAGCGATCCTGGAGAAGGTGTTTCCGACTGCCGTGGGAATGGACTTGACGGAGTTGGAGCGCGAATTAGAACGTAAGCTGAACTAACGAACGGGGCGTTTCGGGGTAACCTGAGGCGCTCCGTTTCTTATCTCCCGAAGGGCGCACTTACTCACCACCCTTCGGGCGGTGGTATCCCTCCCGTTGGTCGGGCCGTGCGCTCTCCGAGGGGGATGCGGCGTCTGCGGACGCCTTTCAGCCAATGTCGTTCTGGCCAGAGACAGAACGAGCATCGGCTGTGCAGTTGACCTCTGCCTTCGGCAGATTCCGGCATGATGCTCATGCCTGCAACTGCTTGGGCAAACCTGCCACTGGCAGCTTTGCCGGGGGCTGGATGCCTGCGGGCATCGTTCTCTTTTGCGAAAGAAAACCAGAAAAAGGCTCTGAGGAGCCAGAAAGGAGGGAGGAACGAAATGGCGATCTACCATAACGAAGTCAAGATCATCACGCGGGGAGAAGGCCGGTCTGCCTGTGCCGCTGCCGCTTATATCGGTTGTACGGCCATTTATAATGACTACGACGGGATTCAGCACGATTACACGAAGAAACAGGGCTTGGTGTGGGATCAGGTATTCCTTCCTCCTATGGCACCGGCGGAATGGCAGGACAAGGAAAAGCTGTGGAATGCGGTGGAAGCCGCCGAGAAATCCAAGGACAGCCGTTTGGCGCGGGAAATGATTCTGGCCCTGCCGATTGAGTTGAGTAAGAAAGAATGGATTGCCATCATGACCGAGTTTATTCAGGAGCATTTTGTTTCGGATGGGATGTGCGCGCAGGTTGCCGTCCATGATACAGACGGGACAAATCCCCACGCCCACGTCCTGCTGACCGTTCGGCCTTTGAACCAGGATGGGACTTGGCAGAATAAGACGGAAAAGGAATATCTTTGTATCCGCAATGGGGAAGAAAAGGGCTTCACCAGTACGGAATACAAAGTGGCACAGGCAAACGGCTGGGAGAAGCAGTATCCTTATCTCTTCGGCAAGAAAAAGGTATACATGGCTCCGTCTGCTGCTGAAGCCCAAGGTTATGCCCGAGCCAGCAAGAATCCCAAGAGTACCAAATTCGGGCGGCAGAATCCCATCACGGAACGGTGGAACAGCGAGGAACAACTGGAGAAATGGCGGGCGGCGTGGGCAGACGTGGTCAATCGGCATTTGGAAAACGCCGATCATGATGAACGGATCGACCACCGCAGCAACGCGGCACGGGGTATCGACGAGCAGCCCACTATCCATGAGGGAACGGCCGCTCGAATTTTGGAGAAAGAAGGCGGCATATCTGAAAGGTGCGAATTGAACCGGCAAATCAGGAAGGATAACGCTCTCCTGCGCAAGCTGAAAGAATGGGTGGAAAAACTCATGCAGGCGGCAAAGCCGACCATAGAAGGCATTGCCCGCGAGATGGAAACGATTCGGAAAAACGTGATCGTTTTCATTTACGGGAAGCTGCATAACCAAGCAAAGCTGGAGCAGAACGAAGCCTATATTACCTGGGCAAAGCGGCTTTGCGATGAATACACCTTGATTCGGCGAAGGATCAAAGAAAAGATCAAAACGAGAAATAGGCTTCAAAGAGAGAAGGACGCTCTGCCGATCATGAGTTTTTTGAAGCGACATACGCTTTCTGATGAAATTGACCGTCTGGATTACGAAATCATTAGTTTACAGGAGCAAGAGAACGCTGTCCTTCAAAAAGCGGGTGGGGAAAAAGCAAAAGACATTCAGGAGATTCAGCGCATGATTGCGGAAAAAGAAGCTTCAAATGACCATATCACAGCAATCAACGCTGCACTGGATTCCAAAATCAGAAAAGGAAAGCAGAGATTTACTGAGTTGGCCGTTAAGTCCAGGAATTACGATCAAGCTTCCCTGCTCAAAATACGAAAAGTTATCCGCCCGGAATTGGAGCAGCAGGCACGGGAGGATATTCGATCTGAAATTCACGATAAGATCAGCTTTGAAAAATATAAAGAAAGTTTAAGGGAGGCAGCACGGTTATTGGAAGAAGAAAAAAGGAAAATGCAAATCGAACAACAGATTGAGCGTGAGCAATCAACATACAGCGTTCAGCCATCAGTCCTGAGCACCCGCTGAATTTCAATGTTCCAAGACATCAGATTATCGACCGAAGCCTTTGGAATCAGCATCGAATTGTACCGGAAGTACATTGAGGCGAAGAATCATGGTTTACTGCTGCGAGGATCGGACAACCAAAGAATTCTGATACTGAACACAGATTATCGAGATCGCTACACAGCTATCTGAAAACGGCCAACAGTAGAATTCAAAATTTCTCAACAGGTGAAGGAATCATCTCTGTTGGGATCCACCAACCGGGATATGAGAACGTATTAGAACAAATAAGCCGATCAAAAGGGTTGGAGGTTAAGCATGAGCGAAGTAAGTCTCTCGAAATGGCATCAGGAAATGGAGATATTCAGGAAGATTAAGCCTTGCCTGATCCTCGAAGGAAATATACTGGATAGCTATCTTTATCCGCTTGAGGGCAGTCTTTCTCAAGGGGCCATTGTTAGATTACCTGAATACCTTCACTATTATTTCAAGGATATTGGGTATGAGAACATCATCATGTTTGACGGAATACGTGGTTTCTACAATAAATATGAAGCGGGATATGCCAATCGCTTTGCTGATCTCGTGAAAGCCAACGTTACAGGGAACGGCAGAATCGCTGCGGAATTTCGGGGAAAGAATAACAATTCTGCCGCAACAATGGTAGAGATAGCGCTAACCCAGAAGGATGCTGCAACCGTAGTGATTATGGACTTTGCTTCCAGATATATCAATGATCCTGTCAATATGCAGCAACAAGAAATTGAAGGGTTTACCATTTTGATGCAGGCATCTTTGGAAGCCCAGGAAGTTCGGACGGAGAAAGGCATTCTGAAAAATCTGGTTATTCTTCTGGTGAACAAGCTAAACGATGTTCCTGCATGGTACTATCTGAATAATCCCAATGTTAAAGCAATCCTGTTGAGAACACCGTCAAAGGAGGAACGCGCCCAACTGATAAAAGGCGCTACCTTTCCCGACAGGCCTTCCGGCAACCGGCGGCTGAACATTGACCGGGCCGGATTCCATGACGACGGCACCGCCTATATCAACGGCCCCACGCGAGCGCCGCAGTTAAGGCCGCTGGCAGATATCCAGTGCGTAAACTGGATAGGGGAGGCAGCATGCGAAGGCGATCCCGGAGGGCTGCTTCGGGACGGCGATATCTGCCAGGCCGCTTCCTCCGCCGCCTATGTGTGGCAGGGTAAAACCGTTTCCTTTTCCTGGGCCGTTGCTGTCCATGCGGATATGCTGCTTCTCTATCCGGCGCTGGGAACGAGGATCGCCGGAATTGTAGAACTGGGAAATCTAAGCCTTCCCTTTGATTTTACCCCCGAAAAGCCGGGAGAGTGCTGCCTGTTCTCCTTTGAAGAAACGGAGATCATGAACCTGCATATTTCGCTTGAGCAGGGAGAACTGGGAGAGGTAATGCTGATCGGGCCAGAACAGGAAGAATAATTCCTGAAGTAAAAGGATATATGCCTTTGCTGAAAGCTGAAAAATGCAAAAAAACAGAAAGGGCTTTCTGTTCCAACTTTCAGCATGATGATTGCCCGTCACGTCCCTTTATCTTAAGAAGCAGCCTTTCCGCTTCAGGGAATCCCGCAGGACTGTTGGGTCAACGGACCGGACGGAAATATCTGACCGGGCGGCCATGGCGGCGGCGGTACCGGCGGCCTGGCCGGTGGCGAAGCAGCAGGGAACCACGCGGACGGAACCTAACATGATCTGATCGCAGCTGATGATCTTTCCGGCTGTGAGCAGGTTTTTTATGCCTTTGGGCGTGAGGCAGCGGTAGGGGACGCCGTAGGCCTCGCCGGGCTGATAGCGCCGGTTATAGTAGAGCTCGTTCCATTCCTGTGTCTGTTTACCGGGCCGCAGGGCGTGAATATCGATGGGATAGCAATAATAGGCGATGGCGTCGTTAAAATCAGCCCGGCGGAAATAATCTTCCTTCGTCAGCACATAATCGCCCATGACCCGGCGGGATTCCCGGATGCCCAGGTTAGGCCCGCTGGAAACGATTACGGCGTTTTCCGCGCCAGGCACGTAATTCCGCAGGAAGCGCAAAAGCTCCGGCAGCATTTTTCTTCCTTCCACTTCGGCGCGGGTCAGGGACGCCGCGTTCAGGGGATCAATACCGTAGATATGGCCGAAGTTCAGCACGGCCACGCCCGGATAGGGAAAGGAAATGCCCGCCACTTTGGTTTCTCCTTCCGGAAAAGCGCCGTCGGCAATTGCTCGGGCGCAGGCGTGCAGCAGATTCCCGCCCTCCCCGGTTTCTTCGGCGTAGCGGATAAAACGTTCGGTATCGAAGGGTGCGATTTTGAAGCACAGGGTGCCGGACTGAACCAAGCCTTCCTCATTTCCCAACTGGATTTCGCATCCCGCTTCGGCGGAAAGAACGCCGTCCCCGGTGCAGTCGATGAACGTCTTTGCGGCGAAGGTTTCCAGGCCGCCGGGCGTATGCACCGTGACGCTGCGAATGACGCCGTCTTCCGTTTCACAGCCCACAAAATGGGCGTGCAGCAGCAATTCGCACCCGCTGGACAGCACCTTGTCATCTAAGATGCGTTTCAGCGCTTCCCCGTCCACCGGGAACCAATTATAAAGCGGCTTTTCCGGGCTGTCCTCATAATAGGAGGGCAGCTTTGTTTCTGCCCGCAGGGCTTCCAGTATCTCCAAACCGATCCCTTGAATGAGCGGTTCGTCCGTATTGCCAAAGGGGCAGAAGGCGGGCAGAGAACCGTTGGTGACCGTTCCGCCCAAGGAACCGTTGGCTTCGATCAGCAGCGTTTTGGCCCCGCTTCGGGCGGCTGCCATGGCGGCTGAGACACCGGCCGGGCCGCCTCCGGCTACGATCACATCATAGAAAATATCCATGGCTTTTTCTCCTTTTTTTGATCGTTCAGCGGACATCCCGCACGCTGCCCCGGCAGATCAGTTCGCCGTACAGTTCCAACTTCTGAGGCGAGCGGGAATCGTTTTGAATGAGGCAGTCAATGGACGCCTGGGCGATGGCGGCTTTGGGGGTGCGGTAGGTGGTCAGGTTCAGGGGGGCCACCTCCGGGATCGGAATGTCGTCAAAGCCCACCACGGAGAAATCCCGGGGACACGTGAGCCCCTGCGCGCCCAAAATATCGATCACCTGCTTGGCGGTCACGTCATGGCCGCAAACGAAGGCGGTGGGCAGTTCGTCCATAGCGTCCAGGGCGCTTTTCAGCAGGGAATAATCGTCCCCGTTGTCCCGGCTGTCCGCTTCCACATAGGAATTGGTCAGGACGGGGAAGCCGTGGTCGTCCATGGCCTGCTGGTAGCCCCGCCAGCGGTCAAACAGGCTGGAGGTGCGCTTGCGGGGGCCGATATACTGGATTTTTTTATGGCCCTTCTCGATCAGGTGCTGGGTGAGCATATAGGTGGCGGAGGTATTGGCGGTGGTAATGCTGTCCACGGGGATATCGTCGTAATACTGATCTACCATTAAATATTTGATGCCGCAATTCCGGTACAGCATGCAGTATTCCTTGGCAAGGTTGCCAATGGTGGCCACGCCCTGGAAGGGCATCTGCTTGAGCATGGGATGGGGCAGGCAGGCTTTTTCTTCCGCCTCCGATACGCTGCATATGGTGAGCAGATACCCCTTGGAGCGGGCGTAGGATTCCATATGGAAGCAAACCTGCTGATAAAACATGCCGTCCAACAGGTGGGTGTTGCGCTGAGGAATGAGGGCGAGGATATATTGGGAGGATGATTGTTTTTCCTGGCCGTAGCCCATTTCCCTCGCTTTGGCGGCGATTTTCTGGCGCAGGTCCTCGCTCACGCCGTCCTTGCCCCGCAGGGCCAAAGAGACGGCGTTTTTGCTTACGCCTAAGGCTTTGGCGATATCATCCATGCTGACGGTTCTGTTTCTCATAGTATTTCCCCCTTCTGTCAAGGTCCGTAAAGCATTATATCAACTGTAAAGCAACTTGTCAAGCAACTGTTTTACGAATAAACAGAAAAAACGGAAAAATTTTTTCCCTAAAAAACAATTTTACCCCTTGACAAGGGGAAAAATCTGGGATATGATAGGCGCGTAACTTGACGAAAGCAAAAATTAACTTGACAAATTACTTTACGAATCAAGATGGCAAATCTGAAATGAAAGGACGGAGATCAGGATGCCGGGAAAGAGAAGCGCGGTGCGGAAAACGGCGGATGAATACGTGATCAGCGGTTTTTCCCATCTGATCGTGGGGGTATTCGCGCTGCTGTGCTTTATTCCGATCTTACTGGTTATCATCTATTCCTTCACGCCCTATGATCTGTACCTGAAAAACCATTTCGATTTCTTTCCCTCCCGCCTGACCTTGGACGCTTACCGGATGGTGACCAATTACCGGTATATCTGGACGGGCTACGGAAACACGCTGTACATCACGTTTTTCGGCTCCATCCTGTCCCTGATCGTGCTGGTGCTGACGGGCTATCCCTTAAGCAAAAAGGATTTGAAGGGCCGGAACGTGTACATGACCCTGTGGATCATCACCATGTTCTTTTCCGGCGGCATGATCCCCAATTACTTCCTGATCCGCACCTTGGGGCTGCTGAACAACCGCTGGTCCCTGATCCTGCCCGGACTGGTGAGCTGCTATAACCTGATCCTGATGAAGAACTACATTCAGGGCCTGCCCGGTTCCCTGGAAGAAGCGGCGCTGATCGACGGTGCCAACGACCTGGTGGTGCTGGTGCGCATCGTACTGCCCTTGAGCGCACCCATCCTGGCTACCTTGGGGCTGTTCACCGCCGTGGGATACTGGAACAGCTACTTTAACGCCATCATGTATATGACCAAGCGGGCCAACTGGCCCCTGCAACTGGTATTGCGGGAACTGCTGTTTGAATCCGCCGTCAACGAAATGACGGCCATGGACGAGCGGGTGTCCACGCCTTTCCTGCTGAAAATGGCCTCCATCGTGGTGGCTACGGTGCCCATTATGTGTATTTATCCTTTCCTGCAAAAGTATTTCATGACCGGCCTGGCTCTGGGCGGCGTGAAGGAATGAGGAGGGAAAATCAATGGAAAAAACCATCAATCAACGGGTGCCGACACCCTTGACAAAAAGGAACAGCCTGAAAAGGTATATTTGGAAAAAGCGCTGGCTGTACCTGATGTGCATACCGGGACTGGTGTACCTGATCCTGTTCCATTATGTGCCCATGTACGGCATCATGATGGCCTTTCAGAATTTCAGCTTCAAGAAGGGCATCTTCGGCAGTCCCTTCAACAATTTCGCCAATTTCCAGGAGCTGTTCGGCAGCCAGATCTTTTACCGCGTGCTGCGCAATTCCCTGTTTTTGAGCATCACCCGGCTGATTTTTTCCTTCCCGGTGCCCATCATCCTGGCGCTGCTGATCAACGAAATCCGCTCCAAGGTGTATAAGCGGATGGCGCAAACGCTCATGTACCTGCCCCATTTCCTGTCCTGGGTGGTGCTGGGTGGCATCGTGGTGAACATGCTGAGCATGACGGACGGCCTTGTGAACGATTTGATCGCCGCCTCGGGCGGGCAGAAAATCAATTTTCTCGGCTCCGTGGATTGGTTTCGCACGGTGATCATCGGCTCCCATATCTGGAAGGAGGCGGGCTGGGGCACCATCATTTACCTCTCCGCCCTCACCGCCATCAATCCCGAATACTATGAGGCAGCCAAGGTGGACGGGGCCAACCGCTTCCAGCAGACGCTGTATATCACCCTGCCCGGCATTTCCGGCACCATCGTGATCATGCTGATCTTAGCCATCGGCGGCCTGATGAACAACGGCTTTGAGCAGATTTTCCTGTTCAAAAACAACCTGAACCAGTCCGTGGCGGAAGTGTTCGAGACCTACGTGTACCAAGTGGGCATCGCCGGAGGCCGGTATTCCTATTCCACCGCCGTGGGCCTGTTCAAAAACGTGGTGGGGGCCGTACTGGTGTTTTCCTCCAACCTGATCGCACAAAAACTTGGTCAGCCCTCTTTCTATTCTTAACGGAATCCAGCGCCGGATGGCGTGGAAATAAAAAAGCAAAAGGAAGGTATCCCCATGAAAAAGACTCTGAGTATCGTGTTGGCCTTGCTGTTTGCCCTCTCCTGCATGGGGGCGGCTCTGGCTGAGGACAAGGTGACCATCACCATGATCCAGCGTCTGCCCGCCGCGTACATCGTGGAGGACAACCCCGTGATCGCCGCCTGGGGCGACCGCACCGGCGTGATCATCGAAGTGGAAGCGCCGCCCATCAGCAATTATTCCGACCGGCTGAACGTGGTCATGGCCAGCGACGATCTGCCCGACCTGATTTACGTTCAGAACCTGAACAATACCTATCAGCAGTGGGCCCGGGACGGTCTGCTGCTGGACCTGACTGATTATCTCACCCCCGAAATCATGCCCAACGCCTGCAAGGTGCTCACCCAGGACGAACTGGCGGGCTGCCTGGTGGACGGACGGCTGTACAGCCTGCCCCGGGTGCAGACCAAGCCCCTGGACTGCATCACCTATCGCGGCGACTGGCTGGAAAAGTTAGGTCTGGAAGTGCCCAAGACCGCCCAGGAATTCGCGGACGTCATGCTGGCCTTCGCCAAACAGGACCCCGACGACAACGGCATTGACGACACCTACGGCTTCTCCATCCGCAATTTCAACGACCGCAACCTGATCCACGCTTTCGGCCTCCGCCCCAGCGACGTGCCGGATGAAAACGGCGAATACACCGTGATGGAAGGCCAGGAGGGCTATATGACGTACCTCACCTGGCTGCGGGACATGTACCTGAACGGCGCGCTGGATCCCGAATGGTATCTGACCCAGTCCTACGAGGATCAGGATAAGTTCTTCGCGGGCAAGATCGGCGCGCTGTATACCGACATCATCATCAACCACGTGACCCAGTGGGCCGCCAACGCCACCTTTGTGGCTGTGAACCCGGAAGGCACCGTGGTGGCCGGTCCTTCCCTGCTGCCGGAAGGCGCGGACAAGGTAGGCGTGTATTACGCTCCCCAGGTCTGGGGCGGCTATGCCATCAACGCGGACAGCGAGCACATCGAAGAGACCCTGCGCGTGCTGGACGACGGCTATACTGACGAGTGCGTGACCCTGCTGTTCAAGGGCATCGAAGGCCTGACCTATACATCCCTCGATCCAGAAACCCGCGTGATCACCCTGACCCCCGAACAGACCGCCCTGGCGGACCAGTGGTGCGCCTCCTACGCCACCATCAATTATCAGCTGTCCAACAAGGATATGATCATCGCGGGCGGCACTTCCACCAATGAAGTTGAATTAGCCAACTGGATGGCGGCCAACGATTTCGTCAGCTCCCTGGAATACCGCATCTCCTACTTAGGCGAAGGCACCATTCCCGGCTATAACGACGAATCCACCAAGCTGACCAACGACGGCGTGTACAGCGAACGGAACGAAAAGATCACCCAGTACATCTGCGGCCAGATTACCGAGGAGGAAATGGCCTCCTACCTGCAGAACGTGTATGTGCCCGCCTGCGAGCCCATGATGAACGTGATCCGCGCTTCCGGCATCAATAAGTAACAAATAAAGGAAAAAGGGAGGATCATCGCGCGCGTTTTCGGGATGATCCTCCCTTTCGGGGAACTTATGAAACATGTTTACCTGTTGGGCGACTCCATCCGGTTGGGCTACGGCGAATTGGTGCGGGAATTGCTGGCCGGTTTCGCCGGCGTGCATTTTCCGGAGGAAAACTGCCGTTTTTCATTGAATACCCTGTGCTTTCTGCATACCTGGGCGGAGCAGATGATAGACGCGCGCCCGGAGGAAATCGACCTGGTACATTGGAACAACGGCCTATGGGACGTGTGCCATTTTGAAGGCGATCCCCTGCCTCTGGTGCCGCCGGACGTGTACGAAGCCACCCTGCGCCGGATCATCCAACGAATTCGGACGGTGTTTCCCAACGCAAAAATCCTGTTTGCCCTGACCACCGGCATCGATGCATCCATGACGAAATTCCAGCGGGGCGTGCCCATGCGCACCCAGGCGGAAATCGACGAATACAACCGCATCGCCTGCCGCGTCATGGCGGACGAGGGCGTGGGCCTCGACCGACTGGATGAAGCCTCGCGTCTGATCCCCTCCTCGGATCGAGCGGACTGGGTGCATTTTACTGAAACAGGCTATACGGTATTAGCGCGTCACGCGGCGCGGGCCATCCGCGACGCAATGGAGTAAAGGAAGGAAGGCTGGACCTCATGCCAACAGAACAGCTCTTTTCACATTCCTGTATTTCCCGGTATCCTCAGAACCCCGTATTGACTGGCAAGCAGGTACCGTATGCCAGCGACCTGGTATTCAACGCGGGCGTGATCCCCTGGCAGGGCGGATACGCCATGGTTTTTCGCAACGATTACGGTTATTTGGGAAGGGCCTCCTTTTCGGGCACCAACATCGGCCTTGCCTTGAGCCCGGACGGCATCCATTGGCAAGTGGAGCCGCAGCCCGTTTTTTCCTTGAAAGACGAGGAAATCAAGCGGGCCTACGATCCGAGGCTTACGGTGATCGACGGCGAAGTCTACATGACCTTCGCCGTGGACACTGGGCACGGCCTGCGGGGTGGCATCGCCCATACGGACGATTTGCACCATTTCGACGTGATTTCCATGACGGTGCCGGATAACCGGAATATGGTGCTGTTTCCCCAAAAATACCAGGGGATGTACATACGTTTGGAACGTCCCATGCCCGTCTACAGCCGGGGCAGGGATCGCTTCGATATCTGGTGGAGCGAAAGCCCAGACCTGATCCACTGGGGCAATTCCCATTTGGTGGCAGGGGTGGAAGATTTTCCTTTCGCCAACGATAAAATCGGCCCCGGCGCGCCGCCCGTATACACGGAAAAAGGCTGGCTGGCCGTGACCCATACGGTGGACATCGATCCGGAACGCGGCAAAAACGGCTGGGAGGACAAGTGGACCAAGCGGTACTGCGCCGCCGCGATCCTGCTGGATAAAGATGCGCCCTGGAAAATGATCGGGCATAGCCGGGTGCCGCTGCTGGCCCCGGAAGCGGATTATGAAACGAAAGAGGGCTTCCGTACCAACGTGATTTTCCCCACCGCAGCTATCCCCATGCCGGACGGCAGGCTGCGGATTTATTACGGAGCGGCGGATACAGTGATCGCCCTGGCCGAGGCGAAGATCGACGATCTGATTGCTCTGTGCCTGGAAGAAGACTCGAAGAGAGATACAAAAATCGTGTATTGACAGATCATGAAGAATGAAATACTATGGTTTACGAATCAAAGAAAATAAAAAACGATAGCATCCTTCATCGTGATTGTGAGGAATGAACCATGGACAAGAAGTTGCTGAACGAGAAACTGGATCTGGTCATCCATAAGCTCATGCATCTGGACGCCGCTGATGCGGAGGCTGCCAAAAACGCCTCCAAGGAAGACCGGAAAAAGGGCATGTTCGCCAGGGATTTTGGCATCAAAGAATGGGACTGGCCCCAAGGCGTGGGCCTGTACGGCCTGCTGCAATTGCAGGCGTCCAGAGGGAACCGGGACTACGACGCATTCCTGCTCCAATGGGTGAAAGACAACCTGTCCATCGGCCTGCCTTCCGTCAATATCAACACCACGGCTCCCTTCCTTACCCTGTTCGACCTGACGGAGCGCTACGATCTGCCGGAATGGGAAGCGCTGTGCGAGGAACGGGCGGATTATTTGGTTCATGCCCTGCCGAAGACCCAGATGGGCGGCTTTGAACACGTGACCAGCCATGGCACGGATCGGAACGATGTGTGGCGGAACCCGGAACAGCTTTGGGCCGACACCCTGTTCATGGCCGTGCTGTTCCTTGGCAAGATGGGCGTGCGCCGCGATAATCAGGAATGGATCGACGAAGCGGTTTACCAATACCTGCTCCACATTAAGTATTTGGCAGACAACCGCACCGGTTTCCTCTATCATGGCTGGACCTTCCAAGAGCACAGCAATTTCGGCGGTATCTTCTGGAACCGGGGTAATTCCTGGTTCACCTATGGGGCGGTCATGTTCCTGAAAGCCATGGAGGGCCATATCAGCGGCGCGGACAAACGCTTTATTCTCAACGCCTGGAAAAACCAGGTGGACGCGCTCATCAAGGCGCAGGATCCCTGCGGCTTATGGCATACCATCCTGACCGATCCAAGCTCTTATCTGGAGACCTCCGGGTCAGGCGCTGTTGCGGCAGGCATATTGGCAGGCATTCGCTTTGGTTATCTGGATGAAACCTATCTGCCCTCAGCCGAGAAAGCAGTAGAGGCGCTGCTCGATTACGTGGACGACGACGGTTTGGTTCGCAATGTGTCCGCCGGTACGGGCATGGGCATGGACGCCCAGCACTATAAAGATATTTTGATCCGGCCTATGGCCTACGGCCAGTCTCTCACGGCTCTGGCGCTGACGGAAGCGCTGTATCTGAAGTAAACCCGTCCCCAACACAAAAAAGAAATAAGGCGCTATGATTCAGCATATCTGGAGAAATATCAAAGTAAGGACGAAATTTCTTTTCATCCTGACGCTGGCCATGCTTCTGGTGCTTTCCGGGGTACTGGCCACTTTTCGTATGCCCTATAAAGCCTATGACCGGCAGCTCTATCAAAGCAGCACGCAGGTGATCACGCTGTTCGCCGGGCAGATACAAAGCGAGCTGGACGACGTGCAGGAAATTTCCATGCGCATTCTATCCGATAACGTGCTGCAAAAAAACCTGGGCCTGCTCAAACGCCTGCCCATCAACACCACGGCATGGGTGGAAGCAAAAAATGAGGTTGCCGACCGCATGGCGAATTTTTCCCTGTGGTTTTCCAGCGGCTTCAGCCTGCAATTGAAGACCCCGGCGGGCACCACCTTCAGCCGGTTTTTCCGCAACGCCTATGTGCCGGATTCCGATATGCTGCCCGAGCGCATCCAGGACGCGGCAAACCATGAGGGCCGCGCCGTTTGGCGTCTGGAAAGCCGCGACGGTGAAATGACCCACCTGTTCCTGCTGCGGGAAATCCGGGAAATGGAGGGTTTGACCCTGGATACCCTGGCCACCCTGCAAATTGAGCTGGACCTGAAAACGATCATTGAAAACCGGCTGCATGCGCTGAACGCCCTGGGCACGCCCCTGACCTGCGCCGTTTACAGCGAAGACGGTATTTGCCTATATGCCGGGAACGAGCGGGTCCGGCAGATCACGCCCGGCGAGGACGGCTACGAACGCATACGCCAGCCCGGAGAAGACCTGCTTTGCGTCCGGTATACGGCATCCAACGGATGGCGGTATGTGACACTGATCGATTACAGCGGCATCAGCGCCACCATCGACCGGGTAGCTTTGCGCACGTGGGTGATCGACGGGATCATCGTGGCGGTGGCGCTGCTGCTGAGTATGCTGCTTGCGGATTCCTTACTCAAACACCTGCGGCGGCTGGTGGATAAATTCGACGCCTTTGCTGTAAACGGCCACGTGGAGGATTTGGGCACTTCCCCCTACCGGGACAGAGGGGATGAAATGGGCCGGCTGCATCGCCATTTTGACCGGATGGCGCGGGATTACCACCTGATGATGAAACGGAATTTTGAACAGCAACAGCTTTTGCAGGAAAAACAGATGCAGCAGCTTCGGGCGCAGGTGCGGCCCCATTTTCTGAATAACGTGCTGGAATCCATTTATTGTCTGGCGCAGCAGGAAGGAAACGGCCGGATCGCCGTGATGACGGAATCGCTGGGAAAGATGCTGCGTTCCTCCATGAACGATAAACGGGATATCGTGACGGTGGAACAGGACCTGGAAACCGCGAAAGCGTACATCCGCATCCAGGAAATCCGCTATATGGAACGGATGCAGGTGCGCTTTGACGTGGAGGAGGAAATCAAAGTCTGTCTGGTGCCCGCCATGACCATTCAGCCGCTGGTGGAAAACGCGGTGCACCACGCAGTGGAAGAAATGACGGATATTTGCCGTATTTTGATCGAAGGCCGTCAGGAGGGCGGCGAGATCCTGCTGACCATCGAGGATAACGGTCCCGGCATGGACGAGGACATTCTGAACAAGCTGGAACGGGGAGAAGTGAAGGCCGAGGGGATGGGCATTGGGATGCGGAATATCGACCAGCGCATCAAGCACACCTTCGGTGAAAAGTACGGCCTCCAGGTCAGCAGCGAACCGGGGAAAACCCGCGTTACGGCCCGCCTGCCCAAAACCTTGGACGGGGCGAAAGGGGAAAGCGGACATGTATAAGCTTTTGCTTGTGGATGATGAGAGCATCATCCGGGACGGCATCAGCGCCATGGTGGACTGGCAGACGGCGGACATTGTGCTCACCGCCAGCTGCCCGGATGCTTTTTCCGCGCTGGACAGCATGATGGACGATATGCCGGATATCCTGCTGACGGACGTGCGCATGCCGGGCATGAACGGCCTGGAGCTCATCGAGAAAGCGCTTCTTTTGAATCCTATGCTGGAGGTGCTGGTGCTTTCCGGCTTCAGCGAATTTGAATACGCCCGGCAAGCCATGAAATACGGCGTGAAGGAATATTTGCTGAAACCCTGTTCCAAAGAAGAAATGGAGCTGGCGCTCAAACATGCCGGCTTAGAAGTGACCCGGCGAAGGGAGCGGGCGCTGCAGCTGAGCGGCGAAAGAGAGGAACAGGTGGGCAGGCTGATGGGGCTCATGAACGAATGGGCCGAAAGCGGCCAGGATGGAGCCGCTATCGAAAAACAGCTCTTTGAAATCGAAAAAACGGTGCAGGACATCAGCGTGCTGCGGGACGCGTTTTTGGGCGTCCTGACCGACAGCGCGGGGGCGTCCCACGCGGAATGGGCGTTTTCCGTCATTCAGGATGTGCTGCACGCCCCGGAAAACCCGATCCCCATCATGGCCAAACGCCTTATGCAGCTTCGGGGAGAAAATGGAGGCGTTCGGGATTTCGTTCAGAAAATGCTGGATTACGTGAACGGGCATTACATGAACGAAACGCTTTCCCTGCAATACATCGCGGACCGGGTGCTCTTTCGGAACGCGGATTATATCGGCCGGGAATTCACCCGCTGCATGGGACAGAAGTTTTCAGCTTATCTGCTGAAAATCCGCATGGAACACGCCAAAGAAATGATGGCGGCCTGCCGGGATATGCGAAGCTATGAAATCGCCGAACGGGTGGGCATGGGCGAAAATCCCCATTACTTCAGCCAGATGTTCCGAAAATACACGGGGGTGACCACGAAAGAATACCGGGCAAGAATGGACGGTATGTCGGAAAAGTGACCATTCGCATCGAATTATTGAATTTTCTTTTTGCCCGCGCCTGTTTATAATGGGGGCACAAAATACATAAGGAGGTGCCCTTCCCTATGAAGCGTTTCCTGACTCTGCTGCTCGCCGCGCTGCTGATCTGCGCGTTGGCGATGCCCACGGTATCCGCTGAAGAAAAGACCCAGCTGACCATCCTGTGGTGGGGTTCCCAGACCCGCCATGACCTGACGGTGGCCATGATCGAAAAGTTTGAAGAAAAATACCCGGAAATCGATCTTGTCATGGACTATTCCGACTGGGGCGGATATTGGACCAAGCTGGCCGCGCAGGTCGCCGGCGGACAGACCCCGGACATCTTCCAGATGGACTACGCCTATCTGGCTCAGTATGCCACCAACAATGTGCTTGCTCCCCTGGATGAATACATGGCCAGCGGCGCGCTGGACGTGAGCAACGTTTCCGAAAACATCATCAAAACCGGCCAGGTAAAGGGCGTTACCTACGCCATTTCCACCGGCACCAACGCGCCCGTGATGATGTACCGCCGGGATGTGCTGAACGATTTAGGCATTGAGATCCCCATGACGCCCACCCTGACCGAATACAAGGAAATCTCCAAGAAGGTCGCGGAAGCCACCGGCCTGCGCAGCACCTTTATCACCGACTGCTCCGCCGATATCCTCCGCTTCCGCCTGCGCAACTACGGCCTGAACCTGTACAATGACGACGCTTCCGCCCTGGGCTTTGACGATCCCCAGTATATCGTGGATATGTGGCAGGACGCCCTGGACGCCCAGCATGAGGGCTGGGGCATGATCCCCGGCGAAGAAACCGCCGCCACCGCCTTTGATTCCATGGTGAACGATTCCTGGTCCCGCTTCCAGAATTCCAACGAGCTGGCCGCTTACCGCGACGCCACCGGCCTGGATATTTCCATGGTGCAGATTCCCAACCTGGACGACGCCACCGCTTCCGCCACTTATCTGAAGCCCTCCATGTTCTGGTGCGTGGCGCAGCAGAGCGAAAAGAAGGACGCCGCCATCAAGTTCCTGAACTTCTTCACCAACGATCCTGATTGCTTTGACATCATCGGCGTGGAACGCGCCATTCCGATTTCCAGCGAAATGCGCGCCCATGTTTCCGGCAATCTGGACGAAGTGGGCCAGCAGGTAGCCGCGTTCATCGAATACGCCAGCCAGCCCGGAAACGCTTCTCCCCTCATGAATCCCGATCCCACCGTGCACTCCCAGGTGGCCGAGCTGCTGGGTCAGTATTCTGAACAGGTGCGCTATGAAATGATCGACGATCTGCTTGGGACCGCACAGCAGTTTATCGAAGAAGCCAATGCCATCCTTGCCGCGGCTCAGGCAGCCCAATAAAGACAAATTGTGCTTTCGACGCGCCAGGGGCATCCCCTCTGGCGCGCTTTTTCAGAGAACCGAAGGAGGCGTTCTTCATGGTAAAAAACGCGCCGCGGAGCCTGACGCTCAGGGAAAGAATGAACAGGCCCAATGTGGCGGGCTATGTATTTATTCTGCCGTTTATCGTCGGGCTGCTCGTATTCACGGTGATCCCGTTCTTTACCTCCCTGTACCTGGCGTTCACGGAGTACAATGTGCTTTCTCCCGCCAAATGGGTGGGGCTGGACAATTTCCGCAAAATGTTCTATGAGGACAAACTGTTTTGGACTTCTTTCTGGGTCACGTTCAAATTCGCCCTGATCCAGGTGCCGGTGAAGCTGACAGTGTCCCTGCTGGTGGCGCTGGTGCTGTCCAGGGGGACGAAGCTCACCTCGTATTACCGCGCCGCTTTCTACATCCCTTCCCTGATGGGAAGCTCGGTGGCCATTGCGCTGCTGTGGAAGCAGCTTTTCGCCTTTAACGGCGTCATCAACCAGGCGCTGGGCATGCTGGGGCTTCCCTCCAACCAGCGCTGGCTGGGTGACCCGAAAACTGCTCTGGGCGTGCTGATTTCCTTAGGCGTATGGCAGTTTGGCAGTTCCATGCTGATTTTTCTGGCTGCGATCAAAAATATTCCGGCCAGCTTCCACGAAGCGGCGATCGTGGACGGTGCTGGACCCGTCAGGCGCTTTTTCAGCATCACCCTGCCCATGATCACGCCCATTCTGTTTTTTAACCTCATCAATCAGGTGATCGGCTCCTTCCAGGCCTTCAATTCCAGTTACCTGATCACCGGCGGCAAGCCGCTCAATACCACGCTTTATTACGGCGTACATCTGTATAACCGCGCTTTCAATCACTATGAAATGGGCTACGGAAGCGCCATGGCCTGGTTCATGCTGCTGGTCATCGCGGCGTTTACGGCGCTGATTTTCCGTTCCTCCAGCGCCTGGGTGTACTACGAATCGGAAGGCAGGTGACAGATCATGGTAACGAATTTGAAAGTACAAAGGCGGATCAGCCTGACGGTTTATCACGGGCTGATGCTGCTGTTCAGCCTGCTCATGATTTATCCGCTTTTGTGGATGGCGGCGTCATCCGTAAAGCCCAACGGCGAAATATTCACCAAGGCTTCTACACTCCTGACGGATTCGCCCAGCTTTGAACACTATACCACGGGATGGCGGGGATTTGGCGGCTACACCTTCGGCCGGTTCTTCAGCAATTCCCTGCTGGTGGCGGTCATTTCCGCCCTGGGCATGATGCTTTCCTCCGCCGTGGTGGCTTACGGCTTCGCGCGGATCAGGTTCAGGGGCCGTCAATTCTGGTTTACCGCCATGATCGTGACTATGATGCTGCCCGGCCAGGTGATGATGATTCCCCGGTTCGTGCTGTTCAATGAAATGGGCTGGGTGGGCACCTTTCTGCCCATGACGGTTCCGGCCTTTTTCGGCAGCGGCTTCAACATTTTCCTCATCATGCAGTTCATCCGCACCATTCCGTTTGAATTGGACGAGGCGGCTTCCATTGACGGCTGCGGCAAGTATTCTTCTTTCGTGCGCATCATTCTGCCCCTGATCGTTCCTTCCCTCGTCACCGTCAGCGTGCTCACCTTTATGGGCAGCTGGGAAGATTTCATGGGCGCGCTGCTGTATCTGAACAAGCCCCATATGTACACGGTGGCTTACGCGCTGAAAATGTTCAACGATTCGTCCCAGGCCGATTACGGGGCCACATTCGCCATGTCCGTGCTTTCCCTGGTGCCCATTCTGATCATTTTCTTCTTTTTCCAGAAGCAGCTGGTGGAAGGGATCAGCACACAGGGATTAAAGGGATAAAATAAAAAATTGTCAATCACAGGAGGGTACACATGAACGCAAAATTGGACCGTCTTCCCGCGCTGCCGCTGATCGCCAACGACCCCTATTTTTCCATCTGGATGCCGGGAGACACGCTGACTTCCGCCTGTCCCGTTCACTGGTCGGGCGCGCCCAAACACCTGGACGGACACATCGCAATCGATGGGAAGGAATATGTCTTTTTAGGGCAAAGCTCCCGCCCGGCTATGGAAACCAAAGCCCTGCGAGTGACGCCCACCCAAACGGTCAGCGTTATGGCGGCTGCTGGGGTGGAGCTGACAGTATCCTTCTGGTCACCCGCCCTGCCGGACGATCTGGACGCCCTTTCCACGCCCATCACATTTATGGATTATTCCCTCGTTTCTGTCGATGGAAAAGAACACGCGGTTTCCCTGCGCTTCTTCGCTTCCGCCGCCCTCTGCTATGACGGCGTCGTTCAGCCGCCGATGCAGGGGGATCAGTTTTCCTGGGATGCGCTTCACATGGCGTTCATCGGCCAGACGCAGCAGCGGGTGCTGGGCCATTCCGGCGACCACATCACCATGGACTGGGGCTATCTGTACATGGCTTCGGCGGGGAAAGTGACCTTGGAAAACGGCGGCCTGCGGTTTGCCGCAGAAGCCAAAGTCGGGAACGCGCCTGCAAAGGGTTTCCTGATGCTGGGCTACGACGACATTGCTTCCATCAACTATTTCGGTTCCTGCTGCAAAGCCTGGGGCTTCCGGGATGGAAAAACCATGCCCCAGGCCCTGGCGGAATTTGCCGGTCGGCACGATCACTTCCAAAGCGCCTGCGCCGCTTTGGATGAAAAGGTGCTTTCCGAAGCCCGCGAAATCGGCGGAGAGGATTACGCTCTCCTTGCCGCGGCAGCCTGGCGGCATACCTACGCCGCCCATAAGCTGATCGCCACGCCGGAAGGGGAAATGGCTTTCCTGTCAAAAGAAAACGATTCCAACGGCTGCATCGGCACGGTGGACGTGAGCTATCCTTCTATTCCCCTGTTCCTCAAATTCTGTCCAGAGCTGGTCAACGCCCTGTGCCGCCCCGTTCTGCGCTTTGCCTCTCTCCCCGTATGGCAGGAGGATTTCGCGCCGCACGACGTGGGCCGGTATCCGTATGCCACCGGCCAGGTGTACTCCGCCAGGCAGCATAGGCCAAATGGCACAACGCCACTGCCCTATTACCTGTATCCCGCCGGGACGGACGTATACGACGCCCGTTATCAGATGCCAGTAGAGGAATGCGGCAATATGCTCATTATGCTGGAAGCCGCCCTGGCCTTCGGCGCGGAAGATAAGCTGATCCGGCAGTATGCCGCCTTGCTGGAAAAATGGGTGCGCTATCTGGATGCCTACGGTGAAGACCCCGGCGAACAGCTTTGCACGGACGACTTCGCCGGACATCTGGCCCGGAACGTGAACCTCTCCGCCAAAGCCATTGTGGGCGTTGCCTGCTACGCCCGGCTGCTGTGCAGGATGGAAAAGCACAAGGAGGCGGACCGCTGGGAAAAGCGAGCGAAAGATATGGCGCAAAGCTGGCTTGACCGGGCGAAAACGCCGGACGCTACAGCCCTCACCTTTGATGGGATCGGCTGGAGCATGAAATACAATCTGGTATGGGATCAGGTTTTGAACCTGAATCTGCTGCCGAAGGAATTCTATGACCGTGAAACCCGCAGCTACCTGGGCCGCATGAACGCCTACGGCCTGCCCCTGGATTCCCGGGCGGATTATACGAAGTCGGACTGGCTGGTATGGTCCGCTTCCATGGCACAGAGCCCGGACGTTTTCCAGGCCCTGATCGCGCCGCTGGCCCGCTATTTGCGGGAAACACCCACCCGGGTGCCCTTCTCCGACTGGTACGACACCAAAACGGGCCGTTTCGTGGCGTTCATCGCCCGCAGCGTGCAGGGCGGCGTCTATATGCCCCTGCTGAAAGCAGAAAAAACAGCGGAATAAACAGGAGGGCTTTGTGTGCCAGTTCTCAGCATGATGATCAAACCGGTTTCATCGGCCTGCAATATGCGCTGCCAGAATTGTTTTTATGCGGATGTAGCCGCCCATAGGCGTATTCCAAATTATGGCGTCATGACGCCGGACACAATGCGTGCATTGGTCCGGCGTGCGTTTATTTACGCTGACAGCAGTGTCTCATTCTCCTTTCAGGGCGGCGAGCCCACGCTGGCGGGAATCGAATATTTCCAGAGTTTTCTTCGCGAAGTCCATCGGTGCAACAGCCGTCATCTCCCGGTTTCTTATGCGCTGCAAACCAATGGCTATGCTGTCAGTGACGAAATGCTGGCTTTGTTTGCTGAACACCATTTCCTTTTAGGCGTTTCTTTGGACGGCCCAGAGGACATGCATGATGCGCTCCGAAAAGACGCCGGGGGATGCGGCACATACCGCCGCGTAATGCGTACCATTGAAAAGCTCCGTCACTTTGGGATCCCTTATAACATTCTTTGCGTTGTCACAGCGGAAACGGCGCGCCGGAGCCAGGAAACCTGGAATGCGCTGCGGGAACATCAATATTTGCAGTTTATCCCCTGCATAGACGGACTGGATGGCAGCCATAACCCATACTCGCTTTCCCCAGAAGCGTATTGCCGATGATGGCCAGTTTCTGATCGATATCTTTGATGCTTATGAAAGAGCGTTCAAAGAAGGCAGCCCGGTCAGTGAAAGACGGCTTGATAATTATCTGTCCATCCTCGCGGGGTTTGCGCCCGAAGAATGCGGCATGTGCGGACAGTGCGGGCTGTACTTCCTGGCCGAAGCAGATGGCAGCGTGTATCCCTGTGATTTTTACGTGCTGGATGAATGGGAAATGGGCAATATCAATACGATGTCTCTTGCGCGGATGGAAAAAAATTCCGCATCAAAGGCTTTTCGTCAGGTATCGCTGCGTCTTCCTGAAGCATGTGGACGCTGCCCTTATTTAAACCTTTGCATGGGCGGCTGTCGCCGAGACAGGGAGCCTTTCTGTGAGGGGCTTCCGAGCAACAACCGCTTCTGCCAAAGCTATCGGATGTTCTTTGATGCGTGCCTGCCGCGCATGGTTTCTCTGACGAAACGGGTTCTAATGACACATTAAACAGCGTGTCCCCGTTTTCTTCCTGCTCATGGGCAATTTTGTCAAAGTTTGTGTTTTATGTTATTTATGGAGTGCTGATCTTGCATTTCTCAAGCTTTCCATGGTAGTCGATCCGCGGCTTTCACCCATCCGTATTGACTATCCATAACAATCTTCTTCGTATTGGAGGCGCGTTCAGTATCGGATTTTCCACACCCATTTTTCCATCCGAGGAATCAATTCCATCCGAATACCAAATTTTAGTTCTTCATCTTCCCCTGCCATGATCTTTTCCACGATGGGGATCATCATTTCCCGCCGTTCCCCCAACAGATCGCCGACATAACGCGCCATTCGGTTTTGCGGATCACGGAGCCATTCCAGCAAATCAGGCACCAGCGGCGCAAGCTGTTCGTCGGAAAGGCGCTGAAGATTGGGCAGGGCGTCGAGATCATTGTCCCGTTTGGGAAGCAAACTGCGAAGGGTATCCAGTTCCTTCTTCTGACGTTCTTCTTCCGGCTGCTTCCGCCAGTCCTTATAAGGGATTCTCTTTCCACAGTCGTCGCTTGTTTCAGGCCAATTGATCTTCCACTCAAAGTATTCTTCCTTTGTGATCAGACCAATCCGCAGTTCATGCTGCCGGAAAGCCCATTCCGTCATGCAATCATCCAGGAAGGAACCGTATCTCAGCCAGAATCCATGGGGTGCATGGGCGGGCCAATAGGCGTTATCGTGGTAATATACATTGATATCCTCGGTGGTATCCACTCTTTCGCCGGGAATCCGTTTCATCTGGAAAACGTGCATAAGGCCAGGGTTTTCTTCTTCCAGCCAGAAGAACAGTTCCATCAATTCGGTCGTGTTGCTGCCAGTCGTATCATACAGCGCGTTGGGGGACACATCCAACGCCTTCGCCATCTTGTCCAGCAGTTCTTTCGACGGCGTTCTGAACCCAATTTCATATTGGCCGATCCGAGCCTGGGACGTATCTCCCATATCCAGCTTTCTCCCCAATTCCGCCTGCGTCATGCCCCGGAACTGGCGGATTCTTTTGATTTTGTCTCCAACCTTCATATTCTTCCCATTCTTTCTGTCAGTTTTCCCTGAAACAACAGCCCCGTTCATAGTATACAGACATGAGCAGAATTTTTCAACAGAAAAATTATCTGTTTTGATAATTTTCAGCTTGACAAGAGCAGAATCCAGCGCTATAATGGCATCGAACAGAAAAATTATCATTTATGATAATTCAAAAATGTTCAATTACAATTTCATACGCAGCATTCCAGTTACATTCCATACAGATGGAGCGACCCGTAAACTGCCGCCATGACCTGAAAGAACTCAGTGAGCGATCCACAGCGAACAAAACGGGTGGTGTGGTGCCACTCGCTTGCCATGATATTTGTATGACCATAATGATACTTCTGTCCAGTCACAGTCCGAGCGTTGAAGCGCGAAAGCGTGGGCCGTCGCAGACAATGAGGGCAGCCCGGCGGAACGCGGGGAGCCGAGAGGTTATGATGTGAACCAATCGCAGGCTGGGATGTTCCCGATCAGTCCGGGGGCGGGCAGCAAATAGGACTGAAAAGAGTACGATAGGGAAATTTTATTTTATACCAACATATAAGGAAGTGATTTTGTGAACGAAGAAACATATTTCCCGGATTGTTCTTCCGAACTGGAAGAATGCCATTGGGATTTGTATTCTGTGTATGAGGTTCATGACGAGCCGCCGAAGGAACAGTTGGAATATTGGAAAAAGAAACGAGAAGCAAATAACGCGTTATTTGATATCGATTACCAGAAATTCGGCAAAACGGAGTTTTTTGTTTATTCCAGATATTCCGGTTCAGAGCATCTTCAAGGGAAAGTGAAACGCCTCCTGTTCAATGATCCCCTGACCCAAAAGGCTGTATTCGCATGATGACAAATGAGTCAGATTGTGATATGATAAACACGAGCACTGCGGTACTGTCGGCTGATCCAAAGAAGGAGGCAAATGAAATGGGTCAGCAATTGATTACCGCGTTATACTGCCGTCTTTCCAATGAAGACGACCTGGACGGCGAATCCAATTCCATTCAGAACCAGCGCGCTCTCTTGATGAAATACGCCACCGAGCAAGGTTTTCCCAACATCCGCATGTTCGTCGATGACGGTTACACCGGCACTAACTTCAACCGTCCCGCCATGCAGGAGCTTCTTTCCCTGGTAAGCGAAGGCAAGGTCGGAATCATCATCGTCAAGGACATGAGCCGTTTCGGACGCGACTACCTGCAAGTAGGCCGCTATACGGAACTCGAATTTCCTGACAACGATATTCGATTCATCGCTGTAAACGACGGCGTGGATTCCGCACGAGGGGACAATGACTTTACCCCCGTAAGAAATCTTTTCAACGATTTCTATGCGAAAGACACCAGCCGTAAAGTACGCTCCATCGTGAAAGCAAAGGGAACCAGCGGGAAGCACATCGGACGTCCGCCCTATGGCTACCTGGATGACCCGGATCAAAAAGGGCACTGGATTGTGGATGAAGAAGCCGCGCCTGTGGTAAAGCGTATCTTCGACTTGGTACTGGAAGGAAAAGGACCGGAAAGCATTGCCCGCATCCTGGAAGCGGATCATGTTCTGACGGTACGCACACTTTACTTGAAGCGTCATGGCAAACCGCTGCCGGATCACCCCTATCGGTGGACTGACAGTTCCGTGACCGGAATCCTGAACCGGAAGGAATACACCGGCTGTACCTGCAATTTCAAAACCTTTTCCAAATCCTATAAGCTGAAGAAACGGCAGCCGAATAAAGAGGAAAACATCTGCGTTTTCCCCGATACCCAGGAAGCCATCGTTTCGCTGGAACAGTGGGAACGGGTACAGGAGTTGCGGAAGATCAGGCATCGTCCGGTTCACAGAGAAGCCCAGAAAGGTTTCTTTTCGGGCCTGATCTTCTGCGCCGACTGCGGAAGCAAGCTTCACTTCTGTTCTCGCCAGGAAAGCGAAGGAAAACAGGATCGGTATGTCTGCTCGCAATACAAAAGCGGACGGGGCGATTGCACGGCGCACTATATCCGGGAAAACGTTCTTCGCAGCCTTGTTCTGGAACGGATTCGCACCTTGACCGCCTACGTCCGGGAGGACGTGGAACGGTTCGAGGGAGAATGGCTGCAATGCAGGCGGCAGAGTCAGGAAAAGAGCATCCGGCAGGATAGGAAGAAACTGGCGCAGGCAAAGAAACGGCTGGCAGACCTTGATAAGCTGGAACGCAGGGTCTACGAGGATTACGCCCTGGGCGATCTGCCCAAGGAACGCTATCAGCGTTTGTCCGCCGAATACGAATCCGAATGGGAAAGCCTGACCAACGAGATCGCGTATCTGGAGAAACTGATCGCGTCACAGGAAGAAGCCAGCGACAACTATGACCGCTTCATGGCGCTTGTGAACAAGTACGTGGATATTCCCGAACTCACGCAGGCGATAGTCAGCGAGTTCATCCAGAAAATCATCGTCTACGCGCCATTTGATTCGGACGGTCATCACGTCCAGCACATCGAGATCATTTTCAACTTCGTTGGAGAAATCAACATCCCGATGTTCAACGATCCTGTGACGGCGACACCTTCAACCAAAGAAAAGAAACCGGCTTAAAATCGGACGTGGCTGGGAAAAGGAAAACCGCGTCACCTCACAGTGCGCGGTTTTCCCCGGAACCACGAAAACGGTTCCCTATCACGCATTACCCAGGTACAAAAGGGCCTTCCCATCAAGGGCGAAGGAGATCCAAAACGCGTTCCCAGCCGTGTCCTCCCCCCACAGGTCCACCATATCAAAAGCTGAGGTCCAGCCCCCGGTGCAGGAAAATGCGCCTGATGGTTCCGCGGAAAGAAGGAAGGAACCGTCCGGTTCCAAGGTGAGGGTGGCCCCGGCACCGGTGGGTTTGTCCCGCCAGCGGTAAACGCCGGCAAGGAACTCCCGCTTTTCCTGCTGAAGGATCGCATAGAACCCGTTTCTGAAGGCATGATAACCTTCAGGGAAAGCATTTTCTCCGGAGGCGTGGATCGTTGTGCCGTCGGCATAGGTCAATTCCAGGGAAAAGGCCTCCCCGTCCAGGACGTTTGGGTCGCTGCCAAGGAACCCGTCCCAGGCGGATACCCGGAAATCCAGCACCGCCTGTTTGAGGGCCGCGGCGGCCTCCGCGCCGAATGGCCGGGCTTCTCCGTCGTTTTCCAGGATCACGGGGGGATCCACATCGAACCGGACCTCCCAGGATCGGGGCATCATGGAACCGCCGAGGAAAAACCAAAGGCTGGTCAGGACCGGGCCTTCCGGGGACTTTTCCGCGAAGGCGCGCGTTGCTCCGGTGAGAAAAAGCAATACAAAGGAGAGAAGAATCAGGAAACAGCGCTTCATGGGTGCCCTCCTTGCCTGGATCGGTCGATGTGGGACAGCGCAGGCGGTGCGGCGTATTCCGTGTCCTGAAGCAAGAAACCCGAGCGCTTTTTACAGTCGGGTGACCGTCTCCTCCAGGGGCTTGCGGCTGGCGTGGTTGGGCAGTGGCCCGGCGCCCTCCGCGGCATAGCCAAGGTCCAGGACCATCAGCACTTCCTCGTTTTCAGGCAGCTCCAGGGCCTGGGCAAGCTTTTCCGGATCCAGGAAATTGATCCAGCAGCTGTCCACGCCCTCGTTGGCCGCCGCCAAAAGCATGTGAGTGGCCACGATGGTCGCATCTTCCACACCGGAGTCGCGTTTGCCGCCGGGATAGGTAAAAACATTGTTCCTGTCAAAGGCCACTACCAGCACTGTGGACGCGCCGTAGCGGCAGGGGGTGACCGCGTCTATTTTGGCAAGGGCCGACGCGGACTGAACGACATACACGCGCTGCTCCTGCAGGTTCTTGGCCGTGGGGGCCAGGCGGCCCGCCTCCAGGATGGCGGCCAGCTTATCCTGCTCCACAGGACGCGCGCTGAATTTTTTGCAGGAATAACGATTCCTTACGACTTGCCTGAATTCCATGGGTCATACCCTCCTTTTTGATTTTTTTTTCGCTTCCGGGCCGCTTCATATGTGCTGTTATACGCGCTTGGAATGGCCTTTGAGGGTCGGGGCCGGCAAAAGGGGCTGATAACGGACCCTGCATTCGCACAAGAGGATCCTGAAAGCCCTGAGCGGCAGCCTTACTGTTTCATCAGGCCGGCGCCGGCGTTCCACGCCTTGCCGACCTGCTCGCCGGAGACATAGTATCCGTGCCTGAACTGATCGAAGATCAGGGCATTGAGTTTGGCGGGGTCCACCTTGTCCTTTTCGTCAAGGACGCCTTCCTCGGCGGCAACGTTGACGATCTTCCCGACGATGGCATACATGTTCTCGGTATGGACCACCTCCGCCAGCTGGCATTCCATCACCAGGGGGAATTCCTCGATGATGGGAGCGTTGACGTGAACACTCTTTTCCGCGTGATAGCCGGTACGTTCGAACTTGTCGGTCATTTTGTTGCCCGAGGCGATGCCGAAGAAATCGGCGGCTTCCATATGGGCCTGATCCGCCAGGGCGACAGTGAATGCCTTGGTCTTGAGGATGTTCTGCGTTGTCCGGTGATCCTCGTCGATGAACAGCGCGATCTTGTCCATGGCGCAGATCATGCCCCAGGCTGCGTTCATCACGTTGACCTTTCCCGCCTCATCGTAAGCGGCCACCATCAGAACGGGCATCGGGTAAACAGCCTGAACAACGCCAAGATTCTTTTTCATTTTTTTTCCCTCCTGAAAGGCTTCATTGCCTTTTTGACTTTTTCATGTTACCATACCTTGGTAATCGGAGCAAGAGCCTTTATCCGGAAAGGCGCTTTTCCGTGGAGAAGGAGACAAAACATGCCATTTGAACAGATTCTGATGCCCCAGTACCGGGATGCGGATCCGGACGGCCTGATCGGCCTGAAGGGGGCCATGCATTCTTTCCAGGATATCCATACCTGGTTTATGCACAGCATCCACAAGGGCAATGATGAGCTGCCGGAGCAATACGGCTGTGCGTGGGTATACACCCGGTGTCTCGTTTCGCTGGTGCGTAAGGTGGATTATACGGAACCCATGGCCCTGCAGGCATGGATGGAACCGTACCGTCAGCCGGTGCTGGTCAATGTGGATATGCTGCTTTGCCAGCACGGTGCGGTCGCAGCCATGGGCAAAATCGAAAACTGCGTGTTCAGCCTGGAACGCCAGCGGCCCCGGCGGCTGAGCGACATCGGGTTTCCTTCGGACATTCCGGAGGTGATCCCCAACAGCATTCCGGATTTTACCCCTTTGGAAAAGACGGCGGAGGGGATGACGGAAAGGTATGTCCGTTCGGTGCGCTATTCCGACCTGGACAAAAGCGATCATATGACGAACCTGAAGTACATCGATCTTTTCCAGGACGCCTATGACAAGGCCTTCTGGAAAAGGTTCAATGCGAACCGGATGGAGATCTGCTTCCTTTCACAGTGCCGGGAGGGGGAAAGGCTTTCCGTAATGAGCCGGGAGGAAGAAAAAGCCGTTTATCTGACCGCCGTCCATGCCGACGGGCGTCCTGCGGCAGTCTGCCTGTTCGGAAAACGCTCCTGAACCGGGGAGACCATCACGCGCCGCCCTCGGAGGGGCGCGCTGGAGGAGGAAGATGCCTGTGAAAGCGGACCATGGGGCCGCGGCTGTGCTGGAGACGCTGCCGATGGCTTTTTCCGTTTGCAAAGTGGAAACGTATCCGGAGGGGCTTGCGGATTTGCCCTGGGTGTTTACCGGCCATACGGACCTGGAAAAATCCCTGGTCTGCCCGACGGACTGCGTGCCGGAAAGCACCCTGGCCCGGGAGGATGGATGGCGGGCCTTCCGGGTGCGGGGATGTCTGGACTTTGGGCTGGTGGGGATCCTTTCCGGGATCTCCGGCGTTCTTTCGGGGAATGGCGTCCCCCTGTTTGCCGTATCGACCTTCGAAACGGATTACGTGCTGGTAAAGGAGGATCATTTCCTCCGTGCCCTGAACGCCCTGAAGGACGCGGGATACCGCGTCGAAGGGGAAGAAGCGCGGGCCCGAAGGGAGAATACCTCCGGGAAAAACCTTTGAGGACGCTGTTGAACGCCGCGCCGGCCTGTGATATAATGACCACGGATAACAAAACGCGGATGAATCTACAGCCCCTGGAAAGCCCATCGCCTCCGATCCCAGGCAGGGCATGGATGCCATCCCGAAAAAATGGAGGGAAACGCTATGGCTCTACTCAATTATGACGTGCTGAAGGCTTCAGGCTACGAGGGATTTATCCTTCCCAAAGCCCCGGAAAGGGTGCTGCAGTTTGGTGAGGGCAACTTTTTGAGGGCATTTGTCGATTATTTCTTTGACATTGCCAACGAAAAGGCCGGGTACAACGGCAAGGTGGTCCTGGTGCAGCCCATCGCCGCCGGTCTGACGGATCTGATCAACAAGCAGGAAGGACTGTATACCCTTTATCTGCGCGGCAGTGAAAAGGGCGTCAAGGTGGACCAGAAACGGGTCATCTCCAGCGTCAGCCGCTGCATCAACCCCTATCAGGACTGGAACGCCGTCCTGGAGTTCGCCAAATCCGACGACCTGGACATCATCGTATCCAATACGACGGAAGCGGGCATCGTCCATGATGCCGAATCCGCCTTTGACCAGGTGCCCCCAGTTTCCTTCCCCGCCAAGCTGACCCGTCTGCTCTATGAGCGGTGGAAGGCCGGCAAGAAGGGCATCGTCATGCTCAGCTGCGAGCTGATCGATAACAACGGCAAGGAACTTCTCAAGTGCGTCAACCAGTACATCGACGACTGGAAGCTGGAGGATGCCTTCCGCGCCTGGGTCAATCAGGAGAACATTTTCTGCTCCACGCTGGTGGACCGCATCGTACCCGGACGCATCCGGGATCCCAAAGAGGTGGAGGCCCTCAACGCCGCTAATGGGTATGAGGACCCGCTGCTGGACGTGGGCGAGGTGTTCGGCGTTTGGGTCATCGAAGGCCCCGAAGGCCTGGAGGACAGGCTTCCCTTCAAAAAGGCCGGCGTCAACGTACACGTGGTGCCGGACGTGACTCCCTATAAAAAGCGCAAGGTCCGCATCCTGAACGGCGCCCATACCGGGTTTGTCCTGGGGGCGTACCTGGCGGGGTTTGACATCGTGCGGGACTGCATGCACAACGACACCGTCCGCGGCTTCATGAACAAAATGCTGTACGACGAGGTGGTGCCCATCCTGCCCCTGGATCAGGAAGACTGCAAAAACTTCGCTGCGGCGGTGGAGGACCGGTTCAACAATCCGTTTGTCAATCACGAGCTGATGTCCATCAGCCTGAACTCCACCAGCAAATGGAAGGCCCGGAACATGCCCAGTCTACTGGAATATGTGGAGGCCAACGGCAAGCTGCCCACCTGCCTGTCCATGAGCCTGGCCGCCTATATTGCCTTCTATTCCAACGATATTCAGGCCTTGGACGATAGGGGCCTGGTGTGCCGCCGCCCGAAGGGCAACGAATACGTTTGCAGCGATGACCGCTGGGTGCTGGAATTCTATTATGAGCACCGGAACGACGACGCGGATACCCTGGTGCATCAGGTGATGACCAACACCAAGATGTGGGACATGGATCTGACCACGGTGCCGGGCCTTGAGGACGCCGTGAAGTGCGGCCTCAAGAAGATCCGCGCCGAGGGCGCGCTGGCCGCCTATCAGGCCTGCCTGTAACTTTTTTGAATCAAGATTGAAAACGGACGCCGGCGAGACCGGCGTCCTTTTTCAATGATAACGCCCCGCCCTCCCGCAGCAGGGGAGGACGGGGCGTTTTTATCGGCCGGGCGCAGGGTCAGCAGAGCTTGGCCCCGGCGGGAATGGCGTCGTCGAGCATCACCAGGTTCAGTTTGCCGTCCTTTTCGGCGCTCAGCAGCATGCCGCAGGATTCAAAGCCCATCATTTTCCGGGGGGCCAGGTTGGTACAGGCCACCAGGGTCTTGCCTGCCAGGTCCTCCGGCTTATACCAGGCCGCAATTCCGGAAAGGATCTGCCTGGGTTTGCCGCTGCCGTCGTCCAGCTGGAATTTGAGCAGCTTTTTGGACTTGGGCACGTTCTCGCAGGCGAGGACCTTCACTACCGTCATGTCCACCTGCTCAAAGGTTTCAAAGGGGATGTCCGGCTTGAAGGTGACTTCAGGGGCTTTTTCCTCGGACACGAGGGAATCCTGGATCTCCTTCAGTTTAACGGCGGGATCCATGCGTTCAAACAGGATGCTGGCTTCCCCGACACAGGCGCCGGCCTGCATGCCGTCAAAGGCTTTCAGGGAATCAAGACCGCCGAACGGCACGTTCAGCTGCCGGTGAATTTTCGTGCTGGTGCCGGGAAGGAAGGGCTCCAGGGCGACCGCGGCAAACCGGATGGCCTCCAGCAGATTATACAGCACCGTGCCGAGGCGGGATGCCTTGGCCGGATCCTTTGCAAGGATCCAGGGAGTGGTTTCGTCGATATATTTGTTGGCACGGCGCAGCAGCACAAAGATCTCGTCGATGGCGTCGGCCACATGCAAGCCCCGCATGGCCTCTTCCACCCTGCCCGGCATCGCCAGGGCAACAGAGCGAAGCTCCTCGTCTACGGGCTCCTGCGTGTCCGGGGCCATGACGCGGCCGCCGAAATATTTATGGCTCATGGCGATGGTCCGGTTGACCAGGTTCCCCAGGATGTTTGCCAGATCGGCGTTGATCCGTTCGATCATCAGCGCGTAGCTCAGGGCGCCGTCGTTGGCAAAGGGCATCTCATGCAGGACGAAATAGCGCACGGCGTCTACGCCGAAGAAGCGCACAAGGTCGTCCGCGTAGATGACGTTGCCAAGGGATTTGGACATCTTTTCCCCTGCGGAATCCCCGTTGGAAACCAGCAGCCAGGGATGTCCGAACACCTGCTTGGGCAGTTCCTCTTCCAGGGACATGAGGAAGATGGGCCAGTAAATGGTGTGGAAACGGATGATATCCTTGCCGATCAGGTGCAGGTCCGCGGGCCAGAATTTGCGGTAATGCTCGCTGGAATGGCCCTCCGGGTCATAGCCGCAGAAGGTGATATAGTTCGTCAGCGCGTCCAGCCAGACATAGACCACATGGCCGGGATCAAAATCGACCGGGATGCCCCAGGTAAAAGAGGTGCGGGACACGCACAAGTCCTGCAGCCCCGGTTTGAGGAAGTTGTTGATCATCTCGTTCTTGCGGCTCTCGGGCTGAATGAATTCCGGATGGGACTCGATATGGGCCATCAGCCGGTCCGCGTACTTGCTCATCCGGAAGAAATACGCCTCTTCTTCCGCGTCCTGGACATCGCGTCCGCAGTCAGGGCATTTGCCGTTTACCAGTTGGCTGGGGGTCCAGAAGGACTCGCAGGGGGTGCAGTATTTGCCCACGTACTTGCCCTTGTAGATGTCGCCCTTGTCATACATGCGCTTGAAGATCTTCTGTACGCATTTGACATGCTCCGTGTCCGTGGTGCGGACAAACCGGTCGTAGGACGTATCCATCAGGTCCCAGATCCGTTTGATCTCTCCTGAGACCCGGTCAACGTATTCCTGGGGAGAGATCCCCGCCGCTTCCGCCTTGGCCTGGATCTTCTGCCCGTGCTCGTCCGTGCCTGTCTGGAAATAGACATCATAGCCTTCGGCCCGTTTCCGACGGGCAATGGCGTCCGCGAGGACGATCTCATAGGTGTTTCCGATGTGCGGCTTGGCGGAGGTATAGGCGATGGCCGTGGTGATATAATATGGTTTCAATGGAATGCTCCCCCTTCCGAACGTCCGCGTCCTTTTGTCGGGGCGGAACGCAGTCGATGAACCTAAATACTATACCATGTTTGCCCCTTTTCTTTCAATGCTTTCCGGGAAAAAAACCTCCGTCTTGCCTCGCAAGGGAATATCCGGTATAATCCGGGGTGTGTTCCGGCGGCCCCTGTGTCAACGCCGGGGCGGGAACCTGCGGAGCGGGAAAGACAAAAGCAACGTTTAAACGGAGTGGAGACGCATGAAGGATCACTATGGCAGGGATACGGCTGCCCTGAGGGAAAAAAGACTGTGGCTGCTGGACATGGACGGAACGATCTACAACGAGGAGACCCTGTTTGAGGGGACGCTGGATTTTCTTGAAGCGATCAGGGATCGGGGCGGGAGATATGTGTTCATCACAAACAATTCCTCCAAATCGGTGGTCGATTATGTGACAAAAGTGAACCGGCTGGGCATTCCGGCCGGGAAGGAAGATTTTTTTACCTCCGTCCAGGCCACGCTGCTGTGGCTGAAAAAGAACTTCCCCGGGGCCAAGGTTTATTGTCAGGGCACCCGGAGCCTGGTTGCGGAGCTGAAGGCTGCCGGGATTGACGTGACCGAGGCGGTGGAAAAGGTGGACGTGGTGCTGGTGGGGTTCGACATGGAAATGACCTCCCAGAAGCTGCGCAACACCTGCGAGATCCTGAGCACGCAAAACCCGGCGTATATCGCGACCAATCCGGATTGGGTGTATCCGGTTTCCTTCGGGTTTGTGCCGGACTGCGGATCCATCTGCACCATGCTGAAAAATGCCACCGGAAAATGGCCCCTTTTTATCGGGAAGCCCGAACCCACCATGGTCCTGGCCGTGCGGGAGAAATACGGCTGTACGGCGGAAGAGACCGTGGTGGTGGGGGACCGGCTGTATACGGACATCGCGGCAGGCAACAACGCGGGCTCTGCTTCCATCTGTGTGCTGTCGGGGGAGGCGACCCTGACGGACATTGAAAACGGAAGCGTCAAACCCACCTATACCCTTCAGAACGTTCGGGAGATCTGCCGTATCCTGCGGGGAGAAGACTGAGAAAAGAAAACGGTATACGAGTGCGGCTGCGCCTCAGACGAGCAAAGCAGGCCCTCTGCCCTTGATCGGGCGGGGGGCCTTTAAGCTTGAGATGCGGCTGCGGGGGTGGAGGCGTGAAGAAGGCGGGGGCGATCCTGGCGAACCCATGCACCGGCGGCAAAATATGGCGGAAATGGGCTGAAAACGAGCAAAACGGCTATGCCGAAATTTCTGCAAAGCCTCCGCGAAAGCCTGATTTGCAAGCCTTTGCGCTATTTGGGTGGATTGCAGAAATTTCTGCCGATTGCATGGCGGGACGGGATGTGTCAAAATGTCGCTGACGGACAAAAAACGGCCAACCGAAAAAACCGAAAAGAGGGATCGAAGGTGCTAAAGACGCTCAACAAACAAAGACCTGTGCGCTCGCGATGGAAAAAGCTCGGTCAAAGCATCCTCCAGAATCGGTGGCTTTATGTGCTGATTCTTCCCGCGCTGGTCTACCTGATCATCTTCAATTATCTGCCGATGTACGGTATCCAGATCGCCTTCAAGGATTACAAGGCGGTGCGAGGGATCGTGGGCAGTCCCTGGACCGGCATGAACGGTTTCAAGCATTTTTACACCTTTTTCAACGCATATTACTTCGGCCGGCTCATCGGAAACACCCTGCTTCTGAACGTGCTCAGCCTGCTCTTCTCCTTTCCGATGCCGATCGCGCTGGCCCTGATCGTAAACAACATCCGGTCCCAGCGGCTGAAGAAATTCACCCAGACGGCCATCTACGTTCCGCACTTCATCTCAACGGTGGTGCTGGCCGGCATCCTCTACATTCTGCTTTCGCCTACCAACGGCATTGTGAATCACCTGATCTCGGCCCTGGGCGGGAAATCCATCTACTTTATGAACGAGGCTTCCTGGTTCCGTCCGGTATACATCATTTCAGGGATCTGGCAGAACGCGGGCTGGGATTCCATTCTCTACATCGCAGCCCTGGCGGGGGTGGATCCGGAACTCTATGAGGCGGCCACCATCGACGGGGCGAACAAATGGCAGAAGGTGCGCTACATCGACCTGCCGCATATCGTGCCCACCGCCACGATGATGCTGATCCTCAACAGCGGCTCGCTCCTGTCCTCCGCCACGCAGAAGACCCTGCTTCTGCAGACCGGCGGAAACATGGCCACCTCGGATATCATAGGTACCTATGTGTACACCATGGGCCTTGGATCGGGGCAGTTCTCTTACACGGCGGCCATCGGCCTGTTCGTAAACGTGGTCAATTTTATCCTGGTTTTGTCCACAAACAAGATTTCCGCCAGGATGAACGGCGAGACGCTGTTCTGAGAAGGGAGGGTATGGAATGACGGCCTTGTCAAAAGAAACAAAACCCATCCGGCAGAAGGCGATCCGGGCGGACCGTTCCTTCGATCTCTTTGTGGGGGTCATGGTGGTGCTGGTGCTGCTTGTGACCCTGTACCCGATCTACCTTGTGGTCATCTGCTCCTTTTCGGATCCCGCTCTGGTCACTTCGGGGCAAGTGACGCTGTACCCAAGGGGCATGACGCTGCTTGGCTACAACGCGGTGTTCCAGAATCGGGAGCTGATCCATTCCTTTTTCAACTCCGTGGTGTACACGGTGACGGGAACCATGATCAGCCTGGCTGTGACCATGGGGGCCGCCTTCACCCTGTCCAGGAAATTTCCGGGCAAAAAACTGCTCTCATTCCTGTTCGCCTTTACGATGTTTTTCAACGGCGGCCTGATCCCCACCTTCCTGACCATCCGGGACGTAGGACTCTACAACAACTCCTGGGTGTGCATCCTGATGGGCTGTGTGTCGGTCTGGAACGTGATGGTGGCAAGGACGTATATCACCTCCACCATCCCCGAGGCGCTCTATGAAGCGGCCAATCTGGATGGCGCTACCCAGATCCAGTATTTTATCCGCATTGTGATCCCGCTGAGCGGCACCATCATCGCCGTGCTGAGCGTGTATTACGGGGTGGCCAAGTGGAACGATTACTGGACCGGCCTGATCTACCTGCAGACCCGCTCGCTGCTTCCGCTGCAGACCATCCTGAAGGAGATCCTGGCGTCCCTGGAATCCAGCCGTGAACTGCTTATGAGCATGGTCAGCGACACGGCCGCCCAGGACGCGGAACTTTTGAACCGGGCCCAAATCGCCAAATACTGCATCATCGTCGTGTCTACCGTTCCCGCTGTGGTGCTGTACCTGTGCATGCAGAAGTTCTTTGTCAAAGGCGTCATGATCGGCTCTGTGAAGGGCTGACCCAGCGGATCATTCTGTTCCCTACGGGATGCGTATCCCGATCCAATATGATAAAGGAGGCTACCCCATGAAAAAGACCCTTGCTCTGCTGCTGGCCGCGATCCTGCTCTTAGGCTGCATCCCCGCTTCTTTGGCTGAAACCAAGGAAATCAGCGTGATGATCTGGTATCGCGACATCGATGACCTGGACTTTTCCAACATGCCCTACTTCAACGACCCTGAGAACGGTATCACCGCCACGAGCGGCGTACATGCCACCTTCAACCAGATCAAAGGCTCCGACTGGAGCACGAAGGTGAACCTGATGCTGGCCAGCGGCGTGTATCCCGATGTGATTGTGCGCGGCGGCCTGGACCTGGAAATGTACGGTGTGGATCAGGAGATCCTGCTCCCGCTGGACGACATCATCGACCAGTACATGCCCAACTACAAGGCGTACCTGGACTTTGACCCCCAGACGGCTCAAAGCCTGAAATCCTCCGACGGCAAGACCTATCAGATCGGCTGGCTGATCCCTCAGAACATCAACACCGACAGCCACCTGTTCCTCAATAAAGTCTGGCTGGACAACCTGGGCCTGAGTGTTCCCACCACGGTTGAAGAATTTGAGAAGGTCCTCATCGCGTTCCGGGATCAGGATGCCGACGGCAACGGCGATCCCTCCAACGAGATCCCCATGGGCGGCACCCTGCGCAACCTGGTGGACGGCATTGCCCACCTTCTGAACTTCTGGGGCGTTGCCAACAATGAGATCCATGTGGCCCTGGACGACGAAGGCAAGGTATATTCTCCCCTGACGGCGGAAGGGCTTCGTCCCGCGCTGGAGACTGTGAGCCGCTGGTATAACGAAGGCCTGATCGACGTGGAGGCGATTTCCCAGGATTCCAACGCCTCGGAAGCGAAGATCAACGCCGGCAACGTCGGCTGCACCTGGCGCTGGCGCATGTCTGCCATGGGCACTGACGACGCCATCTGGCAGCAGTACATCGCCGTGATCCCCTTCTCCGCGGAAGGCTATCAGGCCAAACTGCAGCGGTAGTTTGAGATTCCCTCCTTCGGAGCTGCGATCACCGCGACCTGCAAGGATGTGGAAGCGGCCGCCAAATGGCTGGATACCCAGTTTGCCTGGGACAACATGATCTCGGGCTACAACGGCGCCAAAGACGAATTCTGGGGTTATGACGAGAATGGAAAAGTGGTCATCTATCCCATGAGCGACGGTACCCGCACGGTGCCCGGCCAGTCAGCGATGATGTACTGCTCCGGTCCCGAGTACTTCAGCAAGGTGAACATGCCCTCTCACCGCATCGAAAAGACCACCTACTGCAATGAGTACGACGCGGCGGGCGTCATTGAGAAAAACAGCTGGAACATCCTGTCGAAACTGATCACCTTCAACGTGGAAGAATCGACCCAGCGTGCCCTGCTCCATGCGGAAATCGACAAGTATGCCAAAGAATCTCTGGCCAACTTCATCGTCAAGGGCGTGACCGACGAGAGCTGGACCACCTATGAGAACACCCTGAAGAACATCCGCCTGGACGAGTACATCGCTCTGTACCAGACCGCGTACGACCGGTACGTGGAGGCCAATCAGTGAATCTCCCGGTGGACAGGCCTTCCCTGTTATTGTAGAATAAACACAGTGCATTCGCACCCTGCCCCTTTACACGGGCAGGGTGCATCCCTGCATGTTTGGAGGGGGATATGATGAGGGCATGTTTGGAGGGGGATATGATGAGGGCAGTCGATTTGTTCCTGTTCGCGGGACAATCCAACATGGCGGGAAGGGGTGTTTCCTGCGAGCGGTTCCCCGAATCGGCCCCCCATGTCCAGCCAGGGGCAGGGTGGGAATACCGGGCCGTTTCCGCTCCCGGTCAGCTGTTCCCGATCACAGAACCGTTTGGCATTCACGAAAATGCGATAAACGGCATCCATGAGACCCTGAAGACCGGATCCATGGTGTCCTCTTTTGTGAACGCGTATTACGCGGGAACAAAAGTGCCGGTGGTGGCCGTTTCCGCGTCCAAGGGAGGCAGCGTCATGGCCGAATGGCAGCCCGGCATGCCGTATCTCACCGATGCACTGGATCGGCTGAGGGACGCAAGGGAATACCTGGTCAAAACCAAGCATTTGGTCCTGCACACCTTCGTCCTCTGGTGCCAGGGCGAATCCGACGGAGACGCTGGAACCGAAAAGGAAGCTTATATGCAGGGCTTTGACCGGATGCTCGGCGCCATGGTCAAAGCCGGTGTGGAACGGCTTTTCATGGTGAGGATCGGGCATTGCAATGTGGAGGGGAGCTTTTGCCGGTATGAGCCCATGATGACCTGGCAGGAGGAGATTGCCCGAAGGGACGGCCGTGTCATCATGGTGTCCAGGCTGTTTTCCACCATGCGGGAGCGGGGATTGATGAAGGATGCGTTTCATTATTATCAGGCGGCCTATAACGAGGTTGGAAGGGAAGCCGGGATAAATGCAGCCGCTTATGTGGCGGAAGATCCTTCGCTGCATCATTCCTCAGGGAAATGCGCGCGGATGCGGACGGGAAACGAGGAACCCTTGTAAAATCAAGGCCAGCATTGGGCCAGGCGGTAAGAGCAGGGAGGAGAAAGGAATGGCGAAAAAAAGGCGGATCAGCAAATTGCAGCTTCGTTACTTTACGTCTTACGTGGCGATCCTGCTGCTGGTGATGATGGTGATGGTCTTTTTTGCATACCGTTCCTTTTCGAATTTTCACTCCCAGATCCTTTTGAACCGCTATCAGGCGGATCTGCATCTGGTACAGGACGCTCAGGAGCAGCTGGTGTCCACCCTGGTTTCCATTGCCGGACAAATGACGAACAACGAGATAACCCCCGTTAAATATGCCGAGGATCCTGTAAAAGCCTCCCGCTTTTCCGGAAAACTGGCTTCGTATCGGGCGGTGAACGACAGCTTCGACGAAATCTTTATTCATTTTACCGGGGACGATTATGTGTATTCTTCCACCAGCTTTTTTCGCATGGATCGTTTTGTGGAACAAGCGCTGTGTCTGGAGGGCATTTCTCCGGAACAAATGGAAAAAGCCCTGGATAAAACGACCTTTCTGACGATCTGGCCGGAAAAGGCGGTGCAGGGCTATTCCGTACGCAGCGATTTGGGCATCCACCGCGTGATCACGATCCTTGTGCCCCTCAGTTATCCCGGAGGCGCCAGAGTGGGTACCGTCATGTACCTGGTTGAACGGGATCAGTTTTCCAAGTGGAGCGCGAACCTGGGGCTCAGGGACGCGGATGTGATATTTCTGCATAACGGTCAGATCATTACGGCGCAGGATCGATCCGGGATCCCCGGAGAAACGCTGCTGCAGGCTTCTGCTGACGGCCGGAAGGAACTCCGTTACAGCGGCAAACAATATCATGTTTTAAGGGAAGACGGCGGCAGCCGTTTGGGCTGTGCCGCTTTGGTGTCGGATGAGGAATTTGCCGTGGCCCTCAGCGGATCGGTTAAGGCGCTGGTGCTGGTGTCTGCCTTCGTTGCGGCGGTAGCGGTATTGCTGATCACCCGCTTCGTCCAGTCCAGGATGCGGGGCATCAAGCTGGTACATTCCATGCTGGCGGATCACGAGCCTACCGGCAATGAATTGCGGGAGATCCGGGACGGCATCCAGCGCTTGATCGACGAGAACGCTTCCATGAGCACTCGGCTCGAAACCATGGCGGACGTGCAGCGGGGCGAATTCGTGCGGCGGTTTTTGCTGGGCGGTTTCCGGGATGAGGACGCCTTCCTGCAGATGGCGGAGGAGGCCAACGTGAACGTGGATACCCGCTTTTTCGCGGTCGTCCTCATTGCCAAAGCGGCGGAGTCCTCCTATGAACTGACGGCGGAGAAGATCGACAGGCTGTTTGACAGTGAGGTCAGCGGCGCGTCCCTGAATCCGGTCTCGTCGGAAAATCGCCTGATCCTCATTGCCTTTGCCAACGGGGAGGAGCGCCTGAGGGAGTTCCTTGCGGCCAAGTTCGCGGGGCTGAAGGCATGCAGCGCCTCCATCATCATGGGGATCAGCGCCTTTCATTCCTCCTGGACAGAAGGACAGCGGGCCTATCTGGAGGCCGAAAACGCTTTTGAGATGCGTTTCGTAAAAGGCAATTCCGCGCCGATCTTTTTCGGGGATTTGGGGGAGAACACAGCCTTCGAGGCCAATTACAACCGGCAGGCGGTGGACCACCTGCGGCAGGCTCTGCGAAAGGGGGACGAAAAACGTATGGACGCAGCCCTTTCGGAGGTTTCCAGAGCCATGCGGGATACCAGGTCCTCGCTGTTCGGCTTTCGGTGCATGTACAGCGAGATCATAACGACCGTCAGCGCGGAAGCCCAGCAGAGTGGCGTCAGCGCCAGGGAACTGAACGATCTGTTCCGCCTGAGCCGCTGTCTGTCCGTGGATGAGCTGGATGCGATCCTTCGGCAGGTTTGCGGCAAGATCGCCTCCCTGCAGACGGCTCAGCCTCCCCAGGAGGAGTCCGGACCGGTCCGGCAGGCGCGCGAGATCATCCTGCACCGGTTTTCCGAACCCGGGCTTACCGTGTCCGGGATCGCCGGGGAAGTGGGCATGAGCGATTCCAAGCTGTCGGTTGAGTTCAAACGCGTTTACCAGGAAACGCCCGTGGAATGCATTACGCAGTGCAGGATGAACCGGGCGCAGCATCTTTTGAGGAACACGGAAATGCCCGTCAAGGACATCGCCACTGAATGCGGGTATTACGACATTTCCGCCTTCAACCGGCGATTTAAAAGTTTTACAGGGAATACCCCCCAGCAGTACCGGGCCCTCGGGTCCCCGGCGGAAGAGCCCTGAACAAAGGAGGCGCAAGACAGATGGACCCATTTCTGCTTTCCCTTTCCACCTCTATTTTGGCGGACGAAAACGTGCCTGCTGTGCGCAGCGGCGTTGAAATCCTGAAAAGGGACATGCGGGAGATCCTGACCGGCCAAGGCGAAAAAAACGTGATCCGGGTCGTGATGGACCCTTCCCTTGAGAAGGAGTCCTTCAGGGCGGACGTCATGCCCCAGGAGATCACGCTGACCTGCGGGGACGACTTGGGGGCGATGTACGCGCTTTTGTCCGTCAGTGAGCGCGCTCTGGGGATAAGGCCCCTGGACTGGTGGATGGGTATCCTGCCCAAGGCGCGTCAATCCGTTCAGGTCCCCTGCATGACCTGGAAATCCCCCAGGTACGCTGTAAGGTTCCGGGGATGGTTTGCGAACGACGAGGTGCTCTTCACCCTTTGGCATCAGGAGGAGGCCCAAAGGGCCAGGGTGTGGAAACGGCTGTTTGAGGCCCTTCTGCGCTGCGGCGGGAACATGGTCATTCCCGGAACGGACCGGGAATATGACGGCCGCGCCCTGAACCAAATGGCCCTGGACATGGGCCTTTGGATCACCCAGCATCATACCGAGGTATTGGGGGCGAGGATGTTCGGACGGGTCTATCCGGACCTGCAGCCCTCCTATACCCTGTACCCCGAATTATTCGAGGGCCTCTGGAAGGAGGCTGTCGACCTGTACGCCGGAAAACGGGTGGTCTGGGCTGTCGGCTTCCGTGGGCAGGGGGATAAGGCCTTCTGGAACGACGACCAGGGATTCGATACCGACCGGAAACGGGGGGAACTGATTTCCAGAGTCATCGCAAGGCAGATGGACATGGTGCGTGAAAAGGATCCCAATGCCTGCTTTTCCACCAATCTGTACGGGGAAATGATGAGCCTGTACCGGCAGGGGGACCTGCGCATTCCCCGGGAAGTCATCAAGATCTGGGGGGACAACGGCTACGGCAAAATGGTGTCACGCCGGCAGGGGAACCACAATCCCCGCACGGATGCCATGCCCGGCGAGGACGAAGACGGGCGGAACGGCATCTATTTTCACGTCAGTTTTTATGATCTGCAGGCGGCCAACCACATCACGCCGCTCCAGATCCCGGCGGAAAATGTTGTCGCGGAACTGGAAAAGGTCCTTTCGCGGAACGGGGGGACCCTGTGGAACATCAACGTGGGGTCCGTCAAGCCCCATTTGTTCCTGCTGGAGGTCCTCAGACGAGTGTGGACCGACGGACGGTGCGACGCCGCCCAGGCGGCCCGGTACTTCGCCCTCTCCTATTATGGGACGGAACGGGCAGCCGGGCTCCTTTTGGATTATGGAAAGACCGCTCCGTTTTACGGTCCAAACGGGGACGACCGTGCGGGAGACCAGTTTTATCATTTTCCCCTTCGGGCGCTGGCGCGGGCCCTGATGCGTGGCGAAACAGACAAGGCGCTCCCGGAACTGAACTGGGTGTCTGGGGAGGCCTCTTTTCCAGGTCAGTTGAGGGACCTTTGGCGGGTCGCCGAATCGGGCCGGCCTGCATGGAAGGACTATGTGGAAGGATGCCGCAGGACGATGGAGGGCCTTCCGGAAGACGCGGCCCTGCGGATAAAGGATACCCTTTTGCTTGCCGGCATCCTTCATGAGACCGGCTGCAAAGGACTGTCGGCCTTTTGCCAAGCCTGTGCGCATGCCCTGAAGGAACGCACTCTGCAGGCGTATCTTTGGACCGACCGGGCCCTGAGCGCTTTCCGGGAGGCCTTGGACGCGATGCAAAGCGTTTCCGGCCGGTTTGCCCATTTGTATGACAACGACTGCTTTGTAGGGGTGGGGCTGACCTGCCAGGTGCTGACAGCCATGCGGGGCTGGCTGCGGATCCGGGGAGACGGCGGGATGTTGTATGATTGGGAGAAACGGTATCTTGTCCCACCGGAGGAAAACCGGGTGGTATTGCAGACCCATCGCACGGTGCAGCTGACGGATGACGAACTGTGCAAGCGGCTCAGGGGCGAGATCCCCATGGAATACGCCCTGTCGGACAGGGAATAGGAACTGAACGACGACAGATCCAGGGAGGCGATCCTTGCGTGATATATGAAAATCCGATTCTTCGGGGGTTCAATCCGGATCCAAGCATTTGCCGTGTGGGAAAGGATTATTATCTGGTCACCAGCTCCTTTGAGTATTTTCCGGGGATTCCCGTCTACCACAGCACCGATCTTGTGAACTGGCTTCAGATCGGGAACTGCATCGAAAGGCCGGAGCAGCTGCCTTACGGACAGGCTGCCGCCGGCCAGGGCGTATGGGCGCCTACCATCAGGCATCATGAGGGACGGTTCTATGTGACGGCGACATTTTGCGGCCTGGGGAACGTGATCGTCCGATCCGAAGATCCAACGGACGGCTGGTCCGATCCGGTCAGGGTGGAGATGGACGGGATCGATCCATCCCTGCTGTTTGAAGGCGGAAAGGCCTATTACTGTACCAACCAGCGGGACGAGGACGATCGGGAGGCCATTTCCATGGCAGAGATCGACGTGGATACGGGCTCGCTTTTGAGCCCTGTCCGGGTTATCTGGCACGGCATGAGCAGCCTCAGGCCCCAGTATCTGGAGGCGCCGCATCTGTATCACAAAGACGGATGGTATTATTTGCTGGCCGCTGAGGGAGGCACCAAGGAAAACCACATGATCACCGCGGCAAGGAGCCGCAGCCTGTTTGGCCCTTACGAAGATTGCGAAAGCCCGCTGCTGACCAACCGGCACATCCGTGACGGCGAGGTCGCCTGCACCGGGCACGGGGACTTGGTGGAAGACGAAAGAGGCCAGTGGTGGGCCGTATACCTTGCGACCCGTCCGGACAAAGGCTGGTATTCCCATCTGGGGCGGGAAACCTTCCTGACGCCTGTCCGGTGGCTGGACGATTGGCCGGCCATGGGGGACGGCCGGGGCCATCTCCGGTGTGAAGGCCCCCTTTGGGCCCCGCAGGCTGTCGGGTCCGACTGGCAGGCGGATCTTTCCTGCCGGCAGCCCCAATGGCTGAACGTTCGGGAGCCGGTTCGGGAACGGTATCTTTTTTGGGGGGATCGCCTGCATCTGATCCCTTCCAGGGAAAAGCTGTCGGACCCGCTGGGGCGTCCCACCTTCCTTTGCCTGCGGCAGGCGGATCTGAGTTGCGAAACGGAAGTGGAATTCCGTTTTGAACCCCAGGCGGACGGAAGCGAAGCGGGCCTTGCGATCTATCTTTCCGACAGCGGGCATTATGTGTTCTGTCTTCGGAGAGAGGCGGGAAGGAAGTTCATCGAGGTGCGCCGGCAGGGCGGGCAATTCACGCCGGTCCGTCTGAAGGCGGAAGAAGGGAAGGTCCGGATGAAAATCGAGGCGTCCGGGAAGGCATACCGCCTGTCCTTCGCTTTTGAGGGGCAGGCCTTCCGGGAAGCGGCCACGGTACCATCCCTTTCCCTGGCGGACGCCGGCAGGGCCTTTACCGGTACGCTGATCGGCATATTTGCGCAGTGCGATACGGCGAAGGAGAGAGATGCGGAATTCCTATCCTTCCGCATGACGGAAAAAAATCCTGAAACCGGACCGGGCGTTTTCCATAAAACCGTATTGGCCGGAAATTCAGAACAAGCATCTGCGTGCCGGATTGGATAATCCTGAATTACGGGAGAAAAACACAATGAAATTTCTGTTTGAAGAACGTGGCGGCACCTGTACCTTGAGCAAGGACGGTATGTACTATCTGAACCTGATGATTGAGTAAGCTGATCAGCGTCCCATTTGAGGAAGGGGACGGATGCACAGGGAATACCTGAAGGAGCAGCATCCGGGCTGAAGAAATACCCATGGGAGAAAGGCATCAATACGCTGTAAACAAAGCTGCCGCTGGAAGACTATACCAGCGGTTCTTTTTTGCATTCACTTTTTTACGCAACCGGGGAAATGATACAGTGGGGCCGATTCTGTCTATGCAGGATTATCAGCCTGCAGAACGAATAATCACTTTCAGAGTCGCCTGTTTTATGGTACCGTATTTGCAGCAAATCCGGTCAACCGGAATCCGGGATTTGATGGAAGGGGAATATTGATAATGCCCCCACTGTCAGATGGCCGGGATTACTGTTTAGGAGAACAAACGATGGGCACAAGAATGGAGATCATCCGTGGGTTTTATGATCAGGCTGATGAGGGCACCAGGCTGGAAAGAAGCAGGCATGGGCAGCTGGGATACGCGGTGACCATGCGCTATATCCATCGTTACGTGGGCCCTGGCTGCCGTGCGCTTGAGGTCGGTGCCGGAACGGGCAGGTATTCCATCGCGTTAGCCCAGGAAGGCTTCCGGATGATGGCCATCGAACTGGTAGAAAGCAATTTCTCCATCCTGCAAAAGAACAGCACAGGGATTGAGAAGCTGCAGGAGATTCAGGGAGATGCCACGGATTTGAGCGGGTTTGCCGATCAAACCTTTGATATCACGCTCGTATTGGGACCGCTGTATCATCTGTATGATCAGGAAGAGATTCACAAGGCAATCGATGAAGCCATGAAAGAGAACAGTATTCCGCTTGCAGGCGCTGTATGTGATTTTTCCTGTTCCAAAACCGGAAAGGATTAAATGTCTTTTCCGGTTCGAAAGCGATGAACAGAAACCGGTATTTGCGGAGGATAACAGGATCGCAGCTGTGGACAAAACGAACCTGCATCAGGCCGCGGTGATCCATTCAGCGGCATGGGAAGAATCACAGCGTTCATTCTGCCCACCCGATTATGTCGAAACGCACACACCCGAAAGACAGCAGGGGTATAACCAGAGTAATGAACTGCGGAAGTACATTCTTTATGCTGACAGAAGATGAGCCCGTCGGCATTGGATGAAATTGAATTTGCATATGGTGAAATCCGGTTTGTCCGGATAGCATTCCATCGGGAGCTGCGGGAGAAAGGCATATGCTGACGCTTTACGAACCAAAGTTTGAAGAGCTGTATTTCCGGCAGATGATGCTGGCCGATGAGGACACCATGTCCTATAATCATGCATGGGGCGGTACCATCCAATGGCCCAAAGAAAAATGGGCTGGCTGGTATGATCATTGGGTGATCAACCACGAGGGCAAAAGATATTACAGATACCTGAAAGACGAAGACGGACAATTCGTCGGCGAAATTGCGTATCACCATGATGATGGAACCGGGCACGAGATCGCGAACGTCATCATCTATGCGCCCCGCAGAGGAAAAGGATATGGCGGGGAAGCGCTGGATCTGCTGTGTGCGGCTGCGAAGGAAAACGGCGTTGCTGTTCTGTGTGATGACATTGCCGCTGACAATCCGGCCGTCAGGCTGTTCCTGCGCCATGGATTTACAGAAGAAGGCCGGACAGAGGAAAAGATCTGGCTGCGCAAGCGGCTGTAAAAGGAACAATTGATCATCGCCATGTATTCAAAAACAAGGAGACGTATACAGAGTAATGAGGAAATACCTGATCAGATGGATCGCCGTGTTCACGGCATTTGTGATGCTTCAGGGCAGTGCCCTGGGAGAAGCCTGTGTGCCGGAGGGGACGGGCAGCGCTGGGATCACTGAAACGGAAGGAACGGAAGCACCTGATTTGCCGGATGCCCCGGGGCAGAAATCAGCGGTGCCGGAAACAACGGACACGGAAACGGCAGCACGGAAAACAGGGGATACATCCGCGCGGCAGGGCGGCTATGATTTCCAGCCGAAGGTCTGCTCCGCCTATATGGAAGAGGTGTTCGGCGAAACCATGTGCGAAGCCTGGTTTCACCTTGTGGACGCGGTCATGGCGGGGGAAGATACCTTTGCCTGCCCGGACCAGCACACATACGACTGGGTGATGGGGCAGTTCCCCATCCGGTGCTTTCCGGTGCTGACGGAGCTGATCGACTATGCGAATGACCGGGAGCATTCCGTCATTGACGGCGTAGCAAGCTTTACCTATCTGGTGCCGCGTAAGGAAGCCGCCCGGCGGATCGGGGAATTCGCGCGGCAGGTGGAAGACATCCTGAACGAGGCGCTGGAGGGTGCGGATTCGGATTTTGAAAAGGCGCTGGCCCTGTACGATTACTTCTCGCGCACCTATCAGTACGATTATGAAACCGAGCGGAAGATATATGAAACCTACGCGGACTACACCACCCCCTATCGCCTGTTCAGGACAGGCATGGGCATCTGCTTTGAGATCGCCCGGGCGTATTCGTATCTGCTGATGCAGGCGGGGGTGGACGCGGCCAACGTGATGGGCGGCGCCCATGAGTGGAGCTGTGTGAGGATCAACGGGGTCAATTACCATGTGGACCCGACCTTCGCGTTGGATACGGGGAGGTCGCTGGCCTATTTCATGATGACGGATGGGCGGCGGGAGGCAACCGGGTACGATCCGGAGGGCTTCATCTTTGTCAGCAATTATTCGCAGGATCACCCGCACCCCGATTACACAGCCGATGATGACCGGTTTGCGGTTTTGTGGGAACGGCGGCTTGAGGACTTTTCCCCGCGGGAGAATCTCTTGCGGTGCTGGAAGTTTACGGAGGAGGGGGAAAGGGATGTACTCGATTTTGACTATACCGGGTACTGAATGCCCGCGGGCTTTGCGGCTTGACAAAACGGGATTTGTCTGGCAAATGACAAACTGGAAACCCGGAAGCTGTTCTTTCGAACGGCAAGAACCTAACTTTGAATTTTCTGTTGCAGGGAGAATTGTTTCATGGAGACGAATACTGTGTTGCGGAGCCTGCCTGAACGGCCCGGCTTTTTGAACGGAAAGGGTTCAACCGCTGCTTTATGGCGTAAAATGGGGATTGAAATGGCGCCGGGTCTGGCGTATGATGGTGAAAAAGAAAGAACGATACGAGGACGGGATGTCTGATCGGGCAGGGAGATACGCAACCGTACCGGTTCTTCCCAGTCTGCTTCGTCCGGAGGTGAACGAACGTTGAGGACTTTTACAAAAGCCGATTTTTGCAATGTCTTTTACGCCCACAGAGGCCTGCATGACCGGGAAGGTAGCATCCCGGAAAACTCCCTGGCCGCGTTCCGCAAGGCGGTGGAGCAGGGGTATGGGGTTGAACTGGATGTACAGCTGACTTTGGACGGGCAGGTCGTGGTGTTCCATGACGATTCCCTGCAGCGGATGTGCGGCGTGGAGGGCAAGGTGTGGGAATACCCGCTTTCGGAAATCAGGAAAAAACGTCTTCTGAACACGCAGGAAAAGGTGCCCCTGTTTACGGAGGCACTGGAAATCCTTTCCAAAGGGTCTGGCCCACTGATCGTGGAATTGAAAACCGGTCCGCGCAATCGGGAGCTGTGTCAAAAGACCCTGTCCATCCTGCGTGACTGGTCCGGAATGTACTGTGTGGAATCCTTCGATCCGCGCATCGTTTACTGGTTCAGAAGGAATGCACCGAAGATCGTTCGGGGACAGCTTGCTCAGCCTGAGGAAAACTATCCTCTGCCGCGTCTCCCTGCCCGATTGCTTGCGAAATGCCGCCTTTCTTTCCTGACAAAGCCGGATTTTATCGCCTATCGCATCGGACCTGTGCCCAGAACGGTGGAGCGCATGCGTCAAAAGGGAACAGCGCTGATCGGATGGACGTCCAAATCGGCGGCGGCGGACGCGGGAAACTGGGACGCCCTTATTTTTGAACACTGCGTCCCGCCTGAAGGGGGACAGGGACGCCGGAACAAAGGAGGAGAAGAACATGCGTGAAAAGCCGCAGGCCGTCAATCCCTATCTGCCCAATTGGGAATACGTGCCGGACGGAGAACCGTATGTATTCGGGGACAGGGTCTACGTCTACGGGTCTCATGACCGGTTCGGCGGCGATGTGTACTGCCCCGGGGACTATGTAAGCTGGTCTGCGCCGGTGGATGACCTTGGGAACTGGCGCTGCGAGGGGGTCATCTACCGCAAGGACCAGGATCCAGGGAATGGGGATCTGCAGGGAAACCTGTACGCGCCGGACGTAGCGGTGGGACCGGACGGGCGGTATTATTTGTATTACGTGCTGAGCAAATGGGGCGTTGTGTCCGTCGCGGTCTGCGATGAACCTGCCGGGCAATACCGCTTTCTTGGGTATGTGCATTATCCGGACGGGACCCGCCTTGGGGAGCGGGAGGGAGATGAGCCCCAGTTTGACCCGGGTGTGCTGTGTGAGGCGGGCCGGACGTATCTTTATACCGGATTCTGCGGGCAGGGAGACTTGAGCCGTCATGGGGCCATGTGCACCGTTCTTGGGTCGGATATGCTGACCGTGGAGGAGGCTCCCCGGTTCATTGCTCCAGGGGTCATGTACGCGGAGGGGACCGGATATGAGGGGCATGCCTTTTTTGAGGCGCCCTCCATCCGCAAGCGGGAAGACACCTACTATTTTATCTATTCATCCATTCAGTTTCACGAGCTTTGCTATGCTACGGGAAAATCGCCTTTGGGGCCCTTTTCCTATGGCGGAGTCATCATTTCCGGATGTGATCTGGGGATTGACAGCTACAAGCCGGCCTCCATGCCCATGTATTATACCGCCAACAACCACGGCAGCATGGAAAAAATCGGGGAGGATTGGTATATCTTCTATCACCGGCATACCAACGGCACCAATTATTCCAGACAGGGATGCTTTGAAAAACTGACTTTTCTGAAGGACGGTGCCATCCGGCAAGCGGAACTGACCTCCTGCTGCAGCATGAAGCCCCTGAAGGGCATGGGATGGATTCCGGCATACCTGGCCTGTCATTTGTTTACGGATACGCCGGTGGTCTATGTGCCCTGGTCCGGATGGATGGACGACAGATTTCCCAAAATCACCCAGGAGATCGAGCCGGGGGGACACGGCATCGGATATATCGCCAACATGCGGAATTCTGCCACGGCGGGCTTCAGGTATTTCGACCTGACCGGGACCCGCAGCGTGACTGTCCGGACAAGGGGGTATGCCAACGGCGTCCTGCGGGTCAAAAACGCCTGGAGAGGGGAAACGCTGGCCTGTATTCCGGTGGGATACGCCAACGTCTGGCATGACACCGGGGCGGAGCTTGCAAAACAGGAGGGGATCTCGTCCCTGTATTTCACCTTTGAGGGGGAGGGACATCTGCAGTTTGCCGGTTTTACCCTGGCATAATAAAACAGCGCCGCACGGTCTTGTCTGAGACGGTGCGGCGTTTTTTCAGGATCGGAGCAGGACGCATTTTTCGTCAGGGAGATGAAAGGCTTCAAAATAGGCGTCTTCAAGGGGGATCCAGCGGCTGTAAAACATTTGGAGAGCGTCCGGGGACTCCCTTTCCCGAAGCCGTTTTTCCCTCAGGTCCCGGGAGGCCTGCAGAAACAGGCAGACGTCCGCGTGGGCCCGGATCCGGGGCAGGCTGCTGTAGCTTCCCTCCACGATCAATGTTCTGGAGGGGGACAGCACGGTCTGGGGTCCCGGAAGGCGGGCGGCACAGTCATAGGGACGGTACACCACGGGCAGACCCTGCTTGAAGGGCAGGATCACCTCCTGTAAAAGACGCTCCGAATCACAGTTGCCGCCGGGAACGGAGAGGCGTTCCGGGGTTTTGAGCGCGTGGGGAATGACAAAATCGTCCGTATGGATGACCGGACAATCAAGAACCACGGAAAGGGCTTTGGCCAGAGTGGTTTTGCCGGAGGCACAGGGCCCGTCCAGGGTGATCAGGAGGGGAGCGCTTCCGCCGTCCTTTTCAAGGATCGCCAAAATGGCCGCCATATGGGACATCCAGTCTGAGGCCACCACCCGATAGGCGGGATGGTATTGCTCCCGGTAAACGGGCGAATGGGAGGGCAGGAAGCCTTCCTGCAGGAGGCCCCGGGGATCCGTGTCATCTGGAAGGAGGCCGGCAGCCTTCAAACGTTGGCAGGCATCCACGGCCTCCTGCCGGGAAAAGGAGGGCTCTTTGACGGAGGCCAGCATCATCCCCGCAAGAATTCGCGGCGGGATGCCAAGCGCGAGCGCCTTGCGCAGGTTCAGCCTGCACCAGTCGGGGCTGAGGGGTTCAAACAGGGGCTCGTCCATGTCGGGGGACAGGCCTTCGGTTTCCAAAGCGATTCGGGCTGTGACCTGCTCCCTGGAGGAGAGCAGATGCCCCATGCCCAGCATGGCCTGAAAAACGAATTTGACGCCGTCCTGTCCAAGCCTGACGGGATGCAGGAGCGTGTCAAGGGAGAGGCAGCGGCAAAGTTCCTGTTCAAAGGCTTCGTTGAACATGTTATTCCAGCCCCCTGCGCACGTCCCGCAGGGTCAATCCGTGTTCCCTGGCGATGCGGGACACATCATCGTATTCCGCCTTCCGGCGTTCCGTACCAAGGCCGGAGGCGGTTTTGATCCGGACCTGGCCCAAGGGGGTTTGGACAGCCTCGATCCGGCGGTCCAGTACATACCGGGCCATATCCTGCCGGCGGATGCCCAGCGTGGTGGTGTGCTTCATGATGACCCGGGCCATGGAATCCGCCTCATCGGGCAGGCAGATGACGCTGAGCAGCACGCCGGGACGGCTTTTTTTCATGCCGATGGGTTGCGTATACACTTCCCTGGCGCCACTTTCGAACAGCCGGTCCATGGCAAAGGAGATCTCCTCTCCGGTCATGTCATCCAGGTTGCATTCAAGCCGGGTGATCTGCTCGGTTTTGCCGTCTCTTTCGCCCAGAAAAGCCCGCAGACAGTTGGCTTGGGGATAATCCTTTTTCCCCATGCCGTACCCGATGGCGGATACGGCCATAACGGGGCGGTCGCCAAAGCGGGATACGAAGTGCCTCAGCAAGGCGGCCCCGGTGGGGGTGCACAATTCGCCTGGCACCTTTCCGCCGTAGGTGGGAATGCCTTTCAAAAGAAGGGCGGTGGCGGGGGCAGGCACGGGCAGGATGCCGTGCATGCAATGGACCTGGCCGCTGCCTACGTGCACCGGGGAGGCTTCGATCTCCTCCGCACCGAGAAGTTCCATCAGCATACAGACGCCCACCACATCGGCAACGGCGTCCAGGGTTCCTACTTCATGGAAGTGGATCTCGCTGACGGGACGGCCGTGTACCTGGCTTTCCGCCTCGGCGATCAGGGCGTACACCGCCTTGGCGTCGGCCTTTACCCGATCGGAGATATCCAGGGAATCCAGGATTCCTTCGATGTCGGAAACGCCTGCATGGTGATGATGGGGATGTTCATGCCCGTGGCCATGCTCCTCCTCATGGAAGTGCCCGCGTCCATGCCCGGGATCGTCCTGCGCATCATGAGGATGGACATGGGAATGGTGAGGATCATGCGCATCTATGCTTTCGTCCACGGATTCCTCTTCCTCTCCATGGACGGTCACCCGCATGTGGGTGCCGGTGATGCCGCACTTGACGGCTTTTTCCCGATCAAGGTGCACACCGGGAAGGCCTAGTCCGTTCATCCGGTCGATAAAGGACTGGGGATCGGGAAGCAGCTCGGAAAGGGCAGCCATCAGCATATCTCCCGCGGCTCCCATGGTGCATTCCAGATACAGGGTCTTCATGGATGTCCTCCCATTATCGGTCGTTCAGGGACAATCCGGCTCGCTCCATGGCCATCACCAGGGGCGGGATCAGGACCAGGTGCAGAAGGATGCCGGGGACGGCATTGGTAATGGCCCCTGCCAGGAACGCGGCCCAGGTAAAGCTGCTGCCGGTCATTCCTGCGAGAGAGACCCTGGCGATCCCCCAAACGATGCGGCCTGCGATCATGGAAAGGACCAGGGCAGCGTAAAGGGAGGCCACATTCCGCGGAAGGACCTTCCGCAGGAATCCGCTAAGGCCGCCGTATACGGCCAGCTCAAAGGCCATGGCCACGGCGCCGGGAACAAGTACAGGCATGCCGAACAAAAGGGAACGCAGCAGCGGGGCGAGCAGGCCGACGGCCAGTCCCCAGGGCCAGCCGCAGATAAAGCCGCAAAGGAACACGGGGATGTGCATGGGACTGAGCATGGAGCCGATTTGGGGGATCTGGCCGGTCAGGAAAGGCAGCACCAGCGCAATGGCCAGGAACAGGGCGGCGAAAATCAGGCGCCGGGTTTGAAGGGACGCGGCCTGCGGGGAATGCGGATCGGTTTTCGTCATCTCATTTTTCCTCCATAAGGTGCCGGACGTGCAGGACGGCGTCTTCCAGAATGGAAGCGGATCCCTTGACGACTCCGGCGATATACGTGTTGCACAGGTTCATGGGGATCAGGACCCGGTAGGCTGGACTGGAGGAAACGGCATTGGCCATGGCAGGGGAGATTTCGCCCAGCAGGGCGTCCGCCGTGGCGATGCCAAAAGGACCCACGATGATTTGCGCCGTGCGGCAGGCCACGATCAGGGCATTTTCGCCCGTGGCCAGCTGATCCGCGCAATTGCTGGTAAGCATATTCTGCGTGGCGATGCTGTTGGTGCCGACGGCCATAAGATGTGCTTTGGGACAGGCCTCCCGGATGCTCTCCAGCAGTTTCCTTCCAAGACGGCCGCCCTGGCCGTCGACGATCAGGATATTCATGGTCTTTCCTCCTTACGCTGGCTGCCCGTTTTCCTGGGCTGCGGCTGCCTCTTTGCCCGCAGCGTTTTTATGGCAGAACGCCGTTTGAAAAGGGCAAAACACATTGTCCATCCCGAAAACAGAAAAAGGCGCTTGGGGACCATGATGAAATGGCCTTCAGGCGCCTTGGGGAACCTTTTTTCCGGAATGAACTGTGCCGTGGGCCGCTTGTGCGGGCCATCATAAATCAGCTTGGGCTGACAAAGCGCATGGTATCATGTCCGGAGTCATTTGTCAACGCGTTTCTTCCGCACGATCCAAGCAGCAGGGCAGGACGCGTTTTCGTCAAGAAAAGGGGAGGGACGGTTCTCAGCCGTTGCTGTCCAGGACCTGGGTCAGTTCGATCCCGTTTTCGGCCTCATACAGCAATTTACCTCCGTCCAGCATGGAGAAGAACGCCTCATAGGTTTCGGTATCCTCTTCACCGGGCTGATAAACCCCGTTTTCATCCTGTGTGAAAGAAGTGGCGGTGCCCATGGCTTCCAGTCGGCCGCTGTCGGGGTTGTAGACCCCGTTCATGATAAAATCGGTATAGGAATCCTCGGCACTTCTTGAAAGCAGCACACTGTAAAACAGATCATAGCGATCCCAAAGGATCGAAACATGCACGCTGTCCCCTTCCCATTCCCCGCTGAAGCGGCCGATGCGGGTGAAGAGCAGGCCTTCCCCCGCTTGTTCAATGGGGTCGTCCCAAAGGAGTTTTCCGTCCCCATTGATGGTGAAGACTGCAGCCTTGCCCTCCGGGAAACTGTCATAGGCAGGGGTGTCGGAGTACTGCTCTGTCAGCATGCTGTCAAAGGTGAACTCAAGCTTTTCGGCGGAGACGGCAACAAGCGCGTTCTTGGCGCTGTCATACAGGCAGTTGTACTCCCAGCGGGCGCCGCCGTCCTTCCGGTTGGCAAGATAAAGGGAAACGCGCCAGCCTTCCTCCTCCCTTAGGATCTCGGCCAGGCCCCCCTCCAAAGCCCAGTCGCTTTCAAATTTGTTTTCATCACCGGCCGTCTCCCCGAGGGCGGCGGACAGGGTCAGCAACAGCAGCAGCACGGTCAGAAATGCGGTCGTTTTTCTCAGCATGAAGTATTCCTCCTTTTGCGATGAAACACATACTTGTTTATAAAACCAAAGCACCCGATACAGGGGAGGGCTAACAGGGTTCAGTTCCGAGGCATATCACCTGGCGGCAGGGCCAACGCCTTGGCAGTGCCAAAGGAAGGGCCTGAAGCGTTGGCTTGTCAAAGGAACCGCAAATGCCTGGAAGGCAGCCTTCCAATGTGCCGGAGAACGCCGGACACTGAAAAGCAGAGAGCACGCTTCCAAGCTAAAAATGGCCCGGGCCCCATTGGGAAGGGATCCGGGCCGGCGGTGTTTATGCGGCCCATCAGATCTCTTTGCGTCCGTGGGCCCTGCGCAGAGCATTGAGCTCTTTGCGGACAGCCTCGTCCTTACGGGCCTCCTCCGGATTGGACAGACGCTTGGCCTCCGCGGCGGCGGCCTCTGCCTGCTTCTTCATTGCGGCCTTGTAGGCTTCCTCGCCTTCCTCCAGACGCACCTTGTCCTCGGGAGAGACGTAGGGCCGTCCTTCTTTGGCGGCGGCGGCTTTCTGGTCGGCCACGATGGCTTCATGGTCGTACTTGCCGAATTTCTCGACGCCCATGAACAGGAACAGCACGAAGATGACGATGTAGCAGAGCGTCTCTCCGCCGATGAAGATCCAGGGCATGGCACCGCGGATGGCGTCGGAGGAGATGTTGTTGGCCGTATATCCAACGTTGGATAGCACGATGTTGAGAATGCCGGTGGCGATTCCGGTCATGCCGGCCATGATGGCGCCATAAACGGTCATGGTGAAGCCGTCGGTCCGGCTGCCGTTGACGGCCTCCTGATGGTCCAGTACGTCCGCCAGCAGGGCCATGGACAGATACATGGCGGGGGTGGAGCCCAGGGCTTTGAGAACGAAGGACACATAGACCAGAATCAGGTTGGAGGGGGCAAGCATGCCCAGCAGGCCGCCCACCACTGCCAGTGCGGCGCCGCAGAAGATGGCTTTGCCCTTGCCGATTTTGCCTGCCAGGATGGGGGCCGCCACCATACCCACCGCGGTGGGAATGGCGCCGATGATGGCCAGCAGTCCGGAAATGCTGCCGCCGTTGGCGATGGTGTAATTGCCGCTGGCGTCCGTGAACATGGCCTGGCAGAAATAGAGCTGGGAAACGTTCTTGATCATACCGCCAAGCTGGTAGCAGAAGAAGAACACCATCATGATGATCCAGAATTTGTCGGCAAAACAGATTTTAAGCTGCTGCTTTACGGGCAGCGCAGTGGCCGGGGCGGAGGAGCCCGCCTGGGCCATGCTTTCCTCGGTAACGCGTTCCCGGGTGAACATGAATTCCACCAGAGCGCCGATGACGGTGACCACCAGCAGTACAATGACGAAAATCTTCCAGTGGTTGTAGGAAGCCACGGCGTCATAGAGCGCGGACCCGTTGGCGTCCACGTAATACTCCACGGCGCCGGCCGCGTTGGTCACCGGCGTGCCCTTGCCGCTCATGTCGTATACGAACAGAAGCGACAGGAAGAAGGGCATGATCATGGTGCTCAGGCCCATGGCCGCCAGGGCGGTTGCGTTGGAAAGGGTGGCCAGAAGGGTCCGGTCCTTGGAGTTGCGGGTGGATAGGTTCACCAGGGCCGCATGGGGGGTATAGTACATGGGATAGGCGATGGCGAACCACAGATTGTATCCGATGGCGATGCAGACCAGCGCGAGGCTCTGGCCCTGGGGGTTGATGGTATCGGTGGCAAGGGGAGAGATCACAAAGAGGATCAGGAGGGCCAGAAAGCTGATTGGCACAGAAATCAGCAGCAGCGGACGGGCCTTGCCGGCACGGCTCTGGGAGCGGTCCATCAGGCGGCCGACGATGATGTTGCCCAGGACCACAAACAGGACGGAAATGACGGGCAGCCATTTGAAAAACTCACTGGCCCAGGAGTTGATGTTCAGCACGTCCGTCATGTATTTGTTGAAGTAATTGGCCAGGACGGAGTTGGCTACCAGCGCCAGGGTTGGGCCTACCAGGTAGCCCATGGCGCCCTCCGGGAAGAGGGTGACGTTGGACTTTTTGATGAGGCTCGGGAGACGGTCAAAGACGCTTGCTTTGGTCTGGCTCAAGAAGAATCATCTGCCTTTCTTTGGTGTTTTTTCTACAGTGCAAGGCCGATGCCCCCGGGACGGTTTTTGTGCCGGTAACCGCTCGGGGTCAGGCCCGCGTACTTGCGGAAGGTGCGAATAAAGTGCTCGCTGCTCTCATAGCCGACGGCTGAGGCAATGTCGGTAATGGGCAGGGACGTGTCGCGCAGCATCCTTTCGGCATTTTCCATGCGCAGCGTGGTCAGAAGCTGGATAAAGGTGCGCCCCGTGGCCTGCTTGATCAGGCGGGAGGCGTATTCCGGCGAATAATGGAATTGTTCCGCCAGGCTGCCCAGGGTGGCGGAGGCCGTGTTGGCGTTCAGATAGCGTGCGATTTGGAGGACGGTGTCGGATTTTTCCATGGGGTCCCCTGGCAGCTGGCACTGCTCCGGGCGCAGCCGAAGCAGCAGCACAAAGATCCGGCTGACGATGGCGTTGACCATCACCGAATAGTAGTCATGCTGCTCCAGGCATTCGATGCACAACTCCACAAAGGCGCGGTGCATGCTTTCCTCGCCGCCGGCGTGGAAAAGCAGGTAATCAATCCCGCGCTTGCTGCAGAGGGTGCTCAGAAAAAAATTGGCCAGCAGGTTGTCCCCCTGCAGGATGGAATAGAAGTAGTGGCGGAAGGTGGATTTGCGGATGAGGACGTCGATGATCACGCTTTCGTCGCTTACGTCCAGCGAATGGATCACGTTGGGCCGGATCATGCACAGATCCCCGGGGCTGAGAACGGCGTGACTGTCCCGGACCTGGTGGACGCACCGACCCTCCAGGACAAAAAACATCTCAAAGAAGTTGTGCCGGTGCGCGATCGCAGGGGTAAAGCAGTTGTGCTTGAAAACGTGGATCCCTTCCGTCTGGGACCGGGGGAAATAGCTGTCCTCCTGGTATTCGGTGGGAACTGTGTCCGGCCACTCGGGCACAATCAGGTCCAGGCGACGGACCTGTTCCCTGTCCAGGGTCTGCAGGTACGCGTCAAAAAGGTCCGGAGAGGATTTGGCCAGGCGGTACCGGCGGTAAAAGAGCTCGCTCTCGTTGAGCGTATGCAGCCTTTCCATCAGCTGCGCATCATTCAAGCCGTCCATGCCCCCTTTCCATTTATTCACAGAGGAAATCCGTCTCTATCATAATGGAAAGCCTTGCCTCCTGTCAATTCTCCTGCGGGATTTTGCGCCGGCTTTTTTCAGAATGGAAAAAAACAGCGGTTAATTTCCATGGACGGAAGACTGAAAATCAAAAAAAATCAATAAGGCAGGCTAAAATTTAACATGGCGAAATTGTCACAAAAAGGTATAATTGCTATAGACAGAGTGCCATGAAAACGGTATCATGATACCGGACCTGCAAAGGATTTGGAGCCGTACATGAAGCTGATTTCGATCATCCCGGGGTTTGAGCCCAAACAGGACGCCGCGCTGCTTGACAAAGCGGAAGCGCTCCGGCCGTCCCTTGTCCATACCTTCCACGAGCCTGTCAGGTGTCTTAAAGGGGACAGGGATCTGTCCATGGAGGAGCTTGCCGGAACGCCCCTGGGGAAGGGGGAGAGGGTGCTGCTGGACTATGGCAGGCACCTTGTGGGCCGTCTGAGCCTGCGCCTGAACGCATCCGGTGCTCATCCGGACGCTCCGGCCATGCTGCGCATGGCTTTCGCAGAGACCCTTCAGGAACTGGAGGGAGATCCGGAGGCTTACGGCGGGTGGCTCTCCTCCAGCTGGATCCAGCGGGAGCAGATTTTCGCCGATGTGCTGCCCTGCGAGATCGCCCTGCCGAGGCGGTTTGCCTTCCGGTACGTCTGCGTGACGGTGGTGGATACCTCCCCCAAATACGCTCTTTTGATCGCAGACGCCGTTTGCCGCGCCGAGACCAGCGCGGATGAAAGCGCCCTCAGGGAACGGGCATTTCCGGACGAGGAGCTTCGCAGGATTTATGATATCAGTCTCGCGACCCTGAAAGCTTGTACCCAGGAGGTCCTGGAGGACGGCCCCAAGAGGGACCAGAGGCTTTGGCTCGGAGATCTGAGGCTGCAGGCCCTGACGACCTACCGTACCTTCCGCAGCTTTGATCTTGTCAAGCGCTGTCTGTACCTGTTTGCCGGCACCCGGTTCCCGGACGGACGGATGAGCGCCAACGTATTTACCCGGCCTTCGCCTTGCGCAGACGATACGTTTCTCCTGGACTATGCGCTGATGTACCCGATCTCCCTTCTGGAGTACCTGGAGGAGACGGGGGACAGCGAGGCCCTTTTGGATCTGTATGCGCCGGCGCTTGAACAGGTGGACTGGGCCATTGAGAATGCGGTGGACGAAGAAGGCATCCTGACGCCTGAGCAGAAGGAGCAGTGCTTTATCGACTGGAGCGATTCCCTCAGCCGAACGGCCTCCTGCCAGGGTGTACTGATCTGTGCTCTGGACGCTGCGGCCGCACTTTGCGACCGGTACGGGGAAAGGGACCGCGGGAAAAGATACCGCCTAAAGGCGCGGGCCATGCGCAGGGCGTCCCTTGAACGCTTTTATGCTCCGGAGGAGGGGTGCTTCCTCTCCGATGGACAGATCTCCATCCATTCCCAGGTTTGGATGACCCTTGCAGGGGTCATGCCAAAGGACGGAGCCGCCAGGGCCTTTGACCGGGCGGAAGCTGCACCGGGGCCCGGAATGCTGACGCCTTATATGCATCACTATTATGTTTCCGCGCTGTGGGAAGCGGGTCTTGGAGATCAAGCCGAGAAACATCTGCGCGATTACTGGGGCGGCATGGCACGAGCCGGGGCGGATACCTATTGGGAGTGTTATGTGCCCGGGGATCTTTCCGCGTCCCCTTATGACAGCCCTTTGGTCAACAGCTACTGCCACGCCTGGAGCTGCACTCCGGCGTATCTGATAGACCGGTATCTTCTTTAATAAGTGCGAAGAAAGCGGCAACCGAGGAGGGCAACCATGAAAACCAAGCAGGCCTTCAATCCCTATCTTCCGAGCTGGGAGTACGTGCCGGACGGGGAACCGCATATCGTGGACGGAAGGGTCTATGTTTACGGCTCCCATGATCTGTTCAACGGACTCAACTTCTGCCTGGGGGATTATGTGTGCTGGTCCGCTCCGGTGGACGATCTGGGCAACTGGACGTATCACGGCTGCATTTTCAAACGGGAACAGGACCCGGCGGCCCCCAAGATCCGCCTGACCAACGGGCTTGCTGCGCCGGACATGGTGGTGGGCCCCGATGGCCGGTATTACCTGTATTATTTTATGGGCGGGACCAAAATGATCTCCGTGGCAGTCTGCGATGAACCCGCGGGCCAATATGCGTTTTACGGGTACGTCAAGTACGCGGACGGGACGCCCATCGGCAAAAAAGGGGAACCCTTTCAGTTTGACCCCGGCTGCTTGATGGACGAGGACGGCCGCCTGTATCTGTATACCGGTTTTGCCTTTGGCGGGAATCCCATCCTTCTGGATGGCTCGGCCCCCACAAAGCAGGGACCGATGTTTTTTGAATTGGATCCAAAGGACATGCTGACCGTAATCTCCGGAAACGAGCCCAGATACATCGGCGTACTGACCGGGAAGGAGGCCAAGGGCACTCCCTACGAAGAACAGCCCTTCGGGGAGGCCAGCTCTCTGCGCAAATTCGGCGGAAAGTATTATTTCATCTACAGCTCCCTCAACAGCCACAACCTGTGCTACGCGGTCAGCGACCGGCCGGACGGCGGTTTTGAGTACGGTGGGGTGCTTGTCAGCTGCGGGGACATCGGCCTGCCAGGCGTTCCGGATGTAAAGCACGCCCGCAACTGCACGGGCAACACGCATGGCAGCCTGATCGAGATCAACGGCAGGTACTATGTGTTTTATCACCGGCACAGCAACCGCAAGCAGTCCTCCCGCCAGGCCTGTGCGGAGGAGATCCGGTTTGAGAACGGGCGCTTCCTTCAGGCGGAAATGACCTCCTGCGGGCTCAACGGCGGGCCGCTGAGCGGCAAAGGCACCTATCCCAGCTATATCGCATGCAATGTGTACGGACGTAACGGCACCCGGTTCCTCTCCATGCTCAAGTATCCCCGGGGGGCGGATCCCTTCCTGACCCAGCGCGGCGGCGACCGGGAAGGCGGGGAGGACCAATATGTTTCCAATTTCTGTACGGGCTGCACCGTGGCCTTCAAATATTTCGACCTGAGGGAGACGGAAAAAGTGACCGTGCACCTGCAGGGCTATGGCAATGGCTGTGCCGTCACTGTACGCACGCAGGAAAACGGGGACGTGGTATGCCGCATCCCCGTGTCCACTGCCAGGGAGCGGCAGGCCTTCACCGGGACGCTGCCCAAGGGTCTTGGGGAAAAGGAGGCACTGTATTTCAGCATCGAAGGCAGCGGCGGGACCTTCGATTTTATATCCTTCGACCTCGCCTGACGCGGGAAATCGATGCGGGCGGCGGTTTTTCCGGCGGACGCATTTGTTTTCATACAAAACAGAGAAAGGATGAAGCAACGAATGAAATCCAAGAAGACGGTTTCCCTGTTCCGGGGACTCGCGGCGCTGATGGCCTGTCTGTTTGTGCTGTCCAGCGTTGGCCAGGGCCTGACGGACAACTACCGCAACCAGATCGATGGGATGCTGGGCACCCAGAGCTACGTCACCATTGACGACGAGGACGCGGCACGCTTCAAGAAGGATTACGCCACCATCGACGCGATGATGGCCGCTGCCAAGGACATCGCCATCCGGGAGGGCGAAGAGGGCACCGTCGTTATGAAGAACGACAATTCCGTGCTTCCCCTATCCAAGGAAAACGAGGTCGTGCTCTTCGGCCTCGCGGCTTATGCTCCGTACCCCTACGCCAGCGGCGACCTGAAGGCCGGCAATGAGGACGCGGTGGACCTGGTGGACGCCCTGACCAACGCGGGCGTCAAGATCAACGAGACCGTGAAGGCCTTCTATCAGGAGAAGATCCTCAACAAGCAGACCGTTATGGTGGAAAACCGCTGGACCGGTCAGCTGACCCCCTCCGTCGGCTACGACAATATCTACGTGGCTTCCCCTGGCGACATGGCCCAGTACCAGGTGGTGGAAGTGCCTCCCACGCTGTATGAGGAGAAGGGCGCTCCCGCGGATTGGAAAGACAGCATCAAGCCCGGTTCCGTCGGCATCGTGGTCTTTGCCCGCGGCGCCGGTGAGGGCAACACCTACGCTCCCGGCTCCGCCCTTAACTATGCGGGCGAGGCCACCGGCAAGGATCCCCTGGCCCTGTCCGAGGACGAACTGGCCGTTGTGGACGTGGCCAAGGAAACCTGCGAAAAGGTGCTGGTGCTGATCAACTCCGGCAACACCATGGTGCTCAAGGACATCGCCAAGGGCGGTGAGCATGAGGTGGACGGCATCGCCTACATCGGCGTCATCAACGACTATCAGTGCACCGGCATCGTCCGGGTGCTGACGGGTGAGGTCAACGCCACCGGCGCGCTGCCCGATACCTATGTGGCAGACAACGCTGCGAACCCCGCCGTGGTCAACTTCGGCGGCGAATACTACGCCGATTATGAGATCGTGGGCACTACGGGCGAGGATGCCCGGTATCCCGGCGAGACCATCAGCAACACCAAAGCCTCTTCCTTCGGCGGCGCCACCACCTACAACGGCGGCCATTACATCGTTGAGGCCGAGGGCATCTATGTGGGTTACAAGTACTTTGAGACCCGCTATTTCGACTCCATCATGAACCCCTCCTTCAACGCTGCTTCTGCCAAGGGCGCCACGCAGGGCGAAACCTGGGACTACGGAAAGGAAGTGCTCTATTCCTTCGGTCACGGCCTGAGCTATCTGGATTATACCCAGACCCTCAAGAGTGTGAACGTGGACCTGAGCGAGAACGGCAGCATCACCGCCGAGGTCGAACTGAAGAACCTCAGCGACAAGGACGGCCGGTTCCTGGCCCAGCTGTACGTGCAGCAGCCCTACACCGAGTATGACAAGACCAACCTGGTGGAAAAATCCGCCGTCATGTTCCTGACCGCGGGCAAGGCCGAGGTCAAGGCCGGCGGCACCGCTACGGTGAAGCTGACCGTGCCCACTAAGTACCTGGCCTCCTATGATTACAAGCAGGCCAAGACCTACATCCTGGACGACGGCGATTACCTGTTCACCGCCGCCGCCGGCAGCCACGCCGCCGTGAACAACTTCCTGGCCAAGCAGGGCAAGACCGCTGCGGATGGCATGGATACGGAAACCACCGGCGAAGTGGTCACCTGGAACCTGGCCCAGCTGGACAAGACCACCTTCGCCACCGCCAACGGCACCAAGGTGACCAACGTGGCCGACAGCGCCGACCTGAACTACTGGACCGGCACCGACACTGTCACCTATCTGTCCCGTCAGGACTGGGATGCCACTTATCCCGTCAACTACAACCAGGTGGAGATCAAGATCGCCGACAGCCCCAAGAAAGACGCCTGGATCGCGGAGCTGCGGGGCCAGACCTACACCATCCGGAACGACAATCCTGCTGCCGAAGCGGTGGACAAGGGCCTGCGCTTCAACGCCGCCAGCATCCAGGAAGAGCAGATGAACGACATCAATGACAGCTACTGGAGCGATCTGGTCCACGAGATCACCATTGACGAAGCGGTCGGCGCGGTCATCCACGGCGGCAGCACCTCCGATACCCTTTCCAACGTGGAAAACCCCATCGTGTATCAGAACGAAGGCGTAAGCGGCTTCACCTCTGCCTACACTGACGAAACTTCCGGCAAGACCTACAAGTTCAACATCCATTCCCAGACCCTGATGGGTTCCGCCTTCAACCCGGATCTGGCCTATGAATGGGGCCTTGTAGAGGGCAACAGCGGCCTGTGGCTGCAGCGGTACGACCTGTGGGGCACCGGCCTGACCCAGCGCCGCACGCCTTACAACGGCCGCAACTATGAGTATATCTCCGAGGATCCCATGCTGACCAACCGCATCGGCTACGGCATCCTGCAGGGCTGCGCGGAAAAGGGCATCATGAATGGTCCCAAGCACATGGGCTTCAACGATCAGGAACATAACCGCGGCGGCGTCAGCGCCTATATGACCGAGCAGAAATTCCGTGAGAACGACCTGCGCGGCTTCCAGGGCGGCCTGAGCGACGCCAAGGGCATGGCGGTCATGATCGCCTTCAACCGCATCGGTGCCACCAACGCCGCGCATCATGCCGGCATGCTGACCACCATGCTGCGGGACGAATGGGGCTACAAGGGCCTGATCTCCACCGACATGATGAACAACAAGTACTACTTCAACGCCGAATCCATGGTGATGTCAGGCATCACCCAGGTTGCGGACTTTGCCCAGCAGGACAACCACATCAACCAGGGCGAGAACGGCGTGGACAAGACCTGGGGTTACATCTCCGTTGACGCGGTCAAGAACGACGCGGACCTGGTGGAGAAAGCGCGTGACAACCTGAAATACCAGCTGTATACCTTTGCCAACAGTGCCGTTTTGAACGTGCGGACCGAGCGGGTGAACACCTGGTGGGACAACGCCCTTTCCATCCTCAAGACCGTTTCCCTGGTGCTGGCCTGCCTGAGCTGCGCTGCCTGGCTCGCCATTACCCTGCTGCCCAAGAAGAAGGAGGGTTAAGATAATGAAGAAACTGTCTGTCGGCATGTGGATCACCTGCATCGCCGCGGTGCTGGCCATCATCGCGTTCATCATCTACAGTGTGAACATTGGCGCCGAGGGTTACTACAACGGCGCTGCGGTCAGCAACTTCACCCTGATGGTGCTGGGGGCTGCGGCTTGCCTCCTGTGCGCCGTCGTGCTCAAGACCATGGGCAGGAGCAAACTGATCGAGATCGTCAGCGGTATCCTGCGCATCGCGGCGCCGGCGCTGCTTGCCTGGGCGTTGATGAACCTGATCGCCGCCCGTGTGGACGGCCTGGGGTATATCTACTTCTCCAACGCTGACGTGGCCAAGGAAGTCCAGACTCCGGCCAATATGTCCTCTGCGACCTGCGCTATCGCCAGCATGGTGGTGCTGGGCGTCTCGACGCTTGTTTCCGTCATTGCCGCCTTCTTCTCCATGCACAAATCCATGCACAAAAAGCGCGCCTGACAAGAACCCTGCGGCCAGGAGCTTCGAGCTCCTGGCCGCTTTTTTGGGGAGGCATTCCATGACCCGGTCCATGCTTTGGCTCGCGGTGATCCTTCTCGCGTCCCTTTCCGCAGTGCTGACCCTTATGGGGGCCCTGCGGGGTTCCTTCCGCCTTGGCTTTGGGGGGCTTGCCTGCGCCGCGGCCTGCGTTCTGCCCGCACTGATGCTGGAGACGGGATGGGAGCCCCTTCTGGCGGGGGCCCTGGGGCTGGCCCTTTTGGCTGCCGTTCCCGGAAAGGGGCGGTGTGGATGAGCTTTGACAGCCCCGTTTATTTTCTGTTCCTCACTGCTGTATGCCTTGGGCAGCGCGCCTGTCCCCGTGAAGGCCGCTGGGCGCTGCTGCTTGCGGCCAGCCTTTTCTTTTACGCGTGTTTTTCCCCGCCGCTTACGCTATTGATCGTTGGCGTTATTTTGCTTGCTTACCTCGCGGGACGTGTCATCGGGGACAATCAGAACCCTGTGCTCCGCCGTCTGGCCCTTTGGGGGACGGTCCTTGGCTGCATGGGCCTGCTTTTCTATTTCAAGTATTTTAATTTTGTAATGGAAGCGGTATCGCATCTTGCGGACGGCCGGTGGACCTTCCGGGAGATCCTGCTGCCCGTGGGATGTTCTTTTTATACTTTTCAGGCCCTGAGCTACGTCATCGACGTTTACCGGGGGAGTCTTCTTTTCGAAAGGCATTTGGGGTATCTGGCACTGTATATTTCGTTTTTCCCTCAGTTGGTGGCTGGCCCCATCGAGCGTGCCGGGGCGCTTCTGCCCCAACTGCGCAAAGGCGATACGGCCGGGCGGGCAGATATCGCGCCGGGGATGAAACTGCTGCTCTCCGGGCTTTTTCGCAAGCTGGTTCTGGCGGACCTGGCGGCCCCGACGGTCGATCGGATCTTTGCCCATCCACGGCCGGACGGCGCGGCTGTGGCGCTGGGTACGGTGCTGTTTGCTTTGCAGATCTACAGTGATTTCGCGGGCTATTCCGAAATCGCCCGTGGCAGCGCGCTGTTGCTGGGGGTTCGGCTGAGACGGAATTTTGACCGGCCGTATCTCGCATCCTCGCCCCGGGGCTTCTGGCGGCGGTGGCATATGTCCCTAACGGCCTGGTTTACTGATTATGTGTATATCCCCCTGGGGGGCAGCCGCCATGGAAGGAGCCGGCAGTGCCTCGCGACCCTGGCCGTGTTCCTTTTGAGCGGTCTCTGGCACGGAGCGGATTGGACCTTTGTGCTTTGGGGACTGTGGCACGGGCTCCTCTGCGTGGGGGAGATCCTGCTGTGTCCGGCCGGGGCCAGGGAGAAGGAGAGGCGGAAGGGACTCAAGCGGCTTTTGACCTGGGTTATGATCCTTCCCTCCTGGGTGCTGTTCCGGGCACAAAATCTGCCGCAGGCCCTGTCTCTGTATGGGTGCCTCCTTTCCCAGTGGCATGGGAGCCTGGCGCTTGGCCAGACGGGGCTGACGCCCGTTGGGATCTGCTGCCTGCTGCTGGGGGCCGCACAGCTGCCTATGCTCAACAGGCTGGGAGAGGGCAAGCGTTTCCCGCTGATCCAGTGCGGTTATTTGATCGCTGCGGTCGTACTGGCCTGGCTGCTTCAGGCGGGCACGACGGGGCAGAATGCGTTTATCTATTTTCAGTTTTAAGACCTCGTCCGCGAGACGGATGGGAAAGGAGGAGGGAATGGGGAAAAGACGCATCTTCGCGATGCTGATGCTTCTATTCGCTGTGCCCGCCCTGCTTGGGCTGTTTGCCTTTGCCCTTCCGCCTCTTTATGCAGAAACCTATCTTGCCGCCCTTCCAGACAAGGCAGCGGCACTCAAGGCCGCGGACAGCCCCAAGGTGGTCCTGGTGGGGGGCAGCGGGACGGCATTTGATACGGACTGTGCCCTGCTGAAGGAGGAGACAGGCCTTGAGAGTGTCAACCTGGGCCTGTACGCGGGCCTTGGCACCACGGTGATGCTGGAAATGGCTCTGCCCGACATCGCTTCCGGGGACATTGTGGTTTTTTCCCCGGAACTGAATCCCCAGACGCTGTCGGATCATTTTGATCCCTCCTTCCTTTGGCAGGCCTGTGAAACAGACCTGGGTCTGCTTTTTCGCCTGGATCCGTCCCGCCTGGAAGGGATGGTCTCTGCCTTCCCGCTGTACGCTGCCAGGAAGGCCCGGGCCTTTCTTTTGGGGGAAGGGATCGAGCCGGAGGGGGTCTACAGCCGCGCGGCCTTTACCCTGGCGGGCGATGTGAAGGCGGATCTGCGGCCCGGCAACGTGATGCCCGGGGGCGTGGACGTGAATACTCCCTTGTCCTTCGAAGGCCTTGCCCCGACCGAAGCTTTCCTGGACCGGGTCAATACTTTTGCCCGGGCCTGTGCCGCCCGGGGAGCACGGGTGTATTTCCGCTTTTGCCCCATGAACGCCCAGGCATTTATTCCGGGAGAGGCGGAGGAGGCTGGTGAGGACTTCACCCGGACGCTGGAAAGGGCCCTGGTCTGTCCGGTGCTTGGATCAGCCGAACGGGCCAGGATGGACAGCGTCTGGTTTTATGACACCAATTTCCACCTGAACGGGGCGGGAGCACGGTACAATACCCTGCTCCTGGCCGAGGAGATCAAACAGGTCCTGGGGGACCAAACGCCCCTGAAGGCGTCTTTCCAAGCGCCCCCGGATGCCCCGTGGACGGACACGGCCCGGGGGGAAAGCCGGGAGGCGGCTCTGTTCACCTATGCCAAACAGGGCGACCAGGCGGTCCTGACAGGGCTGACGCCTGCGGGGCAGGAGAGGGAAACCCTGATCCTGCCGGCCCGTGTCGGGGATTGGGACGTTGTGGCCTTGGACAGATCGGTCTTCGCCGGCAACGAACGGGTACGGGAGATCACCCTGCCGGAGGGCCTGAGGTCCATTCCGGACGGGGCGTTTGAAGGCTGTCGGAACCTGAAGGCCCTGTACCTTCCCCTGCGGGATCCCGCTGCCTGCACCGTGGGGCAGGGATTGCTGCGGGGAACGGACGCCCTCGTCTACGTGCCTGCGGAAAGCTTCGGACGATACTGCACCAATTATTTCTGGGCAGTGCACGCCTCCCGCCTGATACCGATGGAATTCCCGGACGATACGCCGCAGGCTTCCGGGGCGCCAGCAGCCGTCCCTACTCAGGCGGAAGCGGCCCGGACGATTACCCGCCTGACCTATGAAGGGTCCGGGGGAACCCTGCGCAACCAGGAGGGGGATACCCTGACCCGGATGCGGACCTATGCCCACGCGCGGGAAAACACCCTGCAGGGCAGCGTATGGTTCCGGCGGGAGGGATATGTGCTGACCGGCTGGAACACCCGCGCGGACGGCAGCGGCGTGACCGTGGGGCTTGGCAGCCGGTACGGCTTTGAGGACGGGGACACGCTGTTCGCCCAATGGGCCCCTGCAACGGAGGAGGCTCTTTTTGACTATGAGCTTGCGTCAGATGGGGCTCAGGTCACCGGCTATCGGGGCGGGGAAACCTGTGTGATCCCAGAGACCCTCGGGGGAAGGCCCGTAACCGTAATCCGTTCCGGAGCCTTCCGGGAAAAGGAGCTTTCGTACCTGGTATTCCCCCCGTCCCTAAGGGCTTTGGAGGAGGGTGCCTTCTCCGCCTGCGTCCTTCAGGAAGCGGTGCTGTTTGACAGCCTGAGGAAAATTTCAGATGCGAGCTTTGCGGCCTGCGTGCTTCCCCAAACCCTCCGCGTCAATGCGGCCACCCGGCCTGTCTACAGCGGCAGCTATTTTGACGCGTTCCAGGATAAATACGACCGCCTTCTGGCCCTGCGGGATCATCGAAAACTGGTTTTGTCTTCCGGGTCCTCTGGACGGTACGGGTATGTTTCGCCCATGCTTGAGGAGGCATTTCCGGATTATGCGGTGATCAACATGGGGGTCTATGCCTATACAAGTGCCCTTCCACAATTGCGCCTGATGCTGCCGCTTCTTCAGGAGGGGGACGTACTGCTGTACGCGCCGGAATTCGACGCCGCGCCGGAGCAGTTCTGCGAGACGGACCGTCTGGATACGGGCTTCTGGGCCATGATGGAAAGCGGCTATGATGCTGCCGCGACGCTGGACATGCGCCAGTTCAGCGGGGTGTTTGACAGCCTGGGGGCCTATTTGCAGGCCAGAGCCAGGATGCCGGGCCTGGATTACAGCTTCAGCCCCGCCCGGTTTGACGATGACGGAAACAGTTATCTGATTGATACCTATAACGAATATGGCGATTTTATCCTGCCCAGGCCGGACGGGGACAGCGATGGAAGGCTCCGGGACAACATCGCCGATTATACCGTGGGCAATATCACCCCCCGGCGGATCGCCTGCCTGAACCGGGCCCTTGCGCCCTTTGTCCAACAGGGCGTAAGGGTACTGTTTGCCTATACCCCTCGCAACAGCGCTTCCCTGACAAAGGAAAGCACCCCGGAAAACCGCGGGAAACTGGAGGAACAATTGCAGGCCCTGATTGAGGTGCCCGTCGTCAGCCGCCTGGAGGATTCCCTGTTCCCCGGACGTCTGTTCTGGCTGATCGACAGCCACCTGAGCACAAATGGGGCGAGGCTTAGAACGGAGAGGATCATAGAGGACCTGAAGAAGAACGGCCTGTAGGGAGAAAGGGTCCCCACAGGCCGTCCTTTGAACTGTTTTCGATTCACCGCACTCTAAACGCCGAAGGCGTCCTGATTCGGGTTCGGGCTGGCGCGCTTGCCGATGTCCGGGAACCGGCGCTCCAGGGCTGCGCGAGAGATCTCAATATCCTCCGCGGCCTCGTCAGGGTGCGTGCAGCCCACAGTCACCAGGTCCTGGGGCCGGAGGGTGTTCCAAACAAAGTTCAGTCCCACATAGGGGGTCACCCGGCCAGCGGCCATGGGCTTGATGGTCATCACGGGTTTTTTGGCGCTGTTGATGATGGAGGCCACGGTCTCGATCTCCACCTGCATCATAAAGCCCATGCAGTTGTAGATCTGGATATAGGTCTCCACATCATAGCCGTTCTCGTCGGAATAGGTGATCAGCTCCGGCATGTGGGCGGACAGGCCGGGGATCATGCCCTCCTGCCGGATCATGTCGGTGTAGTCCTCCAAGCGGCGGATCCGGTGGGTGTTTTTGTCCACCAGCTGTTCGGCGCTGGAATGGTGCAGAAGGCAGAAGGCGGCGCCAAATTCCCTGCTGCGGTGGATGACGGCCCGGGCCTCCCGGCGGGCCTGCTCGTTGTCATCCACGTTGATGATGGGCGTGTCGATCAGGATCAGACCTTTGCCGGTACAGTCCTGGGCGGTCCGTACTGCCTCCTGAAGCACCCGCTCCTGCTGCAGGGGGCCCATCACGGTATCCACCCCTTCCCTCAAAAAGGCGCTCAGCAGCGGAAGAACCGCTTCCCCGTCCGGAAAACGGTTTTGAATCTGCCGGTCTGCGGCGGGGCTGCGGTGGCTCAAGCCCAGAATCCAGTTGGTGCCGATGATCATGCGTGACAGGGAGACGCCTGCCACCGTGGTGCGGGGGAAGCTGCGGTCGGGCATAGGGGGTCCCTCCTTCTCTTACGCCCAAAGGGCGCGTTTTTTTATCCCATTCGGGTGACAAGCAGGGCCAGGTTGTCCCGGCCCGGCAGGGTCAGGGTTACATCGCCCGTCAGGTTTTCGGCGAGGAGCTGCCTGGTCATGTTCCATACGTCTATGAGCTCCGCACGGTATACCTTGCCAGCGGGCAGGTTCAGGCGCCTTTGACCGTAGCACTGAAGGTCGAAATAGGTCAGGTAGGCCTCCTCCCCGCACCGGCCGTCCCAGGTGTGCTCCTGGGCCAGGTGCACGGCCCGGTCGGCGGGGGACATTCGCCAGACGCTTTCGGCAAAGCGCCGAAGGATGGTCTGCCTGTCTGGAGGAACGTTCCGGACGGCCTGCTCAAATTCGTTCTTTTCAAGGCGGGTGAGGGACCAGAAACCGTCATCCGCGGGGGTCAGGGGACCGGGAAGCTCCTCCAGCACCTGCCGCAGGAAGGCGATGCGCCGGGGACTTTCGCCCTTCAGGGCGCCGCCACGGGCCCACCAAAGCACCTCGTCCTCCGAGAGGAAGGTTTCCCCATGGGTGCAGTAACCGCCGGAGGCGCAGCAGCGCCAGAAGCGGCGCACCATTTCAGGGCCGGAGATGCTGCCCCAAAAATGGGGCAGGTTGCCCTCATAGCAGCATTCGTCGATGATTACGGGCTTTGCGTACTGCTTCAGCCAGCGGGGGATTTCGCTGAGGGCCTTGGTCTGGATGCTGGCGTGGGTCACATTGGGCCTTGAAAAATCCCAGAAACACATGCAGTTGTGGCAGGACAGCAGATGGCCGAAAGGGTCGTTTTGGCTCACGAAGGTCTCGATTTCCTCCCAGTCGGAAAGGGTCTTGTGGTCCATGCACAGGTCATATTCGTTTGCAAGGCTCCACCACAGACCGGGGAAAGCGCTGAGCCGGCGCAGAAGGTAATCCAGGTATTCCAGATTCTGATGCCGGGACAGGGCGGCAAAACCCCACCGGTCGTAGGGGTGGAACAGGATCAGATCCACCTGGATGCCCAGGGCGAACAAACGATGAAGGATCCCCTCGAACCGGTGCCAGAAGGGGAGACAGGGGCGCCCTGTGTCCCAGGCGCCCTTCGCCGTCCACTCAAAGGGGTAGAAGGGCGGTTCGTTGTGGTTGTAATCGTAGTGCTTTGGGAAAACGCACATGCGTACCTTGTTGAAGGGCGCTTCCGCAAGGCTTCGCAGGGTCTTTTCCACCAGGGCATCCTCCTGGGAGGCCAGGGCGTACACCGTGGTGCCAAAGGGCAGGAAAAGCGTTCCGTCGGCGTATTCGAAATGGGTGTCCACAGCCCGGACGATCCCGTGAAAGCTCTCTGCGGGCAGGCATTCCTCCTGTCCCCGGGCGGAGACTGCGCCGTTCACCTGCCAGTGCCAGACCCCCGGCGTGTCCGGCAGAAAGCGGACCACATACTGTCCGTCCCCGTCGTAAAACCCGTGGACGGTCTTTTGCTTTTCCCCGTTGGCAAATACCGCCGTAAGGTCCGCCTGGGCGAAGGACCCTTCCGGAATGCTGCCGTTGAAACGAAGTTCAAAGGGCTCATACTGTCTCAAAGCGATATCCTCCTTGTTCATGGCAATGAACGCGTTTCTTTTCCGTTTTTATTCGGCCGCCGCAGTCCAAACCTCCATGTTCGAGCAAGGCGCTTTCGGGTTTATACAGGACCCCTTCTCCTCCGGCGGTTCTTTCCAGAAAGCTTTTTCCCAGATCCTCCAGCGCCAGGTACAGGCCCTGATCCTTCCCGTTGATCTTTAACCAGACGTAGCTGGAAAGCGGTGAAGGAACGCCTGCTTTTCTGAACAGGTCATAGCAGATGGCGTTCTTCATACAGGAGGAATCCCCGTAAATATTGTTCAGCTCCATTTTGCACAGTCCATGATACGTCTGGTGTTTGATATGGCTTCCGAATCCGATCCGCAGACTGAAGCGGCTGCTGCCTTCGTATTTCCGGATGACGCCCCAAAGGCTGCTGTTTCCTTTGGTGTTGCAGGACACGTCCTGAAACCTTTCGCCGTCGATGACGATGTCCATTTTGTATTTTGTCTTCAGCATTGCGTTCTGAACCAGATCTGCCCAATCCTCTTCCGAAATGATCAGATCCACTTCATGGATCCTGGTATCCTCAAACAGAAGCGCTGCGTATTCCGCGGTGTTTTCCGTCGGCCCCTTGTTTGCGTCTTCGTTTCCTGAAGCTCCACTGCTTTGGGCCACAGTCAGTCCGTTTGCGATCATGATCCCGGCAAACAAAAGAAAGAAAAGGAGCTGGCCAAAGCGTTTTTTAATTTTCATCCACTCTCCAATCAGAATAGGCCACAGTTCCGGCAGAAAAGCGATCGAACGATCCAAGGATATTTCACAGTTGATGATACAGGAAAAAGCTTTTTCTGACAACGCCTTTCTCTTTGGCAGACACCCGCAGTCTTCAAGGACCGGGAATGATTGAAAATCCTCGGCAGATATGGTATCTTTAAGTGCAGACTTCGTGTTTTGGAGGAGGGATCGTTATGAAGTTCTATCAGTGCAAAGGCTGCGGAAAGATCGTTGGAATGGTCAAGGGCTCTGCGTGCCCGACAAAGTGCTGCGGAGAAGCCATGGAGGAACTGGTTCCCGGGACCAGCGACGGCGCCCGTGAGAAGCATGTGCCAGTTATCCGGACGGAGGGACAGCTCGTTACCGTAAAAGTCGGCTCCGCAGTCCATCCCATGACCGAAGAACATCAGATCATGTGGATTGCCCTGGAAACAAAACAGGGGAATCAGAGGAAGCCTTTGGCTCCGGGGCAGGAACCGTCCGCTGTTTTCGCGCTGGCTCCGGGAGATGAAGCGGTGGCCGCATACGAGTACTGCAATCTCCATGGCCTGTGGAAAGCGGAAGCCTGAAACAACCGGGCCGAAAGCGCCTTTTCACCGGACTGTTCGCGAAAGGAAGCGCGGCGCCAAAGGCCGCGCTTCCTTTCGCTCGTTCATTGTGCTGCGCGCCGCCTGCGAAGGCCCCCGGGAAACACCGCGGAAGGGTCAGGAAGCGGGCTTCCATACATACAGCCCTTCGCCGACCGCAAGGGTCTTCAGGAGATCCAACAGGGACGGGTCCGGATTGAAAACGGTCAGGTACGTGTTGTCCGGCTCGGAAACGATCATCGCGCCGTCTGTCAGCAGGCAGACGTATCTATGCCGCATCTCGTCGGCGATCCGGGCGGGGGGAGGATTAACACAAGTCTCCTCATCAATGGAAAGATCCCGATAGCAGTTCAGCTTTAAGACCAGGTCGATATGCTTTTGCTTGATCCCGGCCAGGGCATCCACCTGCAGATAATATTTTTCAACGGCAAAGTATTGCCCGGGACTGCCTTCGGGGACCTGTGACGGCAAAATATCCACGATCCAGTAGGGCGATCCGAGAAGTTCATCGATTGATTTCTTCATGAGTTCCGCTTCTCCTTTCCAATCCCGTTGCTTGGCCTTTTTGGACACAGGAGGGCTTCGGCGTCGCAAGACCAACGCAAAATGCGGAAGACTGCCGCTGACGACGCCATGTTTCAGCAGCCTTGACAAGGGGAATAAAACAAGTGTATCCTGAGACGAATACAAATGCAAGGCCGGATTAAGCTGCAATAGAAAACAATAAGCATGAGAAAGCCCTTTCGTCCGGTGGGGTTGAGGACGCTCCTGCTTGCGCCTGGATGCGAGGGGATTTCCCGCACCGCTCCCAAGGCAGGGCAGGCGGTAAGGATACGCGTCTGTCCAGCCTGAAAGAAAAGGGAAACCGGTATCGGGCCGGTCTTCGCTGCGCCGCGGACTGGATCCAAAGATGAATTGCGGCGCAGGAAAACAAAACAAGGGAGGGAAACGGCCGTGCCGTATGATCTGACAAGCCCTCTGGTCATTGGGATCTCCTCCAGGGCACTTTTTGACCTGGAGGAGGAAAACCGGATCTTTGAGGAACAGGGCCTGGAGGCCTACGCGGACTATCAGATCCGCAATGAGAACCGACCCCTGGGACCGGGAGCAGGGTTCGAACTGGTGAAGGCTTTCCTGCGCCTGAACACCTTAAAGCCCGAAAGAAGGCTGGTGGAGGTGGTGATCCTGTCCCGCAACAGCCCGGATACCAGCCTGCGCATCTTCAAATCCATTGAACATTATGGCCTGGATATCACCCGGGCCGCCCTGACCGGCGGGGCGTCGGTGGCCCCGTATCTGTCGAGCTTCAGTACGGACCTGTTCTTGTCCGCCTACGCGCCGGATGTGCAGGAGGCCATCAACACGGGCTTTGCGGCGGGCATCCTGCTGACACCCGGGGCTGCCATGAGCCCGGCGCCGGAGGTCAATCCAATTCGCATCGCTTTCGATGGGGATGCCGTGCTGTTTGGCGCCGAATCGGAACGCATCTTTCAGCAGTCCGGTCTGGAGGCCTTCCAGGCCCACGAGCGTGCCCTTGCCGATGACCCGCTGCCCAAGGGTCCCTTTGCGAATTTCCTGATGACCCTCTCCAATATCCAGGGCATGTTCCCGGACAGGGAAAAAGCGCCGATCCGGACGGCTCTTGTGACGTCCCGCAGCGCACCAGCCCATGAACGGGCTGTCAAAACCCTGCGCAAATGGAAGGTGCGGGTGGATGAGGCGTTTTTCCTGGGCGGAGTATCGAAAAAAGACGTTTTGAAAAGCTTCGGTGCGCACATTTTCTTTGACGACCAGCATGCCCACGCTGACCCCGCGTCCCAGGTGGTGGCTTCCGCCGTGGTTCCCTACCGGGAAGGAGACGCGCCGACGGATTGACGGTAGGATCCCTTCAGGTCATCAGATAATAGAGGGCCCGGTTGTATTTTGCCTGCCGCTCCACGTCCCGCAGGGTGATCTTGTCCAGGCGGGACAGGTTGCTGTTGTCGACAAGGTCGCTGATTTTGACCTGCCGGGCAAGGGGATGGTCCTTGACCCGGGCCAGATAGTCGTCCCAGTCTTCTCCGGAACGGCGGGTGAGAGCGTCCACAGCCGCCGCAGTGTCCGGACCGAACCGGAATTCAATGTCCCGCAGGGTTACCGGCGTGTCCTCTACGGTATCGTGAAGCCAGGCGACCACCTGCGCTTCCGGGCATCCCAAACGGCCGGCGACGCGGGACGGATGGCCGATATACGGGGCCCCGGCTTTGTCAGACTGTCCCTGATGGGCTTGCTTGGCCAGGGCCTTTGCTGCCTCCACATCCTGACTGTACATGTAAAACAGCTCCTTTCCTGCTGCCTTATTATACGGTACGCGCCGCGCAAATACAACCGGCCTGCCAATCGGGGGAAAAATGACGCCAAAGGGACAAAGAAAAACGGACTTGCGGACCGCCCCTGCAGGCCTTATAATTTAAATGGTGAAAAAGGCCAAGGGACGGAGGAGACGAACATGCACTGTATTGCGGTTTGCGCGTTTTCCATGGAGGGCATTGTCAAGCAGGAGCTTTCTGCCCTGGGGTTTCAGGATGTCCGGTGTGACCAGGGCTGCGTCCATTTTACGGCCAACATGGAGGGCGTTTTCAGGGCGAACCTCTGGCTGAGATGCTGTGACCGGGTTTTGATCGTGCTGGCTGAGGGAAAAACGGAGACCTTTGAGGACCTGTATCAGCTGGCGAACGGCTGTCATCCGGGGGAGATCCTCCCGGCCAATGCCGCGTTTCCGGTGAAGGGAAAATGCGTACGGTCCAGACTGATGAGCGTGAGCGACTGCCAGGCGATTACCAAGAAAGCCCTGGCGGACGCCCTGCAGAAAAAATATCATATGCGCTGGTGCCCGGAGGACGGGGCGGTCTATCAGGTAGAGTGCGCCATCCACCAGGACCTGTGCAGGATTACCCTGGACACCAGCGGGATCCCGCTGAACAAAAGGGGATACCGCACCTGGAACGGGGAGGCGCCGATCCGGGAGACCCTGGCGGCCGCGCTGCTGAAACGGTCTCCCTGGCGGTATTCCGATCCAAACGCCGTGCTTGCAGATCCCTGCTGCGGGACGGGTACTTTCCTGGTGGAGGCGGCCTTCCTGCAGGCAGACAGGGCGCCCGGACTGAGGAGAGCCTTTGCGATGGAAAAATGGAGCGGGATCGGCAGTGAGAAATACCGCTACCTGCGGACTGAGGCGGAGGAAAGATACCACCCGGAGCGCATTCATGACCTGTACGGCAGCGATATCGACCCGGAGGCGCTGAAGCTGTGCCGGCTGCATGTAGAGCAGGCAGGACTGAAGGGCAGGATCCTGCTTCTGCAGAAGGACCTTCGGGAACTCTCGCTGCCGGCTTCACAGGAAGAAAGCAAACAAATCTGTTTTATTGCCAATCCGCCCTATGGGGAACGCCTGGGGGACCGCAAACAGTGCGAGGCGCTGTATGCGGACATGCGGGGCTTGTGGAACCGGCACCCGGGCAGCGCCATCAGCGTCATCACCTCCTCCGCTTCCTTTGAGCGGTTTTTCAGGAAACGGGCGGACAGAAAATACCGGTTTTACAATGGCCGGCTGGAATGTGAGTTCCTGATCTATCACAGACAGTCGGCGGAAGCTTGAAGGCTCCATACGGGAGGGATTGAACTTTGAGAAAAAGCAAGCTGAATGCTGTCACCCTTTGCTTTGCCGCCATGCTGGCAGCCATGGTCTATGTGGTGACCCTGTTCCGGTTTCCGCTGCTGGGATCCAAGGTGCATTTTGCCAACGCGGTCTGCCTGCTGAGCGGGATGCTGCTGGGCCCCGTCATCGGCGGGGTGGCGGCCGGACTTGGTTCCGCGCTTTATGACGGATTTGCCGGGTACGATTTTGTCAATGTCCTGATCACCTTTGTCAGCAAATTCGCCATGGCCTTCGTGTGCGGCGCGCTGATGCATCGGCAGCACGCGCGCAGGGGGCGGATCGACCGTACCGTGCTGTCCGGGGTAGCCGGTGCACTGACTTATGTCCTTTTGTACATGCTGAAAACCTACATCTACAACCGGTTTGTGTACGCCTTTCCGCCTGAGACGGTTTTGGCGACCGTGGTGAGCAAGCTGATCCCTTCCCTGATCAACGCCGGGGCGGCGATCATCGCTGCGCCGCTGTTCTATCACGCGGTCCTTCCGGCACTGCGCTCCACGGGAATTATGAGGCAATTGCAGATGGAGGATTCCAAACAGATGGATGAAAGACCCTGAGAACCCCAAAGAGACCCGTCTGAAGGAGACGTTATGAAAGAAGAACTGAGCACCGTTCGGGTCAACGGCGTCCTGCTTCATTATGCCCTCTATGGGGAGGGCGCTCCGCTCCTGATGGTTCACGGCAACGGCGAGGACCATCATCTGTTCGACGGCATCCTTCCGCCCCTTTTGGAGGCGGGGTACAGGGTGTATGCCCCGGACTCCAGAGGACAGGGGGCCAACGCGCCCTTGTCGGAGCTTCACTATGCGGATATGGCGGAGGACATGTATGGGTTTATCCGCGCCCTGGGGCTGGAGAGGCCGTCCTTTTACGGCCACAGTGACGGCGGCATTGTCGGCCTGATGCTGGAACTGTCCCATCCCGGTACCCTGGGAAGGCTGGCCTTCAGCGGGGTCAATCTGTCGCCTGAAGGCATAGACCCGGCCTTTATCCGGGAGTATACCCGCCTGAACCGGCTTCATCCGGATCCGCTTGTCAAGCTGATGCTGACGGAACCCCACTTGGATCCGGCGCGGCTCCGGGACATCCGGATACCGGTCCTTTGTACGGTTGGGGAAAGGGACCTGATCCTTCCCGAGGAAACACAGCGCATTGTATCCAACCTGCCTGATGTAAGATGCGTGGTGGTTCCTGGAGCGGATCACGGAAGCTATGTCCAGGACAGTGAACAAATGGGCCGGATGCTGAGGCGTTTTCTGGAAGAGGGGAAGGAATCGGGCAGTTCCGGTCTTTGAGGGAAAGAGGCGGGCAGAGCAGCTTTGATGGAAAAAGCCTGCGGGCTGCCTTTAGGATCATAAGAACAAGGAGATGCCGGTGCTTCAAATCATTTTGAATGATATCGTTTCTCAAGCGCAGTATCTGCCAAGGGCACTGCTGCTGACAGCCCTGTTCCTGACGGGAGGACGGGTCTTTTGGGGGAGGAAAAGGGGGCGGACCGTGGAGGCGCCGATCCTTCCGCTCAAGTTCCTCTTTCTCTTTTATGCCTCGTATATGCTGGTCAGCGCGGTCCTGGCCCGGCAGGATACGGAACCCATTCGCCATGTGCTGGATCATTTGTGGTTCCGGCGCGATGCCGATGAATGGAACAAGGAGATCCTTGAGAATGTTCTGTTCTTTATCCCCTTCACGCTTTTGTACTTTTTGGCATTCCGCCCAAAGAGTCCCTGGAAAACCGGCTTTTTGCTTTCGGCCGGTGCTTCCTGCGTCATAGAGCTTTCACAGCTTTTGTTGCGGCTTGGAGATTTTCAGGTTTCGGATCTGTTATACAATACCGCGGGAGGGATGATCGGGTGCGCGGCCGCGGTGGTCATCCTGCGATCAGGCGTAACGCTGAAATCAAACGGCGGTCCCGGAAGCGGGGGACCCCGGATCAACAAAACGGAAAGGAGCGTATGATTTCCGCAGCAGGGGGATCATACAAAGGAAAAGATGGAAAGATGGATTCGCGCGCGTTTTCAGCCCGGCCTGCCCCTTGGACGGGATGGCAAACGGGTCACCGCAGGGAAGAAGCACATCGCGCTTTCCAGGAGGGCCGCAAGAGAAGGAATGGTCCTGCTGAAAAATGTGAACGGCGCCCTGCCCCTCCAAATGGGGACCCGCGTGGCCCTGTTCGGGAAAGGGACCATTGATTATGTGAAGGGCGGAGGCGGAAGCGGAGACGTGACGGTCCCCTATATCCGCAACCTGTATGACGGATTTTGTGAAGCGGCGGGGGAAGACAGCGTTTTTCCGGGCACCATCCGTTTTTACCGGGAGTATGTGCAAAAGGCCTACAGCGAGGGCTGGGCGCCGGGAATGGTTGCGGAGCCGGAGCTCCCTGCGGACCTTCTGAAGCAGGCGCGGGCTTTTGCGGATACTGCGGTGATCTCCATCAGCCGTTTCTCCGGCGAAGGGTGGGACCGGAAATCGCCCCGGGCAAAAATAACGCGCAAAAGCCCCGTGACGGGGGACGCGGTCAGCATGAGCGATGTCCTGTTTGAAAAAGGGGATTTTTATCTTTCCGGGGCGGAAAGAAGCATGGTGGATACGGTCAAGGCGGCCTTTCCGAGGACCATTGTGGTGCTGAACACCGGCGGCATGATGGAAACGGCCAGCTTTGAGAAGGATGACCGGATCCAGGGTGTGCTGCTGGCCTATCAGGGAGGCATGGAGGGGGGCTGCGCAGAGGCGGAGCTGCTTCTTGGCCTGTATACCCCTTGCGGAAAGCTGACGGATACCTATGCCCGGGAATTGGAGGATTACCCGGGGTGCGCTACTTTTTACGACAGCGACGATCACGTGGATTATACCGAGGACATCTATGTCGGTTACCGGTATTTCGAGACCATTCCGGGCGCGGGGAAAAAAGTGATCTATCCCTTCGGGTACGGACTCAGCTATACCACCTTCAGCCTGAAAAAAGCGAAGGCGAAATTTGACGGCGATACGGTCCGGCTGTCCGTTCGGGTGACCAATACGGGGAGCAGGCCGGGCAGGGAAGTGGTTCAGGCCTATTACAGCGCGCCCCAGGGAAAGCTTGGAAAGCCCGCGAAAGCCCTCGCCGGATACCGGAAGACCCGCCTGCTGCAGCCGGGAGAATCCGAGGAGGTCCATCTTGCTTTTCCAGTGTCCCTTATGGCCAGCTATGATGATCTGGGCAAAATCGAAAAATCCGCCTGGGTGCTTGAGAAGGGCAAGTACAGCTTGTGGCTCGGCACCAGCGTCCGGGACGTAGAAGCAGTCAAAGCCTGGACCCAGGACGAGGATGTGATCGTGGAGAAACTTCAGGCGCGCATGGTGCCTGCCTGCCTTGAGAAGCGGCTGATGTCCGACGGCACCTGGGAGAAACTTCCCACCGCGCCCTGCAACGATTACAAAGCGACCGGGCTGGCCCGCTTGTCCCCCGAAGAGGCGAACGCGCTGCCGGAGGTAAGGGGCGTGCCCAGGCTGAAGAACTTTGGCCAGGTCGCGCAGGAATGGAAGCTGGCCTCCGTGGCGGACGGCAAAGTGTCCCTGGAGGATTTTGTGGCGGCGCTGCCGATGGAAGACCTGGCTTACCTGCTGGGCGGCCAGCCCAATGTCGGCCTTGCCAATACCTTCGGATACGGCAACAATGTCCGCTTTGGCATTCCGAACATTATGACTGCGGACGGGCCTGCCGGGATCCGGTTCCATCAGGGACTGGGCGTAACTACGACGGCCTTTCCCTGCGCGACGCTTCTTGGCAGCACCTGGGATCCCAATTTGGTCTGCCAGGTCGGCTCGGCCGCCAGCCTGGAGGCCAAGGAAAACAATATCCAGGTGTGGCTCGCTCCAGGGGTCAACATTCACCGGAATCCGTTGTGCGGCCGGAACTTTGAGTATTTTTCCGAAGACCCCCTTCTCACCGGGAAACAGGCGGCGGCCATGATCCGGGGGATCCAGTCCAACCGCATTGCCGCGACAGCCAAGCACTTTGCCTTGAACAACAAAGAAACCAACCGGCAGGAATGCGACTCCCGCTGTTCGGAACGCGCCATCAGGGAGATCTATCTCCGCCAGTTTGAGATCCTTGTCAAGGAAGCCCATCCCTGGTCCATCATGAGCAGCTACAACATCATCAACGGTCACAGGGCCAGCGAAAACAGGGATCTTTTGACGGGGATCCTGCGTGAGGAATGGGGCTACGACGGAATGGTGACCACGGACTGGTGGACCCATGGCGAGCATTACAAGGAGGCTGCAGCCGGAAACGACATGAAAATGGCCACGGGTTTTCCGGAACGGCTGATGGAGGCGGTCGAGAAGGGGCTGCTGAGCCGGGAGGACCTGGAAACGGCGGCGAAACATATCCTTGGGCTGATCCTGCGCCTGGATTGAGGATCCCCCTTAGGCAAACAGGTGGACGGCAGGCCTCGCCATGAGGCCTGCCGCGTGTTCCCTGGAATACAAAGGAGGCGGCTGCAGTTGGTCTGCGGGGTTCAGGTATCCACATTCAGGCCTTTTCTGGATTCCCCATCCGGAGTTCGTAGGGTGTTCCAGGGGATCGCGGCAATGGACTGCGGTACGGTGCAGCTGCAGGGCATCAAAGGGAGTTCTCCTAAGGAGGTGGCGGACGCTCTTTCGGATTTCGGCCTTCGGGCAGTCTCGATCCAGGAGATCTACTCGGACTTTGTATTGCGCAAAGCCTATTGCATGGAATTGAGCCGCGCGGTTGGGGCAAGGTGGCTTACGGTCAGCCGGATCCCGGCAGGGAAACCGCTTTCCGTGTTCGCGTCTGAGCTGGTGCTGCTGGACAAAGAGCTGCGCGGAATGGGACAGCGGCTGGCCTTTCATCCGGTCCGGGAGGATTTTCCGCAGTTGGAACCGCTCCTTTCCGCTGTATCGGACATGGATTTGTGTCTGGATCTGTACCACCTTTGGCGTGCCGGCGAAAACCTGCCTGCCTGGGCCGGCGCTCATCGGGGACGGATCAAGCTGATCCATTACAAGGATGCCCTGCAGGACCGCCTGGTTCCTGCCGGCCGGGGTGAGGTGCCGCTTCAGGGCGTGCTGCGTGCCTGCCCTGAAGCGGAATACGCTTTTGTGGAACAGGAGACCTGGGAGGGGGACCCTTACGCGCTTACCCGCGAGGCATTGACATGGCTGAAAAAAGAAGCGCGTGAATTGTAAAATTCTTTTTTCTAAAAGAAACAAGGAAGGAATATCCTTCCACGGACTCGAATACAACAAATGCCGGAGGACTGGAATAATTGCCGGTAAAAACCATCAGACGGTTGCTGTTCCCGGGCGGGTTTTATGTCGCCGGTGGCAGCATCCTCTTTTTTGCCTGAATGGAAGACTGGAGGGACTCATACGTCTTTTGCTGTTTTTGCGGACGGCAGCGCGAATCTGCCTGGCGCCTTTCTGGACGGAATTACCGTTCTGCCCTGTGAGTATACGCTGGACGGAAAGACGCAACGCTATCAGGGGGATATTGACCGGTTTGACGCCCATGCCTATTATGAGAAACTGAAAGCGGGGGCGGTGGTACGGACTACGCTCCTGAACACAGAGGTGTTTCTGTCCGGTTTCAGGCCGGCGCTCTCTGCCGGTGTGGATGTGGTGTATATCAGCATGAGCTCCGGGATCAGCGGGACCTGTCACGCGGCCGAAACGGCGGCGATGGAATTGCGGGAGGAATTTCCCGATCGCTTTATTCACATTGTGGATTCGTTGGGCTGTGGATTTGGCAGCGGCCTTCTTGCAGTCAAGGCGGCCGAGCTGAGCCGGCAGGGCATGGACGCCAGGGCTGCGGCCGGGGTCCTGGATGAGGAAGTACAGCATACCTGCCAGTATTTTACGGTGGATGACCTGGAGTTTTTAAAGCGGACAGGGCGGGTCAGCGGATTCACGGCAAAAATCGCGACCGTATTGAATATCAAGCCGATCCTTTACGGGGATGGCAGCGGCCATATCGTATCCTGTGGAAAATCGCGGGGCCGTCAGAAAGCCATTGAGTTTATCGCCTCCAAGTACAGGGAAAAGCGGATCACGGAGAAGGAACCGCTGGTGTTTATTTCCCATGGAGACTGTCTGAAGGACGCGGAAAATCTTTCGGAAAAAGTCAAAACAATCTCCCCGGATGCCCGGACAGTGATCTGTCAGCATGAGCCTTTTTCCGGCGGACATGTGGGCCCCGGCATGCTGGGTCTGTTTTTCCGCGGAAAGGACAGAAGCTGAGGGAGCGCAAAAAAGGACGCCTGCGGCGTCCGATAGGGCAGAAGGGGGCGAGCGTGGATTCAGGGACGTTCTTCCCGCAGAGCCACCCGTTTGCGGATATTATCAAGCACTTTTTGGGATACGACCCGGTATGTCTGCTTTTCTTCCTCGCTCAGGCCGTCAAGACAAACCGCCCGGTAATCGTTTTCCATCTGCCGGAATTCAAGACTGAAATCCGGGGCGGAAAAGATATACCCTTCCGGCTTTTTTTTATCTTCCCGTACGGCGCGGTTGATGAGTCCGGAGGAGGTCATGCGCACCAGAAGCATGGTAACGTTGATGCGATTCATGCCGGAATAGCTGCAGATTTCGCCCAGGCTGCAGGGACGGCCCAGTTTCCATAGAAGATACAGGATCCGGGTCTCGCTGACCGAGATCCCATGGCGGATGCTGATGGTTTCAAGGTATCTGCAGGTCAGCTGATCCGTCAGGTATTTCCAGGCGATGGAAGAATCCAGCAGCGTATCGTCAAAGGGCACATCGGCGCCTCGCTCTTTTCCCAGGTCCTTGGATCCGCCTACCCAGGGGAGCGTCAGCGCGTCCGTACTGAAGGCAAGGTAATAGCTCAGGATGACCATGCGGCGTTCCTGGTAGGTTTCCTCGTCCAGAATCTTTTTGTAGAACCGGTCATAATAGCGGATCACGGTCCGTTTCATATTGATGATCTTGGGCAGGCTGATGTTCTGCTCGATCAGTGAGCCGGGCATCCGGATATAGTAATAGACCGGCAGCTTCAATACGGCGATCGTAGAAGCATGCAAAAGATATTCAAGGTTAAAGATCATGTCCTCGCCATAGCTGACGCTTTCATCCATCCGGACATGGTATTGCTCGATCAGATCCCGTTTGTACAGCTTGTTCCAGAGCACTCCAAAATAAAGGTCCGCGGGGGATTTGAGCATGGCTTCGGCATACTGGTCCCGGGTGATCACGCCTTCTTCCGCGATGGACCCTTTCTGGGAGATCTTCCCTTCAAAGACCCGGAAAAAATCACCGATTACCAGATCTGTGTCCTTTTGCTCGATTTCCCGCACAAGCAGCTTGAGGGCCTCCATGGGCAGCCAATCGTCAGAATCTACAAACAGGATATAAAGCCCCTTTGCTTCGGCAAGGCCTCTGTTGCGGGCGGAGGAAACCCCGCCATTCTTTTTCTGGATGAGCCGGATGCGGGCGTCTGCCTGGGCATAGGCGGACGCGATTTTGGCTGATTCATCCTTGCTTCCGTCATCGACTAGAATCAGTTCATAATCCCGGAAATCCTGTTTCAGAATGCTGTCCACGCAGCGGTTCAGGGTTTTTGATGCGTTGTAGACCGGGACAATGATACTTGCTTTGCACATATACCGCTCCTGAAGATCATTCCATGGTTGCTGTCCGCGTGAAAACCAAAGGGAGATCCCGGCAGCCTTGATCGGGCTGCGCAGGAGAACGCGAACGCTCTTATTGTACACCCGAACCAGGAAAACCGCAATCTGCCGGTTTTCCAGGTCCCCTGCAAGAATGGAGAAAACAAATGAAAAAACGTACAGGCACCAGACCGGCCCTGATCGTATTCAGCGCCGCGGTGATTTTGATTACGACTTGGGTGGTCATGCTGATTTTGAAAAACCATGCGCCGGAAGAACCCGCCCCCAACGCCGTACCCACCGTTTCCGCGACGGATACACCTTCGGTCCGTCCTTCCCCGTCCCAGACGCCGCTGCCAACTGCGACCCTTGTAGCGTCGCCGACCCCTGTTCCAACGGTGTATCCGACGGCAAGGAGAGGGGACAAGGGGGAGAAGGTGGCCCTTGTACAGCAGAAGCTGATTTCGCTGGGATACCTTTCCGGCAGAGCGGACGGGGACTTTGGGGCACGCACAGAACAGGCGCTGAAGGATTATCAGGCCGTGCAGGGATTGACAGAAGACGGAATTGCGGGCCCTAAAACCATGATCTACCTGTTTGACGGCGGATCCCTGCCCCAGATGCGGGTATATCGGAATGCTGGGGAGAAAGTCTATCATACCCGCGCTTCATGTGCCCTTCTAACGGAGGGCTTGGAGGAGATCAGCCTGTCGGATGCGGTCAGGGCAGGCCTGGAGGAGTGTATACACTGCCATTGACGCGGCGCAGCAGGCGGGAGCTTTCCGCAAGAAGAAGCCGCCGGAAATCCGGCGGCGGAGGGTCAGGCCTGCTTGATTTTCTGTCCCTGCGGGGTATCCTCAACGACCCAGCCCTTTTCCTTCAGCAAGTCACGGAGGCGGTCACTCTCCGCCCAGTTTTTGTCCTTCCTGGCCTGCGCTCTTGCGGCGGCCAGCGTCTGGATGTCCTCCGGGATGGCCTCTTCATAGGGCTTGGAAACCAGCCCCAGCACGTTTGTCAGCCGGGTCATGGTGTTCAGCATGCCCTCCACAGCCGCTTTGGAAGAGGAAGCGTTCAGACCGGAGTTGGCGTTTTTGACGATTTCGAAAATGGCTCCGATGGCGTCCGCGGTATTCAGGTCATCATCCATGGCCGCGTCAAAACGCTCTTCAGCTTCCCGGGCGCTTTGAAGCAGGGCTTCTTCCGCGTTGGTCAGCGCGCGGTCCAAGGCTTTGGAAAGCAGAAAAGCCATGTTGTCCCTTGCAGTATAGAGGCGCTGCAGGGAAGCGTGGGCCTGGGCCATCATATCCCTTGAGAAGTTGACGGGACTGCGGTAATGGGCGGAAAGCATGAACATGCGGATATCTTCCGCTTCATATTCCTTCAGAATATCCCGGACCGTAAAGAAATTGCCCTTGGATTTGCTCATCTTCTCGTTGTCAATGTTGATAAATCCGTTGTGCATCCAATAGCGGGCAAAGGGTTTCCCGGTGCAGCATTCGCTCTGGGCGACTTCGTTTTCATGGTGGGGGAAAAGCAGATCCTTCCCGCCGGCGTGAATGTCAAAGGTGTCGCCCAGGTATTTACGGCTCATGGCGCTGCATTCGATATGCCATCCGGGGCGCCCTTTTCCCCAGGGGGAGGGCCAGGAGGGCTCTCCGGGTTTGGCGGCTTTCCAAAGGGCAAAGTCCGCCGGATGATGCTTGACCCCTTCATCCACGTCCACGCGGGCACCGGCTTCCAGGTCTTCCAGGTTCTGGCCGGAAAGCTTTCCGTATCCGGCGTCCTTCATAACGTCAAAATACACGTCCCCGTTGACTTCATAGGCATAGCCTTTTTCCTGGAGCTGACGAACCATCTTGATGATTTCGCCGATGTGTTCCGTAGCGCGGGGGTGGATCGTCGCGGGAAGGACTCCGAGGGCCGCGGCATCCTTACGGTATTCCTCGATGAAGCGGTCGCCAAGCTCCTTGACGGTGATGCCTTCTTCGTTGGCGCGGCGGATCATTTTGTCGTCGATGTCGGTAAAGTTCTGCACGAAGGTGACCTGATACCCGCGGAATTCAAGATACCGCCGAAGCACATCAAAAACGATGAAGGGCCGGGCGTTCCCGATGTGTATGTAATTGTACACCGTGGGGCCGCAGACATACATTTTGACTTTTCCCGCTTCCAGGGGGATCAGTTCTTCTTTTTTGCGGGTCTGGGAATTGTAGATGATCATGTCAGTCCTCCTTGTTTGTCGGTTCTGCCTCGGTTTTCTGTTTCTTTTCCAGTTCTTCCATTCTGCGGTCCAGGGTGGAAATGCGCTCCAGCATCGGGTCGGGAAGATCGGTCTGATTCAGGTCAACCTCGGGCACCGGGGCCTTCCGGTGGACGATCCGCCCCGGATTGCCAACGACGGTACAGTTGTCCGGCACGTCCTTGAGCACAATGGAACCCGCGCCGATCTTGACATGATTGCCGATGGTGATGGGCCCAAGCACCTTGGCGCCGGCCCCGACGGTGACATAGTTTCCCAATGTGGGATGCCTTTTGCCGGTGTCCTTTCCCGTTCCCCCCAGGGTGACCCCCTGATAGAGGGTGACCTGATTCCCGAGGACCGCCGTTTCCCCGATCACCACACCGAAGCCATGGTCAATAAACAGGCCCTCGCCGATTTGAGCGCCGGGATGGATGTCGATGCCGGTCTTGCGCTGCGTACGTGCGGATATGATGCGGGCCAAGAGAAAATGCCCTTTTTTGTAGGCACGGTTCGCCCTGCGATGACGGCGCAGCGCCTTGTACCCGGGATAACACAGAATGACCTCAAGGGGACTTTTGACCGCTGGATCCCTGGACATTACGGCCTGAATGTCTTTTTTTAATTCTTCAAACATGCCTGGTTCCTTCTGCAAAGCAGCATACAAAAAAACCGCCTCAAAGAGACGGCGAATGTACGATGCGCCGCGATCCACTCTTTTGATCGCTGTGCCTTAACGCGGCTTAACGGCGCCGGATACTGAATTCCCCGGCGCAGCTCCCGGAGGCACTTCCCGGCGCCTGCCGTGTCTGCTTTCAGCCTGTGACAGACACTCTCTGACGCATTTTGAACCGGGCTTTTTCTCCGTTCACAGCATCGTTATTATAAGCGCAGAGAAGAGGAATGTCAATCCAAAGATTTCTAAAGGAGCTCCGTTCAAAAACGGGGGACGGGGAGTGGGTGAAAAGAACGGAGAATAACGTTGTTCCGGGGGCTTTGGCTGTGATAAAATGGCTTTGACACAGAAGACCTCAAATGCGGAAGGAGAGAAGCAGCATGGACTATGTCAAGCATCTCAGAGCCAAAATCGGTCCGGAAAGGATCCTGCTCAACTGTGCGGGCGTCCTGATCGTCAAGGAAGGCCGGATTCTGATCCAGCGGCGGAGTGACAATAACCGCTGGGGCCTGATCGGAGGATTGCTCGAGCTGGATGAGACCTTTGAACAGGCTGCCCTGCGGGAGGCTTCGGAGGAAACAGGATTGGAAATCAAACTGACAGGCTTTTTGGGGATATTTCACAACCATCATATGGTGTGGGGCAATGGGGACGAGGCGCACACGATCGGGGCCTACTATACGGCGGAAATCCTGAGCGGGGAACCGCGTATCGATGAGGAGTCCTTTGAACTGCGCTTCTTTTTCCCCGAAGACCTTCCGGACCTGTTCGCGCAGGACCAACGGGCCGCCCTGGATGCCTATTTAAAAGGGATCCGCTATCCACTCCTGAACGAGAACCTTCCCCGTGACTTCCTTTGATGCTCCAGGCGGAGCGCTCGTCAAAAAATACAGGGACCCATTGACTTAGAGTCCTCTCTAAACGATAGGATGGCTTGGACGAAGTCCTGTTTTCGTGCATGGGGGCGCAAGAATGATCAAAACGATGCTTCGGCTGAGCCGGGAGGCTATTCGGTATAAAACGCTATATATCATCGCGATGCTGTCCACCCTTTCCCTGACCGGGGTGAACCTTGCAGCCCCGAGGGTGCTTTCGAGGGTCACTGGAATCGTGGAGGGTGGGGTGGAGGCAGAGGATCTCCGGTCTCTGGCATGCTTACCGTTCTCCTGGGGGCGCTGTACCTTTTGCGCGTCCTGTTTCGTTTTCTCAGCAATTATCTGGCCCATAAGGCCGCATGGTATCTGGTGGGGGACTTGAGGACCAAGACGTACGACAAGCTGGAACATATGCACCTTGGTTATTTTCAGGACAAACAGACCGGAGACCTGATGAGCCGCGTCGTTAACGATACCCGGGATTTTGAATTGCTTTATGCCCACATGATCCCGGAAAGCATTACCAACCTGGTTACCTTTGCCGGGGTGCTTGTGATGCTGCTGTCCATCAACTGGAAGCTGGCCCTCATCACCTGCGCGCCGCTTCCGCTGATCTTTGCGTCCGGTTTCTTGTTTTCCCAAAAAGTCCGTCCCTATTTCCGGGTCTCCCAGAAAAAAATGGGGGAGTTGAACGGAAAACTGCAGGACAACCTGTCTGGAATTCACGAGATTCAGTGCTTTGGCAGGGAACAATATGAAACCGAGCGTGTCAACGAGAAAAACTTTGAACATGTCCGGGCCATGCTGCAGGCGCTGAAAATCAGCGCGGTGTTTCATCCGTCAGTGGAATTCATCTCCTCCCTCGGGACCGTGCTTGTTGTGGCCTTTGGGGGCCTGCTTGCGTACAGGGAAGGACTTCGGGTATCTGATATCGTGGCTTTCCTGCTTTACCTGAGCCTTTTTTACGGCCCTGTGACCGGGCTTGCCAACCTGCTTGAAAATCTGCAGCAGTCAATGGCCGGGGCTGAACGGGTCCTGGATATCCTGGACGCGCCGATCGGGATCGTGGACCGTCCGGGCGCAGTCAGCGTTCCCAAGGTCAGGGGCGATATCACGTTCGAACATGTTTCCTTTTCATACGGGGATGGAGTTCCGGTCCTTCGGGATGTCTCGTTCCACTGTGAGAGCGGACAGATGATCGCCCTGGTCGGGCCGACCGGTGCGGGGAAAACCACTTTGACGCAGCTGATCTCGCGCTTTTACACGCCGGATTCGGGTACGATCCGCATTGACGGAAGGGACATCAACGACATGACCCTGGAGAGCCTGAGGAGGAGCATTTCCCCTGTTCTTCAGGATACCTTTCTCTTTAACGGCACGATTGCGGAGAATATCGGATACGCGATGCCGGAGGCTTCCCAGGCTGAGATCGAAAAAGCGGCAAGAGCGGCAAACATCCACGATGACATCCTGTCCATGCCTGAAGGATATCAGACCCGGGTGGGGGAAAGGGGACTCAGGCTGTCAGGCGGGCAGAAGCAGCGGGTCGCGATTGCCCGAGCCATTCTTCGCGAATCGCCCATCGTGATCCTGGATGAGGCCACCGCTTCCGTGGATGTGGAAACCGAACGCCAGATCCAGAAGGCGGTCGCGGGCATTTGCGGAAGACGCTCCGTCATTGCGATCGCCCACAGGCTTTCCACTATCCGTAACGCGGACCGCATTCTGGTGATCGAGGATGGAAGCATCGTTGAGCAGGGAACCCACGAAGAACTGATGCGGCTGGGCGGAAGTTATGCCCGGATCAACCGCGCCGCCGCCGTAACAGAAGGGGGCATCGTATGACGGAACGCGGCCCAAGGGCCGTTTCCGGGGATCGACAGGCCTGCGCACACGCAGAGCCAGGGTGAAGGACGTCTGCTCCAAAGAATGACAGGCCTGAAGGATCGAAAAGAGAAAGGAAGAGAGGAATGCGAAAGTGAATTAAAAAATGATTGACAACCATGAGAAAGTGAGGTATACTGTTCAAGCGCTTAGGGGAATGGTGTAATGGTAACACGTGGGTCTCCAAAACCTTTGTTGAGGGTTCGAATCCTTCTTCCCCTGCCACAGAAAATGGGTGTTTTGGTTATAGCCAACGCCCATTTTCTGTTTTTTGGGCAACGTGAACAGATATCTGTAATTATTGTTGTGTTTATTTTATTAAAATCCTTGCTTTGGAGTTCAATCCGTGGTACAATTTCTTTGCTTTCCAATCCCGGTGCGTTCGGGTTTGGCATGACCTCGTGGGAGTTGGAAATGCGCGTCTCCTGCAGATGTTGATTATGGTTCCGTAGCTCAGTAGGATAGAGCGGTCGCCTCCTAATAAGAAGTCGGACTGCCGCCTGAATTGAGCGATCAAGTGCCCTAAATCCCCCGGAATCTGTTCGATTTTCCCTCCCAGAGCTACCGCCAAACAGCTAACGCGAGGCGGAAGATAAAGGGCCTGTGAAAGTCGAACACGCCGCCCGCAGTTAGCCAGCTAACGCGGAAAGCCCGGATTACTCCCCTCGGTCAGGAAGACCGAAAAGCTCGAAAGCCTTGTAAAATAAGGATTTCGAGGACATGGTCCCGTACCTCAGCAGGATAGAGGGTCCGCCTCCTAAGCGGAACGTCGCGCGTTCGAATCGCGCCGGGATCGCCAAAAAAGCCCGTTTTTGAAGCAAAAAGCTGCTAACAGCAGCCTGCTAACAAAAGCGGGCGCTTTTCTTTTTCTGCGGGGCCCTTCTGCTAACAGATTCAGGGCCCTTGTTTGCAAGTTGCCAACATTTTTGCCTGATTTCTAACGGCGCTCCTCTTTGTTGGCTCCCCAAATTGCAAACATCGGCGGACGATTCAGCTAAAAAATGTAGTGGTTTTGAAAATCCATGCAGTTCCGCATTGACCTTTTGCTGTATTTTGAGGATTTAGTCTGCATAAATATGCATATATTATGAGATATTATTAATGCGTGCAATAAGGGATACGGCCTGATTTGTGGATGTGGTTGCTAACGGAACTGATCGCTCGATTAGCTGAAGGACACAGCTGAAGTTGGCATATCTAACAGCTATCGCCTATCTTAGCATTTACAAAAACGGAAGCGACATTTCGTTTTGTAATATACAAATTACGAGTTCTCGCAATTTATCATTGCAAATCTGCTTAAAACATGCTATATTTAGTTATTCCCCACGAATTGCCCACGAATTGCGAGGTGCCATGTATGGAAGTAAGTTATAAAAAGTTGTGGAAACTATTGATTGACAAAGACCTCAAAAAAAGGGATTTGTCCAGCATTGCCAGTATCGGTACATCTACTATTGCAAAAATGACCCGAGGAGAGCATGTCAGCATGGATGTACTACTGAAGATATGTGATGCGTTAAATTGTGATTTCGGGGATATTATTGAAGCTGTGCCAACGAATAAGGAATGAAGGCTGGAGACTGAATATGAAGGTCATCAACAATGTTACCGAAACCGTTCGGGACGATTTGAGCGAAACGCTCCGGAAAGGCAGCAGACTGTCCATTGCCGCAGCCTGCTTCTCAATTTATGCCTATCAGGAGTTGCGCAAGCAGCTTGATTCTGTTGAGCAAGTACGCTTCATTTTTACTTCTCCCACGTTCGTGCAGGAGAAGACACCCAAGACCAAGCGTGAGTTTTATATTCCCCGGCTCAGCCGTGAGCGCAGTCTGTATGGTACGGAGTTTGAAATAAAGCTCCGTAACGAGCTGACCCAGCGAGCAATTGCAAAAGAATGCGCAGACTGGATTCGCAAAAAGGTTACCTTTAAATCCAACACCACGCCCGATCTCATGACAGGTTTTCTGACGGTGGATGAAAGTACGTATATGCCCATCAGCGGTTTTACAACTGTTGATCTTGGCTGTGAGCGCGGCAACAATATATACAATATTGTCACCCGTACAGAAAGCTTCGAGAACGGGCGGCAATTCATTCGCCTGTTTGATGAGATCTGGCAGGACGAGCGCAAACTTCAGGATGTTACCGATATCGTCCTTGAAAGCATTACCACGGCATATCGGGAGAATTCACCGGATTTCATCTATTTCTATACCCTGTACAACATCTTCAATGAATTCCTGGAGGATATCTCAGAGGATGTTCTGCCCAATGAAGCCACGGGCTTCAAGCAGAGTAAAATCTGGAATATGCTCTACAATTTCCAACGCGACGCTGTGCTTGCCATCATCAGCAAGCTGGAAAAGTATAACGGCTGTATCCTGGCCGACAGTGTCGGATTGGGCAAAACGTTTACAGCATTAGCTGTCATCAAATATTATGAGGGACGGAATAAATCCGTTTTGGTACTCTGTCCGAAGAAGCTGTCAGCAAACTGGAGCACCTATAAAGGCAATTACGTCAATAATCCCATCGCAGCGGACCGGCTGCGCTATGACGTGCTGTACCATACTGACCTTTCCCGTGAACGCGGCGCGTCTAACGGGCTTGATCTTGCGCTGCTGAACTGGGGCAACTATGATCTTGTGGTCATTGACGAAAGCCACAATTTCCGCAATGGTGAGGGCGGCGAAGGTGTCCACAAAGGTAAGCGTGAGAACCGGTATCAGACCCTTATGCGAAAGGTTATCCAGGCAGGTGTAAAAACAAAGGTGCTAATGCTCTCTGCAACACCTGTCAACAATCGGTTTACTGATTTGCGTAACCAGCTGGCACTTGCTTATGAAGGCAATCCTGATTACATTGATGATCGACTGGATACAAGCAAACCGATCAACGAGATTTTCAAGCAAGCGCAGAAAGCTTTCAATGCCTGGAGTAAGCTGAAGCCCGAGCAACGCACGACAGCTACGCTGCTTAAAATGCTTGACTTTGATTTCTTTGAGGTGCTGGACAGCGTCACAATTGCACGCTCCCGCCGCCATATTGAAAAATATTACTCAACCACGGAGATCGGCAAATTCCCAGAGCGTTTGAAGCCGATTGCTCGTAGGCCACACCTGACCGATCTCGACAACGCGATCAACTACAATGATATCTATACGATACTCAGCGAGTTGAACTTGACAGTCTACACGCCCTCCCATTTTATCCTGCCCTCGAAAATGAGCAAGTATATGGATGTGGATGATGAGGAAACCATAAACCTGACCATGCAGGGCCGCGAGCAGGGCATTCGTCGCCTCATGGCTATCAACCTGCTCAAGCGGCTGGAAAGCTCTGTGTTTTCCTTCCGTCTGACCCTGGATCGCATCCGCCTGCTCATCGATGAAACCATCCATGCCATTGAGCAATACACCAGCGGAGAATGCATGCTGGATCTGGTAGAGATTTCGGATGATTCCCAGTTTGACGACGACGATCAGAACGGTGGAGTTTTCCAGATCGGAAAGAAGGTCAAAATTGATCTGGCTGACATGGATTATAAGTCCTGGCTGCATCAATTATCCGCTGACCGGGATAATCTGGAACTGCTCTCTGCTATGGTGGCTGATATCACACCTACACACGACACCAAACTGCAGACACTTTTGCGGACGATTGACGATAAAATGGCTGCGCCGATCAATGAAGGCAACAAGAAGATCATCATCTTTACCGCTTTCTCTGATACGGCAGAATACCTATATGAGCACGTCAGCAGGTATGTGATGGATCGTTATCATCTACACACAGCAGAGATTACCGGCAGCGTGGATGGGAAAACCACCATCCCGCGGCTTCACGGCGATTTGAACACTGTACTGACCTGCTTTTCTCCCGTATCCAAGGGCAGAGATATGCTGATGCCCGGTAGTTCGGACGAGATTGATATTCTGATCGCCACAGACTGTATCTCCGAAGGTCAGAACCTGCAAGATTGCGATTACCTGGTCAATTACGATATTCACTGGAATCCGGTGCGTATCATTCAGCGCTTCGGGCGAATTGACCGTATCGGTTCCCGCAACGCCCGCATTCAGCTGGTCAACTTCTGGCCGGATATGGATCTGGATGAGTACATCAACCTGAAAGACCGTGTGGAGACCCGCATGAAGATTTCTGTCATGACCTCTACCGGTGATGACAACCCAATCGATATGGAAGAAAAAGGCGACCTGGAGTATCGCCGTCAGCAGCTGAAGCGCCTGATGGATGAGGTCGTTGATATCGAGGATATGCAAAGCGGCATTTCCATCATGGATCTGGGGCTGAACGAATTCCGGTTGGATTTGCTGGAGTATATCAAACAGCACGACGATGTGGAACACGCCCCACACGGAATGCATGCCGTCGTTGCTGCGACGGACGATATGCCGCCCGGTGTCATATACGTACTGCGAAACATCAACGGCGATGTGAACGTAGGCAGTCAGAACCGTTTGCACCCGTTCTACATGGTCTATATCGGTGAAGACGGCGAAGTAGTCTGTGACCACCTGAGTCCCAAGGATCTGCTGGACAGGATGCGCCTTATCTGCAAAGGACAATCTGAACCGGACAAGGAACTCTGCCGTACGTTCAATCAGGAGACAAATGACGGCCGGGAAATGGGCTTGTACTCCGAACTGCTTTCAGACGCGATTGACTCCATCATTCATGTGAAGGAAGAAAGTGATATTGACAGCTTTCTAAAGGGCAATCAGATAAGCTTCCTGTCGGGAAAAATCAAGGGACTGGATGATTTTGAACTGATATGCTTCCTTGTGATCAAGTGAGGTGAGAAAAGATGCTGGGCTTACCGGCCTCCACGGAAATACGAAAGGTCATCACCAAGAAAAAGGTGTACGAGCGCTTTGAAACAGAAATGAGCGCAGAGCGCCGAAAGAGCTTTGACGCGGACGTTGCCCGCATCACCTTGGTCAACGAGATATCGCCTGTTTCAGTGAACATCCCGGAAGGCGAAAACGTAAAGAGTTTCTTCGTCATTCTTATTGCGCTACGCAAGAAGGATTACGATAAACAGAACATCTCTTTCATCGCAAAGATGTTCGGACAAAAGCTTCTCCTCATACTTGAATATGAAGAGCAACATTCTCTCGCTATCTGGCAGACACGCTTGATTCAACAGGATTGGACTGCACCGGAGAATCTTCACGTAGAGATCGTTGGGCTTGATCTAGATAGGGTTTGGGAGAACATTGTCGCAGGGACAGCCGGTGTGGTGGTAGCACAAGGGCAGTCACTGGATGAACAGCTTGCGGCACAGCAGAAGCGACAGAAGCTGGAAAAGGAAATTGCCAAGCTGGAGAAGCTGGCATGGGCAGAAAAGCAGCCGAAAAGGAAAATGAAATTGGTACAGAGTATAAAGGCATTACAAGCACAGTTGGAGGATCTCTGATGGCAATGGATACTAAACGAATTGAGGAAATAGCGGTAAATCTGCTTTGTCAGCGTATAAACCTGACAAGGTATCTATCACCGTTTATTCCAGTGAATGATAAAGAGCCTGCATGGGATGGTAGTATCTATATCTATAAATCTGCCCGCATTGCCAATGATAATCTCAATGGTAGATTACCGGTTCAGGTCAAAGGTCACTATAGTGAGGACCTGTCAGCAGATGAGATTTCCTTCTCGGTTGAGATAAACCAGCTGAAGAATTATCGTTCCGATGGCGGTCTACTGTATTTTGTCGTCTATTTCCATCTGAATAATGATGAAACTGACTATGAAAAGCGAATCTACTATGTTGAGCTTCCGCCGCTCAAGTTGATGCATATTCTCTCCGGATGTAAGCCTGACCAGAAAGAAACCAGCATACGATTAAAAACACTACCGGCAAGCAACGACAGGTTTGCATCCATAGCGCTCAATTGCCTTGAGAATTGTCGAAAGCAGCGTAGCTTTTCCGACCTTCCGCTCCCTACTGTGGATGAATTAGCAAAGCAGGGTGTGCTGGAAGGGTTGCAAACATTCGTCTCCGGATTCGGCATAGAAAGCAGAGGGATATCTGGGATTGTCAATGGTGATAGATATCTTTACGCCAAGGTCAAAGGAAACCCAGCTCCACAACCAGTGGAAGGCCCACTTCTTGATATGATTATTACGCAAGACCTTGATAGAGATATTTCGGTTGACGGAACAGTTTACTATAGAAAGTACAAGGTTATCCATACAGAAGGAAAGTCAACAATCCAAATTGGCGGTAGCCTTACTATAACGTTTCCTACAGGAAATCCGGGCTTCCAACTGAAATACAAGGCTTCAGATAAGCTTCGTGTGCTTGAAAAAGATTTACCGTTCATTATAGCGGTCGTTGAAAAAAAGAGTCTCACTATCGGGGATAATATATTGGATTTATCCTCAGACGATTTTGATATGTCGAATTTCGATCTTCAGAAGGCAAAAGAGGATGCAATCGAGGCACACAGGTGGGTTCTGATGCTAGATGCACAGGGCTGTACAGACGACCTAGATCTGAGCAATATGACTGCGCGTGACTGGAAGGAACTTGATCGCTTGACATGTGCGGTTATTGATCACCAACCGATATCCGGGTTGAAGCCGGACTTGATGCCGATAACCCGGTTGTCAATAGGCAATCTACAATTTCTCTTGTCCTTCGAGCACATAGGTGATGATGAGTTTACGTATATGGTCAGCAATGCACTTGATTGCGATTCACCTGTGTTTGCCCAGGGACGTACAGAAGACGAAAAGTTGCCAGTACCTGTTGGTGTTATTTATCGAAAAGAAGACTTTGTCTCCGTTTCAAACATTCAGTTTGAGAGACTGCTTCCATCGTTTCAGGAATTCGAGGTTACATCATATATTTATGATGTCGCAAATGACGTATTACTCCGCATGATTGCAGCGTATGACGAAGCAGATGGAATGCGAAAAGAAAAGCTGTATGAAACATCGCTGGTCTTTGCGCAATGGCTAGAAAGTATGCCGGATAGCATATGGGATCGGCGCATTTCCATACTGAACCGTTTGCAGGTGTTGAAACGCAAAAGGCCTCTGAATGAGGACGAACGAAAGGTATTACTCGGGATTGCTGCGACTTCAAATGACCGTATTGAAATTATAGTAGGAGCATATTTGTTGTTGGATCAGATGGAGCAGGCAGATTATTATCTACATCAAATGCCACTTGGCGACCGTGAGAACTTCAAGAAATTCCCGATATTTCACTTCTGGAAAGCAGAAAAGGAGAATTGAACATGGACAAACTAAAAATGCACACCCCCAACCAGGCTGATGAAAACTTCCGCAAGCTGGCGGCTCTTTTCCCCAATGCCGTGACCGAAACTATTGACGAGGCCACAGGTGAGGTCGTACGTGCCATCGACAAGGATGTGCTGATGCAGGAAATCTCTGCCCGTGTGGTAGAGGGTCGTGAGGAGCGCTATCAGTTTACCTGGCCGGACAAAAAGAAAGCTATGCTGGCCGCCAATGCGCCTATTGCCGCTACCCTCCGCCCTGTCCGTGCGGACAGTGTTGGCCGCGATGGTGCGCCCGGCGGCTGGGACAGCCAAAATCTGTATATTGAGGGCGACAACCTGGATGTGCTGAAGTTGCTGCAGGAAACGTATCTGGGCAAAGTGAAGATGATCTATATTGATCCGCCTTACAATACGGGTAACGATTTTGTATATGAGGATGACTTTGCCGAGGACGCTGAAGAGTACATCGGACGAAGTGGTCAATTTGATGATCAAGGAAATCGCTTAGAGCAGAATACTGAGAGCAATGGTCGGTTTCATACAGATTGGCTGAACATGCTTTTTGCTCGGCTGAAACTTGCAAAGACATTGCTTGCGGACAATGGCCTCATTTTCATATCAATAGATGAACACGAGTCACATAATCTTAGAAAAATCTGTGATGAGATATTTGGTGCTCAGAACTTCATCACCCAGATTGTTTGGGAGAAACGATACACCAGGAGTAATAATGCAAAAAGATTTACGACTCTTACGGAGCCAGTTTTATGCTATGCTAAAAATATAGAGCACATACAGGAGATCAAAGAAAAGCGAAGTGAAAAGGCTGATTCTATTTATTCCAATCCTGACAATGACCCTCGTGGCGTATGGACAAGTGTGTCGTATGTTAATCCTGCTTCAAGGGAACAGCGACCAAATCTTGTCTATCCATTGATAAACCCGTTTACTGGCAAGACGGTCGAGCACCCTACAAATGCTTGGAAATATGAACGAGCAACGTATGAAAAGCATGTAGCGGAAAACCGACTATATTGGGGACAAAATGGCGAAAATACGTATCCGCGGTTAAAAAAATTCCTATCCGAAATGGATGGCGGTATGGTTCCGGTAGATTTATGGAGACAGGAAGATACAGGAACAACGGATAAGGCAAGTAAGGAATTGGAAAGCCTCCTAGGTCGTAGCGTGTTTGACTTTCCAAAGCCCAAAGAGCTTGTCATGCGGATTATTTCCTTAATCGTAAATGGTGATTCTGGCTCAGATGACATAATACTCGATTTCTTTTCTGGCTCTGCAACGACTGCACATGCCGTAATCCAACTTAATGCTGTAGATGGTGGACATCGTAGGTTTATCTTAGTCCAAGTTCCAGAAAAAACAGACCCAACAAGCGGCGCTTATAAAGCTGGTTATTCAACGATTTGCGAAATCGGTAAAGAACGTATCCGCCGCGCAGGACGAAAAATCAAGGAAGAAGCAGGCTTGACCGCTCCCGACCTGGACATTGGCTTCCGCGTTCTCCGCCTGGACAGCAGCAACATGCAGGATGTGTACTATAATCCCACCGAGGTGGTGCAGTCTCTGCTTGACCTGACAACAGACAACATCAAACCTGACCGCACCCCGGAGGATCTGCTGTTCCAGGTGATGCTGGATCTCGGTGTTGAGCTTTCGAGCGCTATAAAAGAGACCGTCATCGATGGCAAGAAGGTATTTGATGTTGCCGACGGTTTCCTTTTAGCATGCTTTGACACAGGTGTCACCACAGAGACCGTAACAGCCATTGCGAAGAAGAAGCCCTACTATGCCATCTTCCGCGACAGCAGCATGGCCAACGACAGCGTGGCCACTAACTTTGACCAGATCTTCGAGACCTATTCGCCGCAGACGACGAGGAAGGTGTTGTAACCATGAATTGCTACTTTTGTGGTGAAAGCAACTGCATTCATGAGCCTAATTACGGAAAAGGTTATCACTTCTATCAATGTAATGTTTGTGGGCGCTATGTGATAACTGAGAGCGAAATAATGCGATGGCAGCGTAACAAGCTGGATCGAGATGTTGTAGCTACATATCTTTATCATAATATTCGCTTGTATGCGGAAGACAGAGACCCAAGCTACGCTTGCGTGATCAGATCAGGTGATATTTCCCCGACTTTTTTTGAGGAACACCCGCACTTTCATGCAGTATCCTATCAAGCAATGATAACTTACTATCCAAAAACAATTATGGAGCGCACTCAAAAGGCTCTTGCAGCAATAGCAAAAAAGTCTCAATTCCCTGGCGATCAGGTTGAGATATCTACTGATGAAGGCATGAGCCTGCTATTCATTCACCGATATGGGAAAGATAGTGAAACGCTTGATGATACAAGCATTAATATGCAATATGAACATATTGTAAAGCACCTTGAAAGCAATGAATATGCCAGCATTTCTACTGACGGTCAAGGTACCGTTTATTTGCGCCTCCTTGCAAAAGGGCAAGAATTTATTGAACAAAACATTCCAGCAGAAACACCATTGCATCCTTTATCTGCAGCATTCTCAAGTGAATACTTGTCTGCGCAGATTGCAACCATGGAAAAAGCTCAGGATGAAAACCCTACTGAAGCAATCGGCATGGCTAAGGAACTCATCGAATCATGCTGCAAAACGATCATGCAAGAGCGAGCCGTCTCATATGATCAAGCTTGGCAGTTCGACAGACTTGTTAGCGAAACGTTGAACCTGATGGGATTGAAAGCTAAAAATGTAGATACATCAGAACCGGAAATTGAAGCTGTTAAAAAAATGCTGGGTAGCCTCAGAACTATTGCTGAATCTGTCAATCATCTACGTAATTCACATGGTGGTGGTCATGGAAAACCGGCAGATTTTCAAGCTCTGTCTCCCAGATATGCTCATCTTGCTGTAGGTTCAAGCACTACGTTTGTACGTTTTCTCTGGGAAACACATAAGGAGCAGATAAAACCATGAAATTCAGATTTAAGATTCAGCAATACCAGACTGATGCGGTGGATAGCGTTGTCCGCGTGTTTGCAGGCCAACCATATCATTCAGAAATAAGCTACCGCAGGGATATTGGGGAGGTTAAGCCCTTGGTTGATCCTGGAATGCCTGTCCAATTGACTCTTCTGCCTCCTGATCAACCGAGCCTATTTGATCCAGAGCCAATTGACGATACAGGTTATCTAAATGAGCAACTTATGCTTTCAGATGCTCAGCTGCTCCAGAACATCCATGATATCCAGCAAGAAAACAACATTCGCCTATCGGATGGACTTGTGAAGACTCATGGACGTTGCAGTCTGGACGTGGAGATGGAGACTGGCACGGGAAAAACCTATGTCTACATCAAAACCATGTTCGAACTGAACAAGCGTTATGGGTGGAGCAAGTTTATCGTTGTTGTGCCCTCCATTGCCATCCGCGAAGGTGTAAAAAAGTCCTTCGAGATCACGGTGGATCACTTCATGGAGCACTATGGTAAGAAGGCCCGTTTCTTCATCTACTCCAGTGCCAACCTGAACCAGCTGGACAGCTTCTCCTCCGACAGTGGCATCAACGTGATGATCATTAACACGCAGGCTTTTGCCGCATCCATGAATGAGGAGAAAAACGTGGAGGGACGCAAGGGCGACGCCGCAGCACGTATCATCTTCTCTAAGCGGGACGAATTCGGTAGCCGCCGTCCCATTGACGTCATAGCTGCCAACCGCCCGATCATCATCATGGACGAGCCCCAGAAAATGGGCGGCGAAGTGACCCAGAAAACCCTGGCGAAATTTAACCCGCTGTTTGTGCTGAATTATTCCGCCACGCACGCGAAACAGCACAATCTGGTATACGTGCTGGATGCACTGGACGCCTATAACAAACGGCTAGTCAAGCGCATTGAGGTCAAGGGTTTCGAGGTAAAAAACTTCCGGGGCACGGATCAGTATCTGTACCTGGAATCCATCGTGTTGTCTCCGAAAAAGCCGCCTATGGTGCGCCTGGAGTTGGAGATTCAGTACCAGAAATCCATCAATCGTGAAACCCGCCTTCTGGGTGTCGGCGACAACCTGTTCTTTGTCTCCAATGAAATGGAGCAGTATCGTGGGTTCTCCATCGCAGCAATTGATCCCATTGCTGCAACGATAACCTTCACGAATGGTTTTGTCATTCACAAAGGTGATGTGGTCGGAGACGTGTCCGAGGCGGATATGCGCCGCGTTCAGATCAGAGAGACGATTATCTCCCATCTGGAGAAGGAAGCGGAGCTGTTCAGCAAGGGCATCAAGTGCCTGAGCCTGTTCTTTATAGATGAAGTTGCCCGGTACCGTCAGTATGATGCGGACGGTAACGAAGCACTGGGCGAATATGGCCGTGTTTTTGAAGAGGAATACATCGCTGTCCTGCGGGATTATCGGACCTTGCTCGATCCGGTCTATCTTGCTTATCTGGATGGGATTTCCGCTCATGACACGCACAGGGGCTATTTCAGCATCGACAAAAAGACCGGACGTGCCATCGACTCCACTACCAAGCGTGGAAGCGAATTCTCTGATGATATTTCTGCTTATGACCTGATCCTGAAGAATAAGGAGCGGTTGCTCAGCTTTGACGAGCCAACCCGGTTTATCTTCTCCCACTCCGCCCTGCGTGAAGGCTGGGACAATCCGAACGTGTTCCAGATCTGCACACTGAAGCATGGCGGCGATAGCACTACGCAGAAGCGGCAGGAAGTTGGGCGCGGGCTGCGTCTGTGCGTCAACCAGGCTGGTGACCGCATGGACGCAGAGACTGTTGGTGATCAGGTGCAGGCGCTTAATACCCTGACGGTTATCGCGAGTGAAGGCTATGCTACCTTTGTGGCCGGGCTACAGGAGCAGACTCGTGCTGTCCTCTACGACCGTCCTCGCAAGGCCAGCATTGAGTATTTCGAGGGCAAGAATATCATCATAGCTGATGGCCAGCAGGCTAAGATCACTCAGCCCCAGGCCAGGCAGATCTATCAGTATCTTGTCCGCAACAACTATATTGACGAAGACGATAATGTCACACAGGACTACCGTGATGATGTAAAAAATGATAGTCTTGCAGTTCTGCCGGAGGCACTCCGACCGATGCAGGAAGGCATTCATAAGTTGGTACAGGCAATCTTCGACGATAAGGTGCTGGCCGAAATGTTCCAGGACGGCAACAAGACCCCTGCACCGGAGAATCCGCTCAACGACCGCTTCTACAAGCAGGCGTTCCAGACACTGTGGACAGCTATCAACCATCGCTATGCTTATACGGTAGACTTCGATTCCAATGAGCTAATACAGAAGGCGATCACTGCTATCAATGCGGAGCTCTATGTCAGCCAGCTTCAGTACACCGTGTCTGTCGCCAGCCAGCGCGAACATATCACTGGCGAACAGATGCGGGAAAGTGACGCCTTCGGTGCTGTAAAGACGAAGACTAATACACTCAAGCATGCGGAAACCAGTCAGATCCGATATGATCTTGTCGGAAAAATCTCTGAGGGCACTGTATTGACACGTCGAACGGTGACTACCATCCTAAAAGGCATCGATCCGCAGAAATTTGCCATGTTCCAGAACAATCCTGAGGAGTTCATCTCAAAAGTGATTCGTCTGATAAAAGAGCAGAAGGCAACCATGATTGTGGAGCACATTACCTATGACACAATTGAGGGAGGCTATGACAGCAGCATCTTTACAGCGGAAAAGCATGGGAAGACTTTTGATCAGGCTTTCCGAGCCACAAAAGCCATTCAGGACTACGTTTTCACCGATGGCAGCGCAGAAAAGAGCGTGGAACGCAAATTTGCGGAAGCATTGGATGGATCCCAGGACGTGAATATCTACGCCAAGCTGCCGAAAGGATTTGCGATTCCTACGCCGGTCGGTCATTATTCGCCTGACTGGGCTATTGTATTTCACGAAGGAACCGTACGACATATTTACTTTGTTGCTGAAACAAAAGGAACAATGGATAGTTTGAATCTCCGCCCAATCGAAAAGGCGAAGATCGATTGCGCTAAAAAACTTTTTTCAACGTTATCCAATGGTACAGTAACATATGATCATGTAGATAGTTTCCAACAGTTAATGAATAAAGTAATGCAGTAACGATTTGCATCAATCCAACGAACTAAGCCCCTCCCGCAGATGGAGGGGCTCACTTTATGTCGCTGCGCCGCTACCGGCGAGCATCTGAAGCATTTTCACCATGTCCGGGTTGCTGAGCACCTTTGCCAGCTGGAGCGGATCGAAGCCCATCGCGTTCATCTGATCGACCATGGCGATCTGCTTCCGCTTGACTTCGGCTTCCGGCTCTGCCCCGCGTCCGTTGTAGAATGCCTTTTCAAGCAGCTTCGCGTTTTCCTGCCGGTTCTCATCGAGAATGTGGGAATACTGGTCAGTAACCATGGATGCCTGCGCGTGACCGGAGTCACCCTGTACGGACTTGATGTCGCCCTGGTTCAGCTTGAGCTTGTAGGTGATACTGGAGTGCCGAAGGCTGTGGAAGACGACCGGCGGCAGATTGTTTTCTTCGATCAGGTTCTTCAGTGCCTTACGGATCTGTGCAGATTCGCAAGGCAGTCCAACCGGTGTTGCAATTACCAGATTGAAAGCAGCGTATTCGTTTCCGATGGCTTCAATCGCTGCGTCCTGCTCCATTTTCCAGGCGACAAGCATTTCAGCAACCGTTTTCGGAAGGAAAACCTTGCGGATACTTGTGGGCGTCTTAGGCGCTTTCAGCACGAGCGCTGTCCGGTTGTGAAGACCCTGATCCGGGAAGACCGTGATAATGTCCTTAGAGTCCAGTGCCTTCATGGCCTTTTTGCTCACACGCTGCAATTCCTTGGTGATGGAGATGGATGCCTTGCCGGCCTGAATGCTCTCATCGGATATATCCACACAGTCCCATGTCAAGGCCAGAAGCTCGCCGATGCGAAGCGTACAGGAGAAGGCCAGGTTGAGGCAAAGCTTCAACCGGGGATCCTTGCATAACTCGATGGCCTTGAAGATCGTCTGTGCATCCCAGATTTCCCGTTCCTTTGCTTCATGCTTCGGCACAGTGGCATATGCGGCGGGATTCTTTTCAATCAGATCCCATTTCATGGCCTGCGTGAATGCGCTGCGGAGCACATTATGAATTTTGCGAACAGTCGCTGTCGTTACGGTCCGGGTTTCATTGGTATACTTCTTCACACAGATCATAGGAACCGCCGGCGTGGTCAGGAGCTTCTGATAATACCGCTCCAGCGTATGGGACGTGACTTCGGCGAGTTTCAGTTTCCCGAGATATGGCTCGATGTAGTGATTGATCAGCCCGGTATTGCTGGAGTATACAGACGGCGACCATTTTGTTTTTCCGTAAAGGGAAACATATTCTTTCATCAGCTCAGAAACCGTCGTGCAGTTCGGAATAACGAAATTGCCAACCTGCTGTGAATACTCGATCTCAATTTTCCGGGTATTTGCTTCACCCAACGTCTTGAAGGTTTCCCATTTCTGACGCCGCTTGCCATCCTTATCGAAGTAAGAATAGACGACACAGAACTTGTCATTGCGGGAAATCACGGATGCCATGAATCATTCCTCCTTTGAAAGTGCGGTCAGGATGTCCATATATTTGAAGTACCAGGTTCGTCCAACCTTCTTTCCTGCGGCTTTACTGTTCCGCAGTGCGCGGTAGATCCGCTGCACATTGACGCCGAGCTTTTCTGCCGCTTCCAGTGCTGTCAGGAGTTCATCCTCGCTTTCAATCTGCGGCAAGGTTGCTTCCGAGTCAATCTTGTGCTCTTCCTGTCCGCTGATCCAATACAGAAAGCTCGCGTTCGTAACCCTTGGGCGGTCAGCAATACGGATCAGCTTCAACTCGTCCTGGTGCTTATAGTACAGCTGCCATGCCTGTCTGGGATTAAGACCAAGGAGACGGCCCATTTCAGGGATTGTCATGGAGCTTTCCTCTGCTGCCCGATCCCGTTCTCGATCCTCTGGCTTCCTGTACCGGGACTGAGATGCATACCAGTCGTCAAATATGACTTTCGGTATCCAGAATTTCCCTTCAAAGGTCATCGTCAGGAACTTCTCTCTGTGAATCAGTTCCAGCACGCTGTCCTGGGACAGATTCAGCATTTTCTGAAGGTCAGAGACCGAATACATGTTGCTGTGCAGTTTAGCTCCGGGAGGCTCACCGTCCACCTTTCTGTACCGATCCTGGCGGGCATACCATTCTTCAAAGCTGGCCTTCACTACACGCCTCTGGCCTGCGACCATAACCGTATCGAAGACCTTTTTGTTGACCAGGTAGTAACTTTCCGTCTTTTTCAGCCCCAGTAAGGCACCCATGGCTCGAACCGTCATGGTTGTTGCTTCTTTGCCTGACACAGCAGCTCCCTCCTTCCGTTCTGCTAACCGAGATCGTAGCACGACTTCCGCCAAAGTTTTAGTCTGTCGCCGGCCTGCGTTAGCAGACAGGCATTCAGCTCTGCTGATACAGCCAGGCATGGAAGCTCTCCTTCGGAATCCTGTAGCCCACACTGTTGATCCTGATCGCCGGGAAGACTTTCCTGTGAATGAGGGAGTACACTGCTTTGCGGCCTACGCCCAGGATCTCCATCAGTTCCTCAACGGTATAGCAGCGCCGCTCCTGCGGAATGTTCCGGGCCGTGTTCATGTTCTGCTGAATCTGCATCATTTCCATCATTGCTCTGCTCCTTGATCCTTTTGTTGAGGTTATTTACCTCACGCCCCTCTATGGGAAAAAAGAGGCAAAATGACACCGGTGGAATGAAATTTTTTTCAAAAAAAGAACCTCCGGATCAGATCCGAAGGTTAAAGCATGCTGTGTATTATCGTTTCAGAAGGTACGTTGCAGCCTCATCAGCGACGTGCGTGACCCAGGCCAGCGGGAAGGCTGCGTAAGCGTTGCTTGTATCGCGGACGGAATCACCGCCGCTGGTCGCGCCCATGTGGCAGTTGATGGCTGCTGCCTCATCCGTCTTCAGCTTCATAAACTGCTGCACAAGATAAACCGATTTGGAGCCGTGCCCGCCAAAGCAGTATTTCTCCTCGATTGTGTAGCATGGGACTTCCTGCCAGGTGCCGTTGATTTTCTGGTTCCGCACATCCTTCTTATAGAAATTTACCTTGCACAGATCATGGAAGAGCGTTGCTACAACTACGCTTTCTTCTGTCAGCTCAAGCTCGTAACCGGCGATTGCTTTCTTAGCCATGTGGTAAACATCCAGGGAGTGTTCACATAAGCCGCCTTCATAAGCACCGTGATAGCGTGTGCTGGCGGGAGCTGTAAAGAAATCAGATTTCTGAAGCCAGCCCAGCAGATCCTCAAGCCCATCGCGCTTGATGTTCTCTCTACACAAGGTTAGAAATTCCTGTTTCTGCTTCTCAAGATCCGGCATGCTGGCACCTCATTTCGTGATAAATCCGGTCAACTTCAGTATATGGCAGAGACTGAATCCGGCTGAGCCGCGCATAGGCATTGTCAACAACATCCTCGCTCTCCCTGCCGCGGGGCGGTCTGTGATGACAGCTTACGAAATACTGATCTTCCTCATTCAAAATCTGGATAATCTTCGCCTGATCAATGGGCATACGTCTTATTTCCATCATAAGCTTCTCCTGCACGTTACTCTTCCATCGCCCTGGAAAGGCGCTCGCGATACATCTGCTTTGCTTCCTCCGGCGCTTCAACCTTCATTCGTCCTACATATTCAAACACCCAGCCCCAGAAGGTATCGCTGGCATTGACGTGTACGGTTGCACGGAAATGGGATTCATCTGCGCGCTCAAAGGCAAAATCATCGCCAAAGCGGTCAATGATATTGTTCATCAGTGTGTCATCACAACAAAGTGTGATGTCCATCTCCGGGCCTTTGCCATACATCTTGGTCAAGGTGCAGTAATAGGCATAGGGATCGAAGCCCTCTGGACGAGGCACGGCTGGCTCGTCAGTGAGCATTGGCACAGCCATTCGGTCAATCCGGAAAGAACGGACTTCGGATCGGTTGTCTGCCCAACCAACCATATAGTAACGGTCATTTTTCCATATGGTCAGATAAGGCGAAACCGTATAGACCTCGCCATTGTTACGCATGACCCGCTGCCGGCTTCCATTATAGAAGAAGTGCTGAAATGAAATCTTCTTGCCGGTGTTGATTGCCTGGTTGATCACATCAATGGTCAGGAAGATCTGATTGTTCTCAGCCTTGGCAAGCTTCCCGGTATAGACAGAGGCACGGAGTTTTTCAGCGTCATGGCAGCTGGATAAGCCGGAAATCTTCTTAATCAGGCATTCCGTTTTCTTCTGGCTGATGAACACAGAAGACTCAACCGCGTCGATCAGTGTCCGCAGCTCAGCGATGTCAAAATCACGGCAGCCATAGTTGTAGTATTTTTTCCGGCCTTCCATGGTGGAAATCACATCGAAGCCATAGGAGCAGAGCACGCTGATGTCATTGCTGATCAGATGCCGATCACATCCGTGACCTGACTCAGCACACAGATCAGCCAGCTCCTGCTGAGAAACCCGATGCTCATCATCTGTATTGTTGATCAGATACTGGAGTATGAAGAGAAGACGGTCCTTCCTCTTTCCACGCTCATTTGCCATCCTGTTCCCACTCCTCCCGAAAACATGCCTGCAGCAATGCTGCGTTTTCAATCCGCGAATATCATCCGTTCTGAAGCACTGGCGCTTCTACGAACCATCTGCCAACCATGGATGCGTCGTCCGAATCCGTTGGGCGTTCAAAGAACAAATACCGCTCCTGGTTTTCCAGCATCACGGTATAGCGGTCTCCCTGCCCGCCAGCTTTCAGCGCCGGGGATGGAACAATGGCCTTCACTTTGGATATCGTGTATTTACGGCCATCTGTCCAATGAATGATGCGCGGGAGCATCTGCCCGGAAGCACTGATCGCTACATCCACATCGATGTACTGCTTCCTGTATTTCATCCTGATCCCTCACTTCTGTGCCTGGAAATCCCTGATTTCCGCCTCGCTGGCAAAATCGCCATCCTCCATCATGCCCATGACACGACCGATAATCCTGATTTCTCCGAACTTCTTTGACAGCATCGGAGGATATTTCGGATTGATGGAATGCAGTCCGTCCGGCTGGCATTCCTTGATGAACAGCGTGCCATCCACGGAGAAAATGCCAATGTCGCCTGTGTCCACCTCGCTGCTCTTCCGCACTATCACGGTGCAGCCGTCGGGGTAGGTCGGTTCCATGCTGTCGCCGTTGACATGGAACAGGATATCCGCTTCGCGCAGCTGCGGTGTGTCGTGAACATAGCACTGCCGGCAGTTGGCCTCAAAGCTGTCAGTTCCGACACCGGCTGCGACCGCATCCTCGGCATATGGCAGAGACAGTAGACGGATCCTGGGAGCATGAACTTGAACAGGAGCATCCATCTCTTCCAGTTCACCGGCCATCTTCACGATGAAGCGCTGATGCTTGTCGTTCATGTTCCGATAGGAACGGATCAGCTGGGACTCCGCGCTGTTCAGTCCCGTATCGCTTCCGGTAGAAAAGAAGAACTGTGAGATCGGGACATTCAGCACCCGGCAGAGGGCGGGAATGTTGCTGATGTCCGGGCGTGTCCGTCCCAGCTCCCAGTTCAGCACGGAAGACCTGGACAGCCCCAGTCTGCTGGCCAGTTCCGATTGCGTCACACCGGCTGCTGTCCGCAGTGCCTTAACACGTTCCGCATAAAACAGTTTATTGTCACATACACCGGCTCCCTGGGGTTCCAGCTTGACTTTCTTCTGGCTGCCATCCTGAGTGGCTTCAAATTTACGGCGTGCCATACTCTCAACCTCCAATGACATTAACTGCGTCAATCATAGAGGCAAACAGCGCCCTTGTCAATGCCTATTTTTCAATGTGGCGTCAAATGACGCCAATAGGCGCTTGCCATCTTGAAAATGATGATTAACTGCGTCTATAATGTGCGCTGTCGATGTGGACACCGGAAGGAAGTGATGCTCATGATGATTCTCCATTCCGATGCTAACTGCTTCTATGCATCAGTAGAGATGGTTGAGAATCCGGATCTGCGGAATCAGCGAATCGCGGTATGCGGCGATCCGGAACAGCGACACGGGATTGTTCTGACTGCAAACTATCCCGCAAAACGGATGGGTGTGAAAACTGGCATGGCAAACTGGCAGGCCATGCAGGCATGCCCCGGTCTGGTCAAAGTCAAGCCCCACTATGACCTTTACCTGAAATACTCGAAACTGCTTCAGCGCATCTATAAGCGCTACAGCGACAATGTTGAGCCCTTCGGCATGGATGAGTGCTGGATCAGTCTCCCTTATGACGAGGATGACGCTGTCAGTGTCGCTGAGGAGATCCGTCAGACAGTGAAGGATGAAACCGGACTGACTGTTTCCATTGGCGCGTCCTTTAGCAAGGCACTGGCCAAGCTTGGAAGCGACATGAAGAAGCCTGACGCGCTTACGGTTCTCCGGAAATCAGACTTCAAAGAGAAGTGCTGGGATCTTCCGGTATCGGATCTGCTCTATGTAGGTCCGAGAACAACAAAAAAGCTGAATAACATCGCCATTACAACCATTGGGCAGCTGGCGAATGCCCCCTCCGATATCATTGCCCGGAAATTTGGAAAGAACGGCCTCATGGTTCAGGCTTTCGCCAATGGCACAGACTGTTCGGCTGTTGCACCGGTGGATTACAGTCCGGCCCCAAAGTCTATCGGACACGGCGCAACATGCACCAGGGATCTGGAAGACAACTATTCTGTCTGGTTGGCACTGGATGAGCTGGCACAGGACGTCAGTCACCGGATGATTGCCAGCGAGTGCAAAACAAAAGCTGTACACCTTTATGTGAAGGACAACAGCTTCATGTACCACGAATATGTTGCGCCGATTCATTATCCTACGCAGAGCGCAGCGATTATCGCCCAGGCGGCCTATGAGCTTTTCCTGCTTTACTACCGCTGGGAGAAGCCCGTCAGGGCGCTGACGATCACCGCTTCAAAGCTTCAGGATGAGAAACTGCCTGACCAGCTGGATATGTTCGGCGATTATCTGATATTCGACAAGCGGAATCGGCTGGATCGTGCGATCGACGATATCCGCAATCGCTTCGGCAAGGACGCGATCTTCAGCGCTTGCCACTGCAGGCGCAGAACCGATCTTGCTACCGATAAATGTGAAACTGTCAAAATGCCCGGCATGATGTATCATTGAGGAGAAGCAACCAATGTCCACCAAAAGCAAACCTGTCGAAATGGCCCCTGTTTTGCAGGGCCTGAAAGAATACCTCGCAAATCACTACATGGATGATCTACTGGAAGAGATCAAAGCAGCTATGTCCCTGAACCTTGTGGAAGGCCTGGATGTGGACTGCAAAGATTCGGAGATCATTATTGACACCAACAGTACGGAACTGCTGCGTGCCGAACCCTGGCGCGTTGACCGAACCAATCTGATTGCCGACTGCAAAATGCGGATCAAGTTTGGACTGCCCAAAGACGGCAGTATTCCAAGGTTCATCATCCGCTTTATCAACTTTACAGCAGAGATCACATTGGATGGCGGCATCACGCTGCACCGGGGACTGAAAGACTTCACTACGCATGTTCTGCCCGAGCGTAACCTGCCCAAGCTGACAAAATATCTGGTTCCCGTACTCTCCTACGAAGAAATGGAAGTCCTGGTGCTGGAGATGCTCCAGAAATACCTGGGCGAAAGTGGTGTGCAGAAGGACAGAGAAAACGGTGCCTATGAGCTGGCTGAAGCCATGGGACTGAAGATCAAAGTGGCATCCCTGTACAGGAATCATTACACCGGTGCCATTCTCTATCTCAAGGAAGGACATGCCCGGGTTGTCGCCTCCGGCGCATCCGGCACAGCCACAGATGATGAAGATTTCACAGATATTACGATCCCTGGAAAGACGATCCTGATCAATGAGAATCGCGAGCATCGTGGGGATATCGACCGTGACGTCTACCATGAGTGCGGGCATTATGAATGGCACTCCATGTTCTTTGAACTGCAGAATCTGCATGCATCAGATCTGCGGATGCTGGATTATCAGGAAGCGGATGATGCTTCCAAACCGGCTGAAAAGGACATCCGCTGGGTAGAGCGTCAGGCCAGCTTTGTTGGTATTGCAGCGATGTTTCCGCGCCCTGTTTTTGAGCCGATGGTCAGGAAATACTGGAAGGAAGTTGCAAACAATCAGGATAATCTTGGCCAGAAGCTGGCTGGGATCATCAGCAAGATTGCTTCTGATAAGCAAAAGGCGCGCTCAATTATCAAGACCCGGATGATCACAATGGGCACTTCCGGCGCAAAGGGTGCGCTCAACTATATTGACGGCCATTACATTGCAAACTTTGCCTTCGATGCAGACAGTCTTTCCTCCGGGGAAACCTTTGTTATCAGTCGGTCACAGTTCACGGAGATGTATGAGAAGGACGCGCATTTCCGTGAAGTGATCAACTCTCGTGCTTTCGTTTATGCGGATGGGCACATCTGCCTGAACCAATCACAATATGTCGGCAGTACGAAAAAAGGGTACCTGATGACCAAATGGGCGCTCGGTCACGTAGATCAGTGCTGCATGAAGTTTTCGCGAACCTATCATATCTCTGCGGATCATTATCGGGTCGGTGAGCTTCACTACGATGACGAGTACAATGAGTGCTATCTCATGGTTCACTCTCTCGATATATCCGGTATGTCCAGGGATGAGCTGGAAGAGAAAAATCTGGAATATCTGGACTCTCTCCCACGTCGCCCATCCAAGGCACTGACGAAACTGCTCAAGGACCGGGTCAAGACGCAGCGCGGTCTTGCCGCTGCCACGGGATTGAGCGAAGCCAAGATCAGCCGTATGTGCAATGAGGATGATTATGAGTACAGCATTCAGGATGTTACCCGGCTTATCATTGGGTTGCAGCTTCCGCCGTTGCTGTCATCCTTGTTTCTGGAGATGACCAGGTTTACCCGTACTGTGATGGTTCGGTATTATCGTTACCAGTGTATTATTGACTGCCTTTTCATGGAGGATATCGAAACAGTTGTTGAGAGCCATAAAAAGCTCTTTGATGAATAACAGCAACAGCCCGGCTGATTAGCGTTCAGTCGGGCTGTTTGCTATCTTAAGATTTGCCAAATTGCTAGAATTCCGATAAGCAGAAATCGAGTTGTGCCTGCCTTCAGCCTTGTTCTTACACTCGGTACTGATAGAAAGATTATTTTCCGATTTTCCGTTTCATTATCATGTGTGTCGGTTTAGTATTCAAATGAAACACCCGGTGCAAAATATACCTCATCCTCCACACAGACAATCATCCAGTTATCACTTCCATATTCCAGGCGTACAATTTTTACGAAGTCCCCCTCATTGAGAAACCGAACCGGTTTACCGCTGTCCATCGGATAACGGTATAATCCCACCTGACCTGAACCGGCCTTTACTGTAGCCGGTTTCGTTAAATCGAGGATTGAAAGCGGCATTTCCGCAAGCGAGAACTCATTAACGCCAAAATGATACTGATGCCAGGGTTCCACACTGATGTATTCACGGTATCCTCCGCCAAACACATCCAGTTCGAATGTAAAGTTTCGATCGTAATCCATTATGATTTCATGATAGATATGACCGTTGTCCGTATCTTCTCCCGGCAGACCCAGAAAACGGAAATAGGTGGGAAAGCGCAGGCTCATATCAAGGCGGAGCGTATATACTTTGTCTTCCGCATCTGCGAAATCAAAGTAGAAATACAGGGTTTCATCTTCACTGCTGACATTCTCATCCATGGAAAAACAGAATAATCTGAAGCCATTCCGGGTTATTGCTTTATTGCTGACTGTATTGATTTCCCATTTGTTATTCCTCTTCGCAAAATGAAACTTAATTCTAAACGCTTTTGTTTGGGGGATTTGATACCATTTGATTTTTCCTGATACCTATTATCCTTATCCTATGGGCTTGCCGAACTTTTGCTATCATTTGGCTATCAAGGAAATGGCTATCAACGGTAAAATTAGATTGGTTTCTCTGGTGGTTTACAACTACATTTTACCACGAAAGACAGGGAAATGCAATAACCTTCCTCGCTGTGGCGTATCAAGTGATCTTACTGAACATATGGCGCACCTTGTCCAGGCGGCTGTTTGGACGGCGGGGCT